>NZ_JBFBBS010000021.1:0-119447 GCF_040682835.1 Streptomyces sp. NPDC051104 | reverse complement strand
CTCGACCATCGGAATCATCCGACGGACGGGGTATCAACATATCTGGCGTTGACTTTTGGCACGCTGTTGAGTTCTCAAGGAACGGACGCTTCCTTCGTACTCACCGGAGAGACTCACTCTCTCGGCTTTCCTCCGGGCGCTTCCCTTCGGTGTTCCCGACTCTACCAGATCTTTCCGATCCGATTTCCTCGGCGCTTTCCGGCCTTTCGGCCTTCCGGCTTTGTCGACTCTATCAGATCCCTCAGTTCCCTTCGGGGTCCGACGCCCAGTCAACCGGGCTTGTCCTCGCGGCCCTTGGGCCGTTCCGACGAGTGAGACTTTAGCGGATTCCCGGCTCCCGAGCTAATCGGGGGCTTCGTTCCTGCATTCCGAAAATACGCACGGCAATACATACGACGACGTGGCGCCGATTGTCCGTTGGTACCTGCGGAATGGCTGCCCGGGGACCGACCGGAGTCGGCGCTCACGTCGGACAACCCGGAGAACACTACGGATCGGTCCGGTACGTGTCAACTCGGCCCCGTCCCCCCTTGCGTCAGGTCCCGGTGGGCGTACCCTCGATGCCATGACTTCGCGTACGTGCAACCATCTGTGGTGGGCCGCCTGACGGCGGCCGGACTCACGTATGCGTTCAACGGCCGCCGCCTCGGCGGCCGTTCTCGTATCTCCCTCCGGATCTCCGAGGGGCGGCCGGCCGAAGGCGGCGGCCCCGACCAGGAGGTGGAGTGAGATGACACGGGTCTTCAGCGGGGTCAAGCCGACCGGGCACCTGACGCTGGGAAACTACCTGGGCGCCATCCAGCGGTGGGTGGACGTCGACCAGCACCAGGCGGACGCGCTCTTCTGCGTCGTCGACCTGCATGCCTTGACCGTGGACCATGATCCGGCGCGGGTGCGCAGGCTCAGCCGGCAAGCGGCGACGCTGTTGCTGGCGGCTGGGCTCGAGCCGGAGCGGTGCACCCTGTTCGTCCAGAGCCACGTCGACGAGCACGCGCGGCTGTCGTACGTACTGGAGTGCGTGGCCACCGACGGTGAGATGCGGCGCATGATCCAGTACAAGGAGAAGGCCGCGCGGGAGCGGGAGCGGGGCGGGAGCGTACGGCTGTCCCTGCTGACGTATCCCGTGCTGATGGCCGCGGACATCCTGGCGTACGGGACGGACGAGGTGCCGGTCGGGGACGACCAGACGCAGCACGTGGAGCTGGCGCGGGATCTGGCCGTGCGGTTCAACCAGCGATACGGGCACACGTTCGTGGTGCCCCGGGCCACGCCCCCCAAGATCGCGACCCGCGTCATGAACCTTCAGGACCCGATGTCGAAGATGGGCAAGTCCGATGACTCCGGCCCTGGGATCGTCTACCTGCTCGATGAGCCGGACGTCGTACGGAAGAAGGTCATGCGTGCGGTGACCGACAGTGGGGCGGAGGTCGTGTACGACCGGGAGGCGCGGCCCGGCGTGGCCAATCTCCTGGAGATCCTCGCCGCGTGCTCCGGGGGTGATCCCGAGGAGTTGAGCGGTGCGTACACGTCGTACGGCGCCCTGAAGAAGGACACCGCGGAGGCCGTGGTCGAGCTGCTGAGGCCGGTGCAGGAGCGGCATCGGGAGTTGTGCGCCGATCCCGCGTATGTGGAGGACGTGCTGCACGGTGGCGCGGAGCGGGCCCGGGCGGTGGCCCGGCCGACCGTGGATGGCGCCTATCGCGCGATCGGCCTGCTGCCGGCGGCCTCCGGGGTGCGGGAGCCCGTGGTGAGCGCGGCTCGGTAGGCGCGCGATCCCGGGCATGGGGAGGTCGGTGTCCCTGAAGGGTGGCGGGTTCGCGCGCGTGGTGACCACGGAGGCGGTCGTGCGCGGGGCGGGGTGACCCGGCACCCGCCCCCGGAGGACGTCAGTTGTTGCCGGAGGCCAGTTCGCGGCTGCGGTCGCGGGCGGCTTCCAGGGCGGCGATGAGGGCGGCCCGTACGCCGTGGTTCTCCAGTTCGCGGATGGCGTTGATGGTGGTGCCGGCGGGGGACGTGACGTTCTCGCGGAGCTTGACCGGGTGCTCGCCGCTGTCGCGGAGCATCACCGCCGCGCCGATCGCGGACTGGACGATGAGGTCGTGGGCCTTGTCGCGGGGCAGGCCGAGCAGGATGCCGGCGTCGGTCATGGCCTCGACCAGGTAGAAGAAGTACGCCGGGCCTGAGCCGGACAGCGCGGTGCAGGCGTCCTGCTGGGACTCGGGGACACGGAGGGTCTTGCCGACGGCGCCGAAGATCTCCTCGGTGTGGGCCAGGTGGTCGGCGGTGGCGTGGGTGCCGGCGGAGATGACGGACATGGCCGCGTCGACGAGGGCGGGGGTGTTCGTCATGACGCGGACGACCGGGGTGCCGACGGCGAGGCGGGCCTCGAAGAAGGAGGTGGGGATGCCGGCGGCGCCGCTGATGACCAGGCGATCGGCGGGGACGTGAGGTGCGAGTTCGTCCAGGAGCGTGCCCATGTCCTGGGGCTTGACCGTGAGGATGAGCGTGTCGGCGCTCTTCGCGGCCTCGGGGTTGGTGACCGGGGTGACGCCGTAGCGGCTGCGGAGCTCTTCGGCCCGCTCCGGGCGGCGGGCGGTCACCAGGAGGTCGGCGGGGGCCCAGCCGGCTCGGATCATTCCGCTGAGCACGGCTTCGCCGATCTTGCCGGTACCGAGGACTGCGACTTTCTGGGTCATGGTGGTGGGGCCCTCCGGGGTGCGTCGTCCTTCGGTCATCCTCGCACCGGGGAGGGTGCGCTTGGCGGGTTGTCCGGTGGGCGGGACGGTGGCTGAGCGTTGCCGTGCCGGTCCAGGCACGACTGCCCGCAGCTACTAGAGCCGCCGGGCCACGATCAATAGCACGTCGTAGACCTCCTCGACACGGCCGTCCGGGAAGGTCTTGAGGAGGTGCTCCCGCTCCTCGGCGAGGAAGGCCCTGGCGCGTTCCTCGCCGCCGACCAGGAAGATCGAGTGGCTGCCGACGTTGGCGAGGTGGGTCTCGACGGGGACCGTGCGGCTCCAGCGGACGACGCGGCGGGCGTGGGCGGGGATCTCGGGGGCGCCTTCGAAGGCAAGGTCGGGACGGGTGTCGCCGGCGCCGTTCTTGGTGGCCTTGTCGGTGCCGAAGAAGCGCTTGATGCGGTCCGCCTGCTCGGTTATCCAGGGGACGTCCTGGGCGTCCATGTTCCACCACAGCGCGAGCGCGCCGCCCGGCCGCAGGACGCGCAGGGCCTCGGGGACCGAACGGGCCGGGTCGGTCCAGTGCCAGGACTGGGCGTAGGTGAGGACGTCGGTGGAGGCGGTGGCGAGGGGGAGGGCGTTGCCGTCGCCGCGCAGGAGGGGGACGTCGGGGAGGGTGCGGCGGAACTGGTCGGCCATGCCGGCGCCGGGCTCCACGGCGAGTACGTGCGCGCCGCGGGCCTTGAGCAGGGCGGTGGCGATACCGGTGCCGGCGCCGATGTCGGCCACGCGGGCGCCGGCGAGGGGGCGGTCGGCGAGGTCTTCGAGGGCGTCGAAGAGCGCGGGAGGGTAGGAGGGGCGGTTCGCGGCGTACTGGGCGGCGGCGGTGTTGAAGGAGTGGGCCCGGGCGGCTCGGGAGGGCGTGGTCATACGCCCATGGTGGCGGGGTGGCGGGGGCCGGGGCAGCGGGTTTACGCGGCGTTGGGCGGGGCCCGGGTCAGGAACGGCGCCGACGGGAGGGGTTGCCGGTGCGGCGCGAGGTGCGCTTCTGGTGGGCGGCGCGGGCCTGGTCGTACTCCTCGCGGTGGAGTTTCTCGCCGGGGGCCTCGGTCAGGGAGCGGAAGAAGTAGGCGAGGAGGGAGCCGACGAAGCCGATGGTGAGGAGGCCGCGGAGGGAGGACTGGCGCTCGGGGTCGGGGCGCTTGGTGAAGGCTCCCCAGGTGTGGCCGAACGCGAGTGCGCTGCACACGGCGAACATGACCACGACCAGGAACGTCACCGGTGCGCCGACGTCGGCGATGCTCAGGCCCTGGTAGGCGAAGCGCAGGACGAGGCAGGAGATCGCGGCTGCGGCGAGGGAGCCGGCGGACACGGCGATACGGCGGGCCGTGTAGCCGCCGTCATGATCCACCCAGGTGGTGCCGAAGAAGCGGATCGGTTCGGGGCGGGGGCCGCCCTTGGGGGTGTCCGGAGTGCCGTTGTCGTCGCTCACGCGTCGATTATCACTCCGGCGGCGGGCGGGCCCCCGCGGCGGGACGGGTCAGCAGCGCGAGGCGACGTAGCCGTCGCTGCCCGTGTTCACGTACGCGTCAGAGACGTACTCGCCGCTGTCGATGTTGTCCCATATGTTGCTCGTGCCGTACGGACCGGTCACCGTCGTGCCCGGCGTCTGGCAGTAGATCGGCACCTTGGCGCCCTCGGGCAGGACCCGGACGATGGTGTAGCCGGTGCCGGGGCCGCTGCGGACGTTGAGCCGGACGCCCGGGGCGACCGAGTAGTAGCGAAGGGCCGTCGTCGTGACGGCCTGCTGCTCGGTGCCGCG
Source organism: Streptomyces sp. NPDC051104 (assembly GCF_040682835.1). NCBI lineage: Bacteria > Bacillati > Actinomycetota > Actinomycetes > Kitasatosporales > Streptomycetaceae > Streptomyces > Streptomyces sp. NPDC051104. The sequence goes on along the minus strand of NZ_JBFBBS010000021.1, from coordinate 114,947 downwards.
CTCGGCGTCTTCCACGTGGTCGACAGACATGGACATCCTCCCCCGTTGAGCCCCATGACTGTCATGGGGTCCCGTTGATTCCCTCGTGTCACATCTTCAAACACACATGTATGACGCGCGCGCGGAGGCTGGCAAGCCGCCTCGGTCTCGTACGAGTCATCGACTAGGCTCCGTGCGTCGCGCGCGCGGACGAACAGCACGGGGGTGGTCCATGACGCCACAGCGCAACACCGGAGCGGGCGCGGAAGCGGAACTTCCCGAGTACGCCGGTCACTACCGTCTGGACTCCTGCCTGGGCTCCGGCGGCATGGGCGTGGTGCACCTGGCCCGCAGCGCCTCCGGGATGAAGCTGGCGGTCAAGGTCGTCCACGCCGAGTACGCCAAGGACCCCGAGTTCAGGGGCCGTTTCCGGCAGGAGGTGGCCGCGGCCCGGAGGGTGAGCGGTGCCTTCACCGCGCCCGTCGTCGACGCCGACCCGGAGGCCGAACGGCCCTGGATGGCCACGCTGTTCATCCCCGGACCGACCCTGTCCGACCATGTGAAGCGGAACGGGCCCATGGTCCCCGCCCAGTTGCGCCGGCTGATGGCCGGGCTCGCGGAGGCGCTGCGCGACATCCATCGGGCCGGGGTCGTGCACCGGGATCTCAAGCCGAGCAACGTGCTGCTCGCCGAGGACGGCCCGAAGGTCATCGACTTCGGCATCTCCCGGCCGAAGGACAGCGAACTGCGCACCGAGACCGGCAAGCTGATCGGCACGCCGCCCTTCATGGCGCCCGAGCAGTTCCGGCGGCCGAGGGAGGTCGGGCCGGCCGCCGACGTCTTCGCGCTCGGGTCCGTGATGGTGCACGCGGCCACCGGGCGGGGGCCGTTCGACTCGGACAGTCCGTACATCGTGGCCTACCAGGTGGTGCACGACGAACCGGAGTTGGCCGGCGTACCGGACGATCTGGCGCCGCTGGTGCTGCGGTGCCTCGCCAAGGAGCCCGAGGACCGGCCCACGCCGGACGAACTGATGCGGGAACTGCGGTCGGTGGCGGCCTCGTACGACACCCAGCCGTTCATACCGGCACAGCGGACGGGCGACAGCGACGTACCGAAGTCCGCGGCCGGCCCCGAGAAGCCGCAGCCGCGGCTGAGGGGGCTGCTGCGCAAGCGGGTGGCTCTGGCCGCCGGGGCGCTCGGTCTGGTGGCCGTCGGCGCGTTCGCCTCGATTCCCCTGCTGGGAGACGGCGGGCCGCCGCGGGCCACCACCCGGTCGGCCCCGGCGGACGGATTCCATCAATGGCAGACGCCTCCGGTTTCCGGAGGCACCAATACGCCCCACTGTTCTTACGGGGCGGGGAAGCTGCTCTGCGCACGGGCAGGGCTCGTCTACGCCCTCGATCCGGCCGACGGCACGCTGCTGTGGCGGCACGGCGTCGCCACGGCGCTCAGGAGTGGGCCGCCGGTCCTGTCAGGGGGTCTCGTCCAGCCGCTGCTGGGCGAGGGGCAGCGGCTGGAGGCGTTGGACCCCGCTTCGGGCAGGACGCGTTGGCAGCGCGGCGTCCCGTCGTACAACGGATTGCGGTCCGCCGGAGGCACGCTGCTGATCACCGGCAAGGACGGCACCGTCACCGGCGTCGACAGCGCGTCGGGCGACACGAAATGGCGCCGGCGGATCCCCGGCCAGAGCATGCCCCTGTTCACCTCGTTCCCCGGAGACCCGACGGCGTACGCGGCGAGCGTCTCCGACGACGGGAGCAGGACGCGCGTCACCGCGGTGGACCCGGTGACCGGCGACGTGCGGTGGGACGCCCGGCTCAGCGGGCAGCTCGAACCCTTCGCCTCCGAGGACGGCTCCCTCTTCTTCCTCTCCCTGGGCGCCTACGGGGAGACGAGAGCGGTCGTCCGCTACGCCCCCGGTTCCGGGTCGGAGCGCCGCGTACCCCTGACCATCGCGCTGGAGAGCGCGCACGCCACCGTGCACGGAACCGTCGTCTACCTCCTGGCGGCGGGCGGTGCGCTGAAGGCCGTCGACCTGGACACGCGGAAGGAACTGTGGCATCTGGAAACGTCGGTGAGCCGCGGCTCGGCGCCGGTCGTGGCCGATGGGCAGGTGTACTTCACGGCGGCCGACGGGCGGCTCATCGCCGTCGACGCCCGTGACGGGAAGCTCACCGGTCAGACCCGGCCACGGCTGGGCCCGAGCTCGGACCGGGTCATGGCCGCGCTGCCCGAACCCCTGGTCATCGACCACCACGTCTACGCCACCGCCCCCGACGGCACCGTCTTCGCCGTCGACGGACGCGAGCCGGCCCGCTGGTAGGACGCGAAAGGGCCGCCCGGCGACGGACGGCCCTTCCCGGAGTGAACCCTCAGCCCAGCTTGGTCACATCGCGCACGGCGCCCTTGTCCGCGCTCGTCGCCATCGCGGCGTACGCGCGCAGTGCCGCGGAGACCTTGCGGTCGCGGTTCGCGGGGGCGTAGACGCCGTTCAGCGCGGCACGGCGGGTGTCGAGCTCCTCGTCGGACACCAGGAGCTCGATCGTGCGGTTCGGGATGTCGATGCGGATGCGGTCGCCGTCCCGCACCAGGGCGATCGTGCCGCCGGAGGCCGCCTCGGGGGACGCGTGGCCGATCGACAGGCCCGACGTGCCGCCGGAGAAGCGGCCGTCCGTGATCAGCGCGCAGGCCTTCCCGAGGCCCCGGCCCTTCAGGTACGAGGTCGGGTACAGCATCTCCTGCATGCCGGGGCCGCCCTTGGGGCCCTCGTAGCGGATGACGACGACGTCGCCCTCCTTGACCTGCTGGGTGAGGATCTTCTCGACGGCCTCCTCCTGCGACTCGCAGACCACCGCCGGGCCCTCGAAGGTCCAGATCGACTCGTCGACGCCCGCGGTCTTCACCACGCAGCCGTCCTCGGCCAGGTTGCCCTTGAGGACCGCGAGACCGCCGTCCTTGGAGTACGCGTGCTCCGCGGAGCGGATGCAGCCGTTCTCCGCGTCCTCGTCGAGGGCCTCCCAGCGCTCCGACTGGGAGAACGCCTCGGCCGAGCGGACGCAGCCGGGGGCCGCGTGCCACAGTTCCACGGCCTTCGGGGAGGGGGAGCCGCCGCGGACGTCCCACGTCTTCAGCCAGTCCGCGAGGGAGGGGCTGTGGACGGCGTGCACGTCCTCGTTCAGCAGGCCCGCGCGGTGCAGCTCGCCGAGGAGGGCGGGGATGCCGCCGGCGCGGTGCACGTCCTCCATGTAGTACGTGCGGTTCTTGGCGACGTTCGGGGCGACCTTCGCCAGGCACGGGACCCGGCGCGAGACATGGTCGATCTCCTCCAGGCCGAAGGGGACGCCCGCCTCCTGGGCCGCCGCCAGCAGGTGCAGGATCGTGTTGGTGGAGCCGCCCATCGCGATGTCGAGGGCCATCGCGTTCTCGAAGGCGGAGAAGGTGGCGATGTTGCGCGGCAGGACCGTGTCGTCGTCCTGCTCGTAGTAGCGGCGGGTGAGGTCCATGACCGTGCGGGCCGCGTCCACGTACAGCTGCTCGCGGGCGGTGTGGGTGGCGAGGACCGAGCCGTTGCCGGGGAGGGAGAGGCCGATCGCCTCGGTCAGGCAGTTCATCGAGTTGGCGGTGAACATGCCGGAACACGAGCCGCAGGTCGGACAGGCGTTCTCCTCGATACGGAGGATGTCCTCGTCGGAGACCTTGTCGTTCACGGCGTCGGAGATCGCGTCGACCAGGTCGAGGGTGCGGACGGTGCCGTCGACCAGGGTGGCCCGGCCGGACTCCATGGGGCCGCCGGAGACGAAGACCGTCGGGATGTTCAGGCGCAGCGCGGCCATCAGCATGCCCGGGGTGATCTTGTCGCAGTTGGAGATGCAGACCAGGGCGTCGGCGCAGTGGGCCTCCACCATGTACTCCACGCTGTCCGCGATCAGGTCGCGGGAGGGCAGGGAGTACAGCATGCCGCCGTGGCCCATGGCGATGCCGTCGTCCACCGCGATGGTGTTGAACTCACGCGGAATACCGCCGGCCTCCTTGATCGCCTCGCTGACGATCCGGCCGACCGGCTGGAGGTGGGTGTGGCCCGGGACGAACTCGGTGAAGGAGTTGGCGACGGCGATGATCGGCTTCCGTCCGATGTCCGCACCGGGTACACCGGAGGCGCGCATAAGGGCGCGGGCGCCCGCCATGTTGCGGCCGTGGGTGACTGTGCGGGACCTCAGCTCGGGCATCGTCGCTCGCTCCTTCGGAGAGTTCCACCAGGGAGCCTGGCGGAGTTCTGGCTCACGTCGAGCGTACGCCGGTGCTCCAAGGGACGGACACGATGTCCGGAATGCGGGACGCGGGTCTCAGCTGGGTCCGAGCACGCTCACCGGCGGGGCACCCGCACCGCCGACGCCAGGTGCAGCCGGGTGAAGGCGAGGGCCTCCGCGAGGTCCGCCTCGCGCTCGGCGCCGGACATGGCGCGGCGGGTGTTGACCTCGATGACGACGTACCCGTCGAAGCCGCCCAGAGCCAGCCGCTCCAGGACCTCGGCGCAGGGCTGTACGCCGCGGCCGGGGACGAGGTGCTCGTCCTTGTTCGAGCCGTTGCCGTCGGCGAGGTGGACGTGGCCGAGGCGGTCGCCCATGCGGTCGAGCATCTGCAGGGCGTCCGTGCGGGCCGTCGCGGCGTGGCTGAGGTCGATCGTGAAGTGCCGGTAGTCGTCCTTCGTGACGTCCCAGTCGGGGGCGTAGGCGAGCATCTCGCGGTCCCTGTAGCGCCACGGGTACATGTTTTCGACGGCGAACCGCACATCTGTCTCGTTCGCCATGCGCCAGACGCCGTCGACGAAGTCACGCGCGTACTGCCGCTGCCAGCGGAAGGGCGGATGCACCACGACGGTGCCGGCGCCGAGCTTCTCGGCGGCCGCGCGGGCCCGCTGGAGTTTGACCCAGGGGTCGGTGGACCACACCCGCTGTGTGATCAGCAGACAGGGGGCGTGGACGGCCAGAATGGGGATCTGGTGGTAGTCGCTGAGTCGGCGCAGCGCCTCGATGTCCTGGCTGACCGGGTCGGTCCACACCATGACCTCGACCCCGTCGTACCCGAGGCGCGCGGCGATCTCGAAGGCCGTCGCCGTCGACTCCGGGTAGACGGAGGCCGTCGACAGCGCGACCTTCGCATCCGGGATGCGCACCGCTGGTTCTGCCACGAGGGACAGGGTACGGGGTGCCTCCGGCGGTTGGGCCGGGAGTGGGGGGTGGGGGTGGCCGAGGTCACTAGGGGCTGTCTTGTGGATCAGCTCGGCGTCACGGGCCGTGGCCGCTCGCGCCCACGCCGGGGAGTCGCATCTGTCGCAGACCCGCGCCCCTGCGGGCTCACACAGAGCCCATGTGGTCCAGCCGCCGCAGGATCACGCCCTCCCGCAGTGCCCAGGGGCATATCTCCAGCGTCTCCACGCCGAACAGATCCATCGCCGCCTCCGCGACCAGCGCCCCGGCCACCAGCTGGCCCGCGCGGCCGTCGGAGACGCCCGGGAGCTCCGCGCGCTGCGCGGCCGTCATCCCGGCGAGCTGGGGCACCCAGCCCTCCAGTGACTCCCGCTTCAGCTCGCGCTGGACGTACAGGCCCTCGGCGGAGCGGGCGGCCCCGGCGAGGCGGGCGAGCTGCTTGAACGTCTTGGAGGTGGCGACGACGTGGTCGGGCGCCCCGAAGCGGCTGAACTCGCCGACCGTGCGGGCGATCTCGGTCCGTACGTGGCGGCGCAGCGCCCTGACGTCCTCGGGGTCGGGCGGGTCGCCGGGCAGCCAGGCGGCGGTCAGCCGGCCGGCGCCCAGCGGCAGGGACACCGCGGCGTCGGGTTCCTCGTCGATGCCGTAGGCGATCTCCAGGGAGCCGCCGCCGATGTCGAGGACGAGGAGTTTGCCCGCGGACCAGCCGAACCAGCGGCGGGCGGCGAAGAAGGTCAGCCGGGCCTCCTCCTCGCCGGTCAGCACCTGCAACTCGACGCCCGTGGCGTCCTCGACCCGGGCGAGGACGTCGTCGGCGTTGCCGGCCTCGCGCACCGCGGAGGTGGCGAACGGCAGCAGGTCCTCGACGCCCTTGTCCTCGGCGGCCTGGAGGGCGTCCCGGACGACGGCGATCAGCCTGTCCACGCCCTCCCGGCCGATGGCTCCACCGCCGTCCAGGAGTTCGGCGAGCCGCAGCTCCGCCTTATGCGAGTGCGCGGGCAGGGGGCGCGCGCCGGGGTGGGCGTCCACCACCAGCAGATGCACCGTGTTCGAACCCACGTCGAGGACACCGAGTCTCATGTACGGAACGCTACTGCCAGTGTCGGGATCTGCCGTCCCCGGAGCGGTCCGGGGCCACTTACTCTGGAGGCGTGCCAAAGACGAAAAAGGCGAAGACCGACAAATCCTCCAAGGGATCGCAGGATTCTTCGCAGGCGAAGGCGTCCCCGTCGGAGAAGGCCCTGAAGATGGCGAAGAAAGCCCTGAAGGCGAGTGACGAGAAGGGGCTCGACTTCGCGCGCGCATGGGTGGAGTTTCCGGATCCGACCGACGACGAGCAGGTCTTCCGCTGCGATCTGACATGGCTGACCTCGCGCTGGAACTGCATCTTCGGGAGCGGCTGCCAGGGCATCCAGGCGGGCCGCGCGGACGACGGGTGCTGCACGTTGGGGGCGCACTTCTCGGACGAGGACGACGAGAAGCGGGTGGCCGAGCACGTGGCACGGCTCACCCCGGAGATCTGGCAGCACCATGACGTGGGCACGGAGACGGGCTGGGTCGCGGAGGACGACGAAGGGTCCCGGCAGACCCGCCCGTACCAGGGCTCGTGCATCTTCCAGAACCGCCCCGGGTTCGCGGGCGGCGCGGGCTGCTCGCTGCACATCCTCGCCCTCAGGGAGGGCCGCGAACCGCTGGAGACCAAGCCGGACGTGTGCTGGCAGCTGCCGATCCGGCGCACGTACGAGTGGATCGACCGGCCCGACGACACCCGGGTGCTGCAGGTGTCGATCGGTGAGTACGACCGCCGGGGCTGGGGTCCGGGCGGCCACGACCTGCACTGGTGGTGCACGTCGGCGACGTCGGCGCACGGCGCGGGCGAGCCGGTGTACGTCTCCTACCGGGCGGAGCTGACCGAGCTGATGGGCAAGGCGGGGTACGACCGCCTGGCCGAGCTGTGCGAGCAGCGCCTGGCGTCGCAGCTGCCGCTGGTGGCACCGCATCCCGCGGATCCCGTGGCCTGACGGTATCGGCACGGACAAGGCGGCCTACGAGGCGGGGCTCGGCGCGCCGCTGTCGGTGGGCGTCGGGCTGGAGGCCGATGGGTCGGAGGGCGACGGGCTGGAGGTCGGCGGGTCGGTCGGGGTCGGGTCGCCTGGGGTGGGGTCGGAGCCGGGCGGCGGACCGGTCGGTGAGGGGTCGGACGGTACGGTCCGGGTGGGGGTGGGGCGCGGCTCGGACGGGCCCGCCGCGCCGTAGCCGTCGATCGAGACGACGGCGCCCGCCGGGGCCACCGCCACCTGCGCGTGCCAGGGGCCGGCGGGCTCGTGGAGGTGGTCGACGTAGACGCGGATCGTGAACGACGCGCCGGGGTCGAGCGTGCCCGAGGACTGGTTGATGTACAGCCAGGAGGCGCCCGTGGTCGCGGACCAGTGGACCGGTGAGCCGCCGGACGCGGTGAGGGTGATCAAGGTGGTGGTGCCGTCGTTGCGGGCCGTCACCGCCAGGTGCCCCTCGCCCGGGGCGCCCGTCGACACGCCGATGACCTCGACGGAGACGTCGGGTGTGCGTCCGTCCTTGCCGGGGACGCGGGCGCCGGGCCTCGCGCTGGCGTTGCCCGCGTTCTCGTACCCGCCCGCGCCCTCGCCGCCGAGCGGCGCCGTGCCCTCCACCTCGCGCGCGGTGACGGGGCGGCCGTCGGCGGCCTCGCCGGTGAGGGGGCCGCGGTAGGCGGCCCACAGGGCGAACACCGGGGCGGCGACCACGGTTGCGACGACGGTCGTGGTGACGGCACGCGCGCGGAGGCGGTCGCGGCGGGCCGCGTGGTCCTTCGGATCCATGGGGAAGCCGCGCCGGTCGAAGCGGGGGGCGCCGCCACGCGCGCGTACGGCGTGCGTCATCGCGGTGTGCAGGGCCGCGCGCGGGGCCTGAAGGACGGGTAGCGCGGCGGGGGTGACGCTGGTGCCGGGCCAGGTGCCGGGAACGGCGCGCTCGGCGGTGCGGCGGCAGCGCGGGCAGTCGTCGACGTGCCGGACGAGTTCGCGGCGCAGGGCGGCGCTGAGGACGAGCTGGTGGTCGCCGGTGAGGCGGGCGACGTCCGGACAGGTGCCGGTCTCGACGACGGCGAGGGCGGCACGGGTGCGCTCCACCTCGCAGGCGGCGGCGGCCAGCAGCTCCCGGGTGGCGGTGGGGTCCAGGCCGAGCACGGCGGCGACCTCGCGGGGGGCGAGCTGGTGGCGTACCGCGAGTTCCAGCGCTTCCCGCTGCTCGGGGGTGGTGCCGGCGGCCTCCGGCCAGGCGAGCTGGGCGAGCTCGCGGCGGCGTAGCTCCTCGGTCTCCTCGGTCGGCTCGGGGGTGGTGCCGAGGGCCGCGGCGGCGCGCCGGTCGGCGGCTTCCTTGTGCGCGCCGAGGTCGCGGTCGCGCCCGGCCCGGCGGTGGCGCGCCTCGGCGAGGCGGCGCAGACAGGACCAGCGGGTGAGGGCGTACAGCCAGGCGCGGTGGTCGTCGTGGGACCGCGGGCCGCGGGTGCCGCGGCGCTCGGCGAGCGCGAGGGCGTCCCCGAGGGTCTCGGTCGCCGCGTCGTGATCGCACAGCACGGACAGGCAGTAGGTGAACAGCCCGTCCACGTAGGGGTCATAGCGCGCGGGCAGGCGCTGCGCCAGGGTGCGAGGGGTCGCGCCACGGGGCGCGCTTCCCCGCTGCCGCGCGTCGTAGCGCGCCGGGTGTGCGCCGGTGGCGTGCGTCGAGATCTCCGGCCTGCTGCTCATCACCCGTGCGACCGTAGGCGGCGATGACCGGCACCTTCTTCCCCCTTGAGCACTTTTACTCCGTACGGGTGAAACGATCCCTCATAAGGGGACAGGAACGATGTATTCCGCATCTTGGGGGGCGCGCAGGGCGGCAGGGCGCCGGATTGTAGGACCGCCCTGCCGAGGCTCTGCTCCCGGTTGCCCTGAGCCGGTTGTCAGTGGCCCCCGCTACGGTTTCGACCATGGCTGCCCGTACGAAGACCTCCAAGGACCGGCCGTCCTACCGCTGCACCGAGTGCGGCTGGCAGACGGCCAAGTGGCTCGGCCGCTGCCCCGAATGCCAGGCCTGGGGGACGATCGAGGAGTACGGCGCGCCCGCCGTGCGGACGACGACACCGGGGCGGGTGACCACCTCCGCCCTGCCGATCGGCCAGGTCGACGGGCGGCAGGCCGCCGCCCGCCCCACCGGCGTGCCCGAGCTGGACCGCGTCCTCGGCGGCGGACTCGTACCGGGCGCGGTCGTGCTGCTGGCGGGCGAACCCGGCGTCGGCAAGTCCACGCTGCTGCTCGACGTCGCGGCGAAGGCGGCGAGCGACGAGCACCGCACGCTGTATGTGACCGGCGAGGAGTCCGCGAGCCAGGTGCGGCTGCGCGCCGACCGCATCGGAGCCATCCACGACGACCTCTACCTGGCGGCGGAGACGGACCTCGCGGCCGTCCTCGGCCACCTGGACGCGGTCAAGCCGTCCCTGCTCGTGCTCGACTCGGTCCAGACCGTCGCCTCCCCGGAGATCGACGGCGCGCCCGGCGGCATGGCCCAGGTGCGCGAGGTCGCCGGGGCCCTGATCCGCGCCTCCAAGGAGCGCGGCATGGCCACGCTCCTGGTGGGCCACGTCACCAAGGACGGCGCGATCGCGGGCCCGCGCCTGCTGGAGCACCTGGTGGACGTCGTCCTGCACTTCGAGGGCGACCGGCACGCGCGCCTGCGCCTGGTCCGGGGCGTCAAGAACCGCTACGGCGCCACGGACGAGGTCGGCTGCTTCGAGCTCCACGACGAGGGCATCACGGGTCTCGCGGACCCCAGCGGCCTGTTCCTGACCCGCCGCGACGAGCCGGTCCCCGGCACCTGCCTCACCGTCACCCTGGAGGGCCGCCGCCCCCTGGTGGCCGAGGTGCAGGCCCTGACCGTCGACTCGCAGATCCCCTCCCCGCGGCGTACGACGTCCGGCCTGGAGACCTCCCGCGTCTCGATGATGCTCGCCGTGCTGGAACAGCGCGGCCGGATCAGCGCCCTGGGCAAGCGGGACATCTACTCCGCGACCGTCGGCGGCGTGAAGCTCTCCGAACCGGCCGCCGACCTGGCGGTGGCACTGGCACTGGCGAGCGCCGCGAGCGACACCCCGCTGCCCAAGAACCTGGTGGCGATCGGCGAGGTCGGCCTCGCCGGAGAGGTCAGACGGGTCACGGGCGTCCAGCGCCGCCTGGCCGAGGCCCACCGCCTGGGCTTCACCCACGCCCTCGTACCTACCGATCCTGGGAGGATCCCGTCCGGGATGAAGGTGCTGGAAGTGGCGGACGTGGGGGACGCGCTGCGGGTCCTCCCCCGCTCCCGTCGCCGAGAGGCCCCACGGGAGGAGGAGGACCGCCGGTAGACTTTGCCCTGGTCTCGCCCGTCGAACCGAGTGTGCGATACGGGAGCGCCCCAGAACCTGCGACCGGAGGAGTGCAGTGGCAGCCAACGACCGGGCAGCAGCTCCCGGAAAGTCCGGTGGGAGTGCCGGTTCCGATCGCCTGATGCGCGCCTCACTGAGCGCCGTGGCACCTGGCACGCCCCTGCGTGACGGACTGGAGCGCGTGCTCCGCGGCAACACCGGCGGCCTCATCGTGCTCGGCTCGGACAAGACCGTCGAGGCGATGTGCACGGGCGGCTTCGTCCTGGACGTCGAGTTCACGGCGACCCGCCTGCGCGAGCTGTGCAAGCTCGACGGCGGCATCGTGCTGTCCTCGGACCTGTCGAAGATCCTCAGGGCGGGCGTGCAGTTCGTGCCCGACGCGACGATCCCCACGGAGGAGACGGGCACCCGGCACCGTACGGCGGACCGGGTGAGCAAGCAGGTCGGCTTCCCGGTGGTCTCCGTCTCCCAGTCGATGCGGCTGATCGCGCTGTACGTCGACGGGCAGCGCCGCGTCCTGGAGGACTCGGCGGCGATCCTGTCCCGCGCCAACCAGGCCCTGGCCACCCTGGAGCGGTACAAGCTCCGCCTGGACGAGGTGGCCGGGACGCTGTCCGCGCTGGAGATCGAGGACCTGGTGACGGTCCGGGACGTCTCCGCGGTGGCGCAGCGGCTGGAGATGGTGCGCCGCATCGCCACCGAGATCGCGGAGTACGTGGTCGAGCTGGGCACGGACGGCCGCCTCCTCGCCCTCCAACTCGACGAGTTGATCGCGGGCGTGGAGCCCGAGCGCGAACTGGTGGTCCGCGACTACGTGCCGGAACCGACCGCGAAGCGTTCCCGCACGGTCGAGGAGGCGCTGGCCGAGCTGGACGCGCTGAGCCACGCGGAGCTCCTGGAGATGTCCACGGTCGCCAAGGCGCTGGGTTACACCGGCTCCCCCGAGGCGCTCGACTCCGGGGTGTCCCCGCGCGGCTTCCGCCTGCTGGCGAAGGTCCCGCGGCTGCCCGGCGCGATCATCGACCGCCTGGTGGAGCACTTCGGCGGCCTCCAGAAACTGCTCGCGGCCAGCGTGGACGACCTGCAGACGGTGGACGGCGTGGGCGAGGCCCGGGCGCGGAGCGTACGCGAGGGCCTGTCGCGGCTGGCGGAGTCCTCGATCCTCGAACGGTACGTCTGACCGACGGCTGAGCCGGGGCCGGGGCACTGTGACGTGCACGGCACCCGGCAGTCGGGGTTGCCGTACCCGCGGGCCGGGGCCCGCGACGCCGAGCTCATGCGAAAGACAGGCCCCTAGTCCTTCGCCAGCACGAACGACGTCTGCGTCTTCGGGAAGCCGGGGACCTTCGCCTCGACCAGGTAGGTGCCCGCCGGCGCGGAACCCGCCGGCGGTGTCGCGCAGTTGGGTGCGCTGTGCTTGCGGTCCCACTTCACGGTGTAGGTGACCTGCTCGTTCGCGGGCACCCGGAACAGCGCGCCGCCCGAGCCGCCGGGGCAGTCCGCCGAGGTCCAGAAGGCGTTGCCGCTTCCGGTCTGAGTGATCGTCAGCACCGCGTACTTGGGGCCGAGGTCGACCTTGCAGTCGCTGCCGGAGGTGTTCTTGGCGATCAGCTGGAAGGTGGGGGTGTCCCCGGGCTCGTAGGTGTTGTGCAGGCTCCGCAGCGTCAACTGCACCGCGCCCGAAGCACAGTTGGGCAGCATCGCGCCGCCGCCGACGGGTAGCTGGTCGGCGGAAGAGGAAGTGCCGCCGCTGCCACCGCCGTTGGCCCCGTCGCCCGTGCCACCGGATCCGGCGCCGCCCGTTCCGCCGGAGGCTCCGGAGCCCGACGACCCGGAGGACCCGGAACCGTCGCCACCGCCCGACTCGTCACGCCCGCCCGGGCGTTGACTGATCGCGGGCCCCGTACCGGACGGGCCCGGCGTGATCGACGACGTGGGACGCTTGCCGTTCGAGCCGTCCGCCTTGTTCTTCCCGCCGCCGCCGGACGAGGTGACCGCCCACACGACGAGCAGCACCAACAGGGCGACCACGGACAGCACTACGGCCCTCCGTCGCCAGTAGATGGAGGAGGGAAGCGGCCCAACCGGATTGCGCAGAGATCCCACGGCGCAAACTGTACGAGAGATCTCCCCCACACCTGGCCCCACCCGCCGCCCGGGCCACAACTTTTCCGGATCATCATCTCGGAGAACCGCGTCCGCCGAGCCGGTGGCTCTCCGGGGAGGTGCCCTCACCCACGGACACCGAGCCCGACCGCCGGAGCCCACGAGAGGTCATCCCGGACAAAACGACCCCGAGCCGGTCCCCCACCCGACCACCCCCGGCATGGCAGGATCGACTACGCCATGACTGCACCCACCGCCCCCACCCCCGCCACCGCCACCGCCACCGCCCAGACCGACGGCACCCCCGGCTCCACCGCCACCGGCCAAGCCCCCGGCACGGTCCTGCACGGCCCGGTCATCGCCTGGTTCGAGCAGCACGCCCGTGATCTCCCGTGGCGGCGCCCGGAGGCCGGCCCCTGGGGCGTGATGGTCAGTGAGTTCATGCTGCAGCAGACGCCGGTCAACCGCGTCCTGCCCGTCTACGAGCAGTGGCTCACCCGCTGGCCCCGCCCGGCCGACCTGGCCAAGGAACCCCCCGGCGAAGCGGTCCGCGCCTGGGGCCGCCTCGGCTACCCCCGCCGCGCCCTCCGCCTGCACGGCGCCGCGGTCGCCATAACGGAACGGCACGGCGGCGACGTCCCCACCGACCACGCCCAGCTCCTCGCCCTGCCCGGCATCGGCGAGTACACGGCCGCCGCCGTCGCGTCGTTCGCGTACGGCCAGCGGCACCCGGTGCTCGACACCAATGTGCGCCGGGTCCTGGCCCGCGCGGTCACCGGCGTGCAGTACCCGCCCAACGCCACCACCGCCGCCGAGCGCAGGCTCGCCCGGGAACTGCTGCCGGAGGACGAGCGCACCGCCGCGCGCTGGGCCGCCGCCTCCATGGAACTGGGCGCGCTGATCTGCACGGCGAAGAACGAGAACTGCCACCGCTGCCCGGTCGCCACGCTTTGCGCCTGGCGGCTGGCCGGGAAGCCCGAGCACGACGGCCCGCCGCGCCGCGGCCAGACGTACGCGGGCACCGACCGTCAGGTGCGCGGCCGACTGCTGGCCGTGCTGCGGGAGGCCGTGGGCCCGGTACCGCAGTCGATGCTCGACCGCGTGTGGGACGACCCGGTGCAGCGCGCCCGCGCCCTGGACGGCCTGGTCTCCGACGGCCTGGTGGAGCCCCTCCCGGGGCGCCTCTACCGCCTGCCCCTCACCTGACCCGTCCGAGCGCCCCGCTCGGTGACTTCACAGCCATCCCTTGGTCCCGTCACAGCGACACCGCCGCCACATCACAGCCTCCCGCCCCCTACCCGCCTGACGAATCACCCCGTACCCGCCCCAACTCCCGCCTGCCTTTACCCCGTTCCTACGCCTGTTACACAACCGACGGACAGCCGAGTGCTCTCCGCAGCCTGGAACGGACAACGCCGTGACAACTCGTCCGTAACTTCATATGCGTGCCGCCGACAGTGCGGCACCGGGGCTCGGGACGAGCCCACTCGAGGTTGTGAGGAACCGGCCGGGCTGCGGGGCGCAGCCGGACCACAGGTCGGAAAACGGGGAACGGAGGCGGTTGGAATGGCGCACGGCGAGGTGCTCGAGTTCGAAGAGTACGTACGTACCCGGCAGGACGCGCTGCTGCGCAGCGCGCGCCGGCTGGTCCCCGACCCGACCGACGCCCAGGACCTGCTGCAGACCGCGCTGGTGCGCACGTACGGCCGCTGGGACGGCATCGCGGACAAGCGGCTGGCCGACGCCTACCTGCGCCGCGTCATGATCAACACGCGGACCGAGTGGTGGCGCTCGCGCAAACTGGAGGAGGTCCCCACCGAGCAGCTCCCGGACGCGTCGGTGGAGGACTCCACGGAGCAGCACGCGGCCCGTGCCCTGCTGATGGACGTGCTGAAGGTGCTCGCTCCCAAGCAGCGCAGCGTCGTCGTGCTGCGACACTGGGAGCAGATGTCCACGGAGGAGACGGCCGCCGCCCTCGGCATGTCGGCCGGTACGGTCAAGAGCACGCTGCACCGGGCGCTCGCCCGGCTCCGGGAGGAGCTGGAAGCCCGCGACCTGGACGCACGCGCGCTGGAGCGTGAGGAGCGGGAGCGTTGCGCGGCCTAGGCACGGGGGTCATACGGCTCAGCGGAGCCCTGAAGGCGGTGACGGCGGCGGTGGCCGCGGTCACCGCCCTCGGGCTTTTCGTCTCCGCCTGCGCCACCGGCGGCGCGGGCGCCCGGGACGAGGGCCCCGCGGGCAGCGACCCGGTGATCTCGGGTGCCGCCACGCCGTCGCCGTCGCCCACCACCAAGGAGCCCACACGCGCCGAAGTGGTGAAGATCGTCAAAGATGACCCGCAGGTCGCCAAGGTGGTCAAGGAGGACCTGAAGCCCTGCGTGGCCGACGAGTATCCGGTCGACGTGTCCTACGGCGACCTCACAGGCGGCGATGTCGACGACATCGTGGTCAACGTGATGACGTGCGGTGACGCGGTCGGGATCGGCTCGTACGTGTACCGGATGAAGAACCACAGGTACCAGAATGTGTTCAAGGCCGAGGAGCCGCCGGTCTACGCGGAGATCGACCGCGGCGACCTGGTGGTGACCCAGCAGATGTACGAGAAGGGCGACCCGGTGTCGTACCCCTCCAGCGAGGAAGTGATCACCTACGACTGGAGGACCAGCCACTTCACCGAGATATCCCGCACGCGCAACGAGTACAGCAACGCTGTGGGCAACAGCGGCACCGCCGCCCCCACCAAGAACTGACACGGACCCCTACTGAGAGCAGCGGATGGCAGAGCAGACACACGTCCTGTTCGTCGAGGACGACGACGTCATCCGCGAGGCCACCCAGCTCGCGCTGGAGCGGGACGGCTTCGCGGTGACCGCCATGCCCGACGGCCTGTCGGGGTTGGAGGCGTTCCGCGCCCGCCGTCCCGACATCGCCCTGCTGGACGTGATGGTTCCCGGCCTGGACGGGGTCAGCCTGTGCCGGCGCATCCGCGACGAGTCGACCGTGCCGGTGATCATGTTGTCCGCGCGGGCCGACTCGATCGACGTGGTGCTCGGTCTGGAAGCGGGCGCCGACGACTACGTGACCAAGCCTTTCGACGGCGCCGTGCTGGTGGCGCGCATCCGTGCGGTGCTTCGCCGCTTCGGGCACGCGAGCGGCGCCGGCCGGGCGGCCGAGGACACCTCGTCCGGGGACGACGGGGTCCTCACCTTCGGCGACCTGGAGGTCGACACCGAGGGGATGGAGGTCCGGCGGGCCGGGCAGCCGGTGGCCCTGACGCCGACCGAGATGCGCCTGCTGCTCGAGTTCTCGTCGGCGCCCGGCACCGTGCTGTCGCGCGACAAGCTGCTGGAGCGCGTGTGGGACTACGGCTGGGGCGGGGACACCCGTGTCGTCGACGTCCATGTGCAGCGGCTGCGCACCAAGATCGGCCAGGACCGGATCGAGACGGTCCGCGGCTTCGGCTACAAGTTGAAGGCGTGAGCGAGGACAGGAGCATGCGGGGGATCATCGGCCGCCTCGTCCCCGAGGACGCGGCCATACGCACCGGTCTGAGATGGAAGCTCAGCGCGGCGATCGCCCTGGTCGGAGCGCTCGTCGCGATCGCGTTGAGCCTGGTCGTGCACAACGCGGCGCAGGTGTCGATGCTGAACAGCGCACGCGACCTCGCCGACGAGCGCATCCAGGTGGCGCAGCGGATGTACGAGTCCGGGCGCACCCAGACGTTCGGGACCAAGATCGACGATCCGGCCATCCCGCGGGATCTGCTGGAGAAGGTCATGCAGGGCAGGCGCGCCACCTTCGCGTCCTGGGACCGCAACGGGGTGCCGGACACCTGGGCCGCCGTACCGCTCAAGGACGGCCGGGTGCTGTCCCTGCACACCCGCACGGACCGCAGCGTCGGGGTGATCAAGGACCTCGACCAGGCCCTGATCATCGGTTCGATCGCGGTCGTCCTCGGCGGCTCCGCGCTCGGCGTGCTGATCGGCGGGCAGCTGTCGGGCCGGCTGCGCAAGGCGGCCGCCGCGGCGAACCGGGTCGCCAAGGGCGAGGCGGACGTGCGCGTACGGGACGCGATCGGTGGTGTCGTACGCGACGAGACGGACGATCTGGCGCGGGCGGTGGACGCGATGGCGGACGCGTTGCAGCAGCGGCTGGAGGCGGAACGCCGGGTGACGGCGGACATCGCGCATGAGCTGCGCACGCCGGTCACGGGCCTGCTCACCGCGGCGGAGCTGCTGCCGCCGGGCCGCCCCACCGAACTGGTGTTGGACCGCGCGAAGGCCATGCGGACGCTCGTGGAGGACGTCCTGGAGGTGGCTCGTCTGGACGGCGCGTCCGAGCGGGCCGAGTTGCAGGACATCATGCTGGGTGAGTTCGTGACCCGGCGGATGGCCGCGAAGGACGCGGACGTCGAGGTCAGGGTGATCCACGAGTCGGAGGTCACCACGGACCCGCGCCGTCTGGAGCGGGTGCTGTTCAACCTGCTGGCGAACGCGGCACGGCACGGCAAGCCGCCCATCGAGGTGTCCGTCGAGGGCCGGGTGATCCGGATACGTGACCACGGGCCCGGCTTCCCCGAGGAGCTGCTGGCCGAGGGCCCGAGCCGGTTCCGTACGGGCAGGTCGGACCGCTCGGGCCAGGGCCACGGCCTGGGTCTGACGATCGCGGCGGGGCAGGCGCGGGTGCTGGGCGCCCGGCTGACGTTCCGCAACATCCGGGCGCCCGGGGTGCCGGAGCATGTGCCGGCCGAGGGGGCGGTGGCGGTGCTGTGGCTGCCGGAGCACGCGCCGACGGACACGGGCAGCTTCCCGATGCTGCCGCTGTCGGGAAAGTAAGGAGCGGGACCGGGAGGCCGCAGTACCGAGGTCGGCAGAAGGACAGGGCAGAGCCGGCTAGCTCCACTCCTTCTCGAAGTCCAGACCGCCCTCGCGGCGCTGGGTGAAGGAGAACCAGTTGCCGGAGTCGTCGCGGAAGAGTGCCTCGGTGCCGTACGGCCGCTCCTGCGGCTCCTGGAGGAACTCCACGCCGCGGTCCTTGAGCCGCTTGTAGTCGCCGTGGATGTCGTCGGTGGCCAGCACACCGGCACCGAGAGCGCCCTTTGCGATGAGCTTCTTCATCATCTCGGCGGACTCGGGATCCATCGCGGGCGGACCGGGCACCATGAGCGTCAGATCG
The DNA here is from genome assembly GCF_040682835.1 of Streptomyces sp. NPDC051104. Classification (NCBI taxonomy): domain Bacteria; kingdom Bacillati; phylum Actinomycetota; class Actinomycetes; order Kitasatosporales; family Streptomycetaceae; genus Streptomyces; species Streptomyces sp. NPDC051104. Next base: position 97,058 of record NZ_JBFBBS010000021.1, on the reverse strand, counting down.
ACGTCGGGCTGGTCCGGGGCGCCGACGGTGAGCCAGCGCATGCCGCCGTCGCCCATGGTCATGTCCGTACGGACCTCGAGGCCGAGCTTCTGCGTGTAGAACTCCTTGGCCCGGTCCTGGTCGAGGACCCAGACGGTGGTGATGGCGAGCCCCTTGATCATGGTGTGCTCCTGGAGGTGAGAGGTACGGTGCGCGCTGCCACGGTAAGCAGCGGACCCTTCACCCCGCTTCTCCGGAATTGCGCTGCTCCCTCATGCGGAATCCGCCCGCCCAGAGCATCGCGTAACACCCGGGTATGAGCGCGGCGCCGCGGCCGACGTGCTTGGCGCGGTACTCGCTGGGCGTGAGCCCGGTCCAGGCCTTGAACCGCGCCGAGAACGTCCCGACGCTGCTGAACCCCACGAGATGGCAGATCTCGGTCACGGACAGATTCGCGGTCCGCAGCAGGTCCTCGGCGCGCTCGATGCGCCGGTGCGTCAGATACTGCCGCGGCGTCTCGCCGTACGCCTCCTTGAAGGCCCGCAGGAAGTGATATCGCGAGTACCCGGCACGGTCGGCCACGGCCCCGAGATCGAGCGCGGGGTCGGCCCAGTCCCGGTCCATCAGATCCTTGGCCAGCCGCAACTGCCGCATCTTGTCCACGCCCCCGATGCTGCCACGCGGTACTGACAGGGAGGGGGCGAGACTCGACCGTGTGTGCCCGTCCGCGCAGGGAAAGGCCCCCGGGCGCACCCGGGGGCCTCGGGCCGGAGCCCGTGCCGGTCAGACGGCCTCTGCAACCGCCGGCGGCACATCCGCGGCGTCCCCAGCCGCGCCCCCGGCCTGCTTGTCGGGCCCAGCCCCCCGCAGCGGGACCTCCTTCACGAACACCGCCGCAGCCAGCGCGAGCACGGCCACCACCGCGCCGAGCAGGAACGCCGAGTGCGTGCCCGCGGACACCGCGTGCTGGTACGCCTCCCGCGCCGCCGCCGGCAGCTTCTGAAGGCTCTTCGCGTCCAGCTGCGCCGATTGCTCGGTGATCTTCGACCCCAGCGCACCGGCCCGCTCGGCCATCACGTGCTGCACCCGGTTGTTGAACAGCGCGCCCATGATCGCGACGCCGAAGGAGGAGCCCAGCGTCCGCGCGAGGGTCGTGGTCGACGAGGCGACACCCATGTCCCGCATCTCGACGCTGTTCTGCGCCACCAGCATGGTGACCTGCATCAGGCAGCCCATCCCGGCGCCCAGCACGGCCATGTACACACCCGAGGTGAACCGGCTGGTCCCCGTGTCCATCTGCGACAGCAGGAAGAGGCCCGCGATCATCAGCACGCTGCCGACCACCGGAAAGACCTTGTACCGCCCGCTGTTGGTGGTGACCCGCCCCGCGATCATCGACACCACGAGCATGGCGCCGAGCATCGGCAGCAGCAGCAGCCCCGAGTTGGTCGCGGAAGCACCCTGCACGGACTGCTGGTACAGCGGCAGGAACAGCGTCGCACCGAACATCACGAACCCGGTGATGAAACCGATCGCCGACATCAGCGAGAAGTTCCGACTGCGGAAGATGTGCAGCGGCACGACCGGCTCGACGGCCTTCGTCTGCCAGAACAGGAATCCGACGAGCGCGGCGACACCGATCCCGATCAGCTCCATGATCCGCGCGGACGTCCACGCGTACTGGGACCCGCCCCAGGTGGTGACCAGCACGATCGAGGTGATGCCGATGGTCAGCAGCGCGGCGCCGAGGTAGTCGACACGGGCCTGGGACCGCTTCTGCGGCAGGTGCAGCACGGCACTGATGGCGACCAGCGCGACGACACCGAGCGGCAGATTGATGTAGAAGGCCCAGCGCCAGCCCCAGTTGTCGGTGATGGTGCCGCCGACCAGCGGACCGCCGATCATCGCGAGCGCCATGACGCCGGCCATCATGCCCTGGTACTTGCCGCGCTCCCGCGGCGGGATCAGATCACCGATGATGGCCATGACGCCGACCATGAGACCGCCGGCGCCGAGGCCCTGGACGGCCCGGAAGCCGATGAGCTGGCCCATGTTCTGCGCCATGCCGCTGAGCGCGGAGCCGACCAGGAAGATCACGATCGAGGTCATGAACGAGCCCTTGCGGCCGTACATGTCGCCGAGCTTGCCCCACAGCGGCGTGGCGGCGGCGGTGGCGAGGGTGTACGCGGTCACCACCCACGACAGGTGTTCGAGGCCGCCCAGCTCGCCCACGATGGTCGGCATCGCCGTGCCCACGATCATGTTGTCGAGCATGGCGAGCATCATCGTGATCATCAGCGCGAGCAGGACGACCCGTATGCTCCGAGGTTGTTTCTCACTCTTCTCGCCGTCAGCGGCCGGTGCCGCACTGTCCGCCATGGTCCCCAGACTCCCCTTGGTACTGCCCGCCGCCCGGCTACTTACTTGTCGCCCGGCTAGTTCACTATTATTGGGGAAGATAGCCCCGTAACTAGCCGTGCGTCAAGTAAGTTTCGTAGGCTCGGCAAGGAGGCCTGCACACAGGTTCTCCGGGAGTGCGAGGAGTACGAGGATGGGCGGCACCACCATGGAAGGCACCAAGCGGCAGCGGCGCGGGGACACCCGCCAGCGCATCCAGGACGTGGCGCTCGACCTCTTCGCCGAGCAAGGCTACGAGAAGACCTCGCTGCGGGAGATCGCCGAGCGCCTGGACGTCACCAAGGCCGCGCTCTACTACCACTTCAAGACCAAGGAAGAGATCCTCGCCGGCATCTTCGAGGACCTGACCCGCCCGATCGACGAACTGATCGAGTGGGGCAAGGCGCAGCCGCACACCCTCGAGACCAAGCAGGAGGTACTGCGCCGCTACAGCGAGGCGCTGGCCGGCGCGGCCCCGCTCTTCCGCTTCATGCAGGAGAACCAGGCCACGGTCCGCGAGCTGAGCATCGGCAACCAGTTCAAGGACCGGATGCTGCAGATGCGCGACATCATCCGGGACCCGGACGCCTCCCTGACCGACCAGATCCGCTGCGTCAGCGCGCTGTTCACGATGCACGCGGGGATGTTCGTCCTGCAGGAGGTCGAGGGCGATCCGGAGGACAAGCGCAAGGCGGTCCTGGAGGTCGCGATCGACCTGGTCACGCAGGCCCACTCGGGCGAGGGGACAGCATAAGGAGGGCCCGGGCACGTCTCAGACGGCCACGCCCCTGCCCCTCAGGTAGGCGACGGGGTTGACGGCGGATCCGTGGTGCGGGGTCGTACGGACCTCGAAGTGCAGATGCGGGCCGCTGGAGTTGCCCGTGTTGCCGGACAGCGCGATGCGCTGACCGGTGGCGACGGCCTGGCCGACCCTGACGTCGATCCGCGAGAGGTGGGCGTACTGCGAGTAGGTGCCGCCCGCATGCCTGATGACGACGGCCTTGCCGTACGCCGCCCCGTCCCCGGCGCCGTCCGCTCCGGCCTTGACGACGGTCCCGGCGTGCGCGGCGACGACGCTCGTCCCGCTCGGCACGGCGAAGTCCTGCCCGCTGTGGGTGGACTTCCACATGCCGCCGGCCTGGTTGAAGCCGGCCGTGAGCGAGTAGTTCCTGACCGGATGGACCCAGGACGCGGCGCTCACCGCGCCGCTCCCGGCGGCGGCCGCCACACCGGCCCCCAGCACGGCTGAAGCCCCGGCACCGGCGGCCAGCACGGCCAGCCGGGCACGCATCCGGGACGTACGGGGGGAGGAGGGCATGACGCTCTGAGACATGGAAACCTCGAGAGGTAGGTGACTTGACCGTTTCTTGGTACAAGTCGGACCTCTTGATTACCAAACGTCCGATCTACGAGGACATGCCGTACTCGTGGCGAGATCGTCCCTCCGTGGACGCATTGCCTGGCGGCGGCCGCTACTAGGCGCCCTCGTACCAGCTCCTCCCCCCTGTGCGGCATATCACCCGGCGCCCGCTAGGCTGACCCACCGTCACGGACCGAGCGCGGGGGAGCAGATGGATCCAGCGGCCCTGGGCGTCAAGGTGGCCTCCAGCGTGGTCACCCCGCTTGTGAAGCGGCTCTTCGTCACCGAGGGGCCCGGCGCCGGGCTCGTCGACAAGCCGGTGCGCGTCTCGGAGTTCGTCTCGTTCCGCGGCGAGAAGCGCGCCCTCGCCGAGAAGGAGCTCACCAAGCTCGCCGCCGAGCTGGTCAGGCGAGCCGTCACGGCGGAGGGCGAACGCCCGCTGCCCGAGGACGAGACACCCGCCGTCGTCCTCGCCCTGGCCACCACCCTGCATGCCCTCGGCGACCTCGACATGACCGACGTCCAGGCCGTGCGACTGGGTCACCAGACCCTCGCCCTGCACCTGCGGGCCGCGAGCGGCACCCCCGACCGCGACCTCTCCCTCGACGCCACCCTCTTCTACGAGCGCGTCCTGGAGATCGCCTGCCTGCACATCCTGCACTTCTTCACGCAGCGGTCCACCTTTGTACCCCGCACCCTCGTCGAACAGACCCGGCGGCAGGCCGAGATCATCGCGAAGATCGACGAGCTGATCGCCCGCACCCCGCCCACCGGCGGCACCGACCCGGCCTTCGACCAGCGCTACCTCGCCTATGTCGCCACCAAGCACAGCCACCTGACCATCTACGGAATCGATCTCGTCAACTCCCCGGAGCGCTGGCCCCTCGACGCGGCCTACCTCAGCCTCCAGGCACTGCGCCCGGACGACGAGACCGACGCCCGTATCGCCACCGCCTCCGCGGCCCTGCCCGCCGACCAGGCCCTCACCGGCCACGACCGGATCCTGCTGCGCGGGGTCGCCGGTTCCGGCAAGACCACGCTGGTGCAGTGGCTCGCGGTGACGGCGGCCCGCGGTGAGCGCGGCGACCGCATCCCGTTCGTCCTGCCGCTGCGCACCCTCCTGCGCCGCCCCGGCGGGCTGCCGGCGCCCGACGCCTTCCTGGACGCCGTCCGCGTCCCCTTCCACGCCACCCAGCCGCCCGGCTGGGCCGACCGGGTCCTCACCGCCCGCCGCGCGCTCCTGCTCGTCGACGGCGTCGACGAGATCCCCGAACGCGAACGGGAACGCACCCGGCGCTGGCTGCGCGACCTGCTCGACGTCTACCCCGGCAACCAGTGGCTCGTGACCTCGCGCCCCTCCGCCGTGCGCGAGGACTGGCTCGCCCCCGACGGCTTCACCGAACTCTCCCTCGCCCCCATGGGCCGCGACGACGTCGCCGCGTTCGTCCGCCGCTGGCACACCGCGGCCCGCGTCGGCGCCCCCGACACCGACCGCCTCGACGACTACGAACACTCGCTCCTGGACGCCGTACACACCAAACCGGACCTCGGCCGGCTCGCCACCAACCCGCTGATGTGCGGGCTGATCTGCGCCCTGCACCGGGACCGGCGGGGGTATCTGCCGCACGGCAGGCAGGAGTTGTACGAGGCGGCCCTGTCGATGCTGCTGGCGCGGCGCGACGAGGAGCGGGACATGTTCGTCCGGCAGGACGGCATCCACCTGACCGAGGCGCCGCAGATCCAGCTGCTGCAGCGCCTGGCGTACTGGCTGATCCGCAACAACCAGTCCGAGATGGACCGTGAGCGCGCGGAGCGGATCATCGCCGACGGGCTGCCCTCGCTGCCGGCCGCCGCCTCCCAGGGCGACGCCGGACAGATCCTGCGCCACCTCCTGGTCCGCAGCGGACTGCTGCGCGAACCCGCCCCCGGTACGGTCGAGTTCGTCCACCGCACCTTCCAGGACTACCTGGGCGCGAAGGCGGCGGTCGAGGACGGGGACTTCGGGCTGCTGGTGCGGGGCGCCGCCGACGAACAGTGGGCGGACGTGATCCGCATGGCGGTGGCGCACGCACGGCCGCGGGAGAGGGCCGAACTGCTGCACGATCTGAGCGCCTCCGCCGACCGGGCCCCGGCAGTGGCCGGCACGCGCATCCGGCTCCTGGCGCTCGCCTCGCTCGAACACGCGACGGAACTCGATCCCTGTGTCCGCGCCCGGGTGGAGTCCGAGGCCGCCGCGCTCATCCCACCCCGTACGACGGCGGAGGCCCGCGCCCTCGCCGAGGCCGGCCCCCTCGTCCTGGAACTGCTTCCGGGCCCGGAGGGACTGACGGACGCGGAGGCGAGGGCGGTGGTCATCACCGCGTCGCTGATCGGCACCGAAGCGGCCATTCCGGTACTGGCCCGGTTCCGGTCACATCCCGCCCTGTCCGTGCGGGCGCAACTGACGTGGACCTGGCACCGCTTCCACACCGAGCGGTACGCGGAGGAGGTGATCGCGCATCTACGGCCGGAGGGCCTGTACTTCGCGGCGCACTCGGCGGCCGAACTGCGCGTTCTGCGGGACTTGGGCGGGCCGTCCCTGCTCCAGATCGTCGGCGACATCGGCTCGGACGACATCAGGGCCGCACTCCGTCCGGACCAGGTGCGCAAGCTGGTCGTCCGCGACAACCGCGCATTGCGTGACCTGAGCTGTCTCTCCGATCAGGGGCGGCTGAACGAACTGGATCTCGGGAGCCTGGACCCGGACGTCGACGATCTCTCGCCGCTCGCGGAACTGCCGATCACCCGGCTGTCGCTGCACGGCACCTCTCGTCTGGGGACGCCGAAGGCACTGGCCCGACTCGGACCCACCGTGACGGGGCTCGACCTCAGTATCCGGCTGCACGGCGACTCCCTCGACGCCGTCCTCCCCCGGGAACACCACCCCCTGGAATACCTTCGGCTCTCCGAAAAGGCACTGCGGTTCACCGGACTGCGCGGGCTACGGCACCTGCACACGGTGAAGAGGCTGAGCCTGGCCTCCCTTCCGAAAGAGCTTCCCCCGGAGCACTTCGAGGAGATCGCCGCCCTGCCGGCCCTGGAGGATCTGCGGCTCATCTGGAATGCCACCGGCTGGGAAACGGGCCCCGTTCTGGTCCGGATCACCCGGCTGCGGCTGAACATGTTCACCGGGACCGAGGACCTCTCGAAACTCCCCACGCTCTTCCCCGGGCTGCAAGACCTCACCCTTCGCCTCGCCCCGGACGTGTCCGACCTCCCGGATCACGTCCTGGATCTTCTGCCGGTCCGGCCCGTCGTCGAGCGCACCGACAGCGTGCTGTGACCGCACACGGAAAAGGGGCTGCCCCGGGACCGAAGTCCCGGGGCAGCCCCTTTCCGTCTCATCCCCGGAGGGGTCAGTCCTTGCTCAGGTTCGGACCGCCACCGGCCGCCTGCTCGATCGGCGGAACGTCCGGCAGAGCCGACTTCTCCTCACCACGGAAGGTGAACTTCTGGGCGTCGCCCTCGCCTTCCGTGTCGACGACCACGATGTGGCCCGGACGCAGCTCCCCGAAGAGGATCTTCTCGGACAGCGTGTCCTCGATCTCGCGCTGGATCGTGCGGCGCAGCGGCCGGGCGCCCAGCACGGGGTCGTAGCCCTTCTTCGCCAGCAGCTCCTTCGCGGACTGGGCGAGCTCGAGGCCCATGTCCCGGTCCTTGAGCCGCTCGTCGACCTTGCCGATCATCAGGTCGACGATCGCCAGGATGTCCTGCTGGGTCAGCTGCGGGAAGACCACCACGTCGTCGACGCGGTTGAGGAACTCGGGCCGGAAGTGCTGCTTGAGCTCGTCCGACACCTTGTTCTTCATGCGCTCGTAGTTGGTCTTCGTGTCGCCCGCGGCGGCGAAGCCGAGGTTGAAGCCCTTGGAGATGTCCCGGGTGCCGAGGTTGGTCGTCATGATGATGACCGTGTTCTTGAAGTCCACGACCCGGCCCTGGGAGTCGGTCAGGCGACCGTCCTCCAGGATCTGCAGCAGCGAGTTGAAGATGTCCGGGTGAGCCTTCTCGACCTCGTCGAAGAGGACCACCGAGAACGGCTTGCGGCGCACCTTCTCCGTCAGCTGGCCGCCCTCCTCGTAGCCCACGTAACCGGGGGGCGAACCGAAGAGACGCGACACCGTGTGCTTCTCGCTGAACTCCGACATGTCGAGGGAGATCAGCGCGTCCTCGTCACCGAACAGGAACTCCGCCAGCGCCTTGGACAGCTCGGTCTTACCGACACCGGACGGACCGGCGAAGATGAACGAACCACCCGGACGCTTCGGGTCCTTCAGGCCCGCACGCGTACGGCGGATCGCCTTCGACAGCGCCTTGACGGCGTCCACCTGGCCGATGACCCGCTTGTGGAGCTCGTCCTCCATGCGGAGCAGGCGGCTGGACTCCTCCTCGGTCAGCTTGAAGACCGGGATGCCCGTGGCCGTGGCCAGCACCTCGGCGATCAGCTCGCCGTCGACCTCGGCGACGACGTCCATGTCGCCGGCCTTCCACTCCTTCTCCCGCTTGGCCTTCGCGGCGAGCAGCTGCTTCTCCTTGTCACGGAGAGAAGCCGCCTTCTCGAAGTCCTGGGAGTCGATCGCGGACTCCTTGTCCCGGCGGACGGCCGCGATCTTCTCGTCGAACTCGCGAAGGTCCGGCGGCGCGGTCATCCGGCGGATGCGCATCCGGGAACCGGCCTCGTCGATCAGGTCGATCGCCTTGTCCGGCAGGAAGCGGTCCGAGATGTAGCGGTCGGCCAGGGTGGCGGCCTGGACCAGGGCCTCGTCCGTGATGGAGACGCGGTGGTGCGCCTCGTAACGGTCGCGCAGACCCTTGAGGATCTCGATGGTGTGCGGCAGCGACGGCTCCGCGACCTGGATGGGCTGGAAGCGGCGCTCCAGGGCCGCGTCCTTCTCCAGGTGCTTGCGGTACTCGTCGAGCGTGGTGGCGCCGATGGTCTGCAGCTCACCGCGGGCCAGCATCGGCTTCAGGATGGAGGCCGCGTCGATGGCGCCCTCGGCGGCACCCGCACCGACCAGCGTGTGCAGCTCGTCGATGAACAGGATGATGTCGCCGCGGGTGCGGATCTCCTTGAGCACCTTCTTCAGGCGCTCCTCGAAGTCACCGCGGTAGCGGGAGCCGGCGACCAGCGCGCCCAGGTCGAGGGTGTAGAGGTGCTTGTCCTTGAGGGTCTCGGGCACCTCGCCCTTGACGATGGCCTGCGCCAGGCCCTCGACGACCGCCGTCTTGCCGACGCCGGGCTCGCCGATGAGCACCGGGTTGTTCTTGGTACGGCGGGACAGCACCTGCATGACCCGCTCGATCTCCTTCTCGCGCCCGATGACCGGGTCGAGCTTGGACTCACGAGCGGCCTGGGTGAGGTTCCGGCCGAACTGGTCCAGGACGAGAGAGGTCGAGGGCGTGCCCTCGGCCGGGCCGCCCGCGGCGGCGGTCTCCTTGCCCTGGTAGCCCGACAGCAGCTGGATGACCTGCTGGCGGACACGGTTGAGGTCTGCTCCGAGCTTGACCAGGACCTGGGCGGCGACGCCCTCGCCCTCGCGGATCAGGCCGAGCAGGATGTGCTCCGTGCCGATGTAGTTGTGGCCCAGCTGAAGGGCCTCGCGGAGCGACAGCTCCAGGACCTTCTTGGCACGGGGGGTGAAGGGGATGTGCCCGGACGGGGCCTGCTGGCCCTGGCCGATGATCTCCTCCACCTGCTGGCGGACCGCCTCGAGCGAAATCCCGAGGCTCTCCAGGGCCTTAGCGGCGACACCCTCACCCTCGTGGATCAGGCCCAGGAGGATGTGCTCGGTGCCGATGTAGTTGTGGTTGAGCATCCGGGCTTCTTCCTGAGCCAGGACGACAACCCGCCGCGCGCGGTCGGTGAACCTCTCGAACATCGTTAATCGCTCCTCAGAGCGGTCAGGCAGTGGGGGGAACTTCCCCTCCCTGTCCTTCCGCAGCTTAGTCCCGCAAGCGGGGACCGCTCATTCCAACTGCCGACACCGTCGATGGCCTCCTGACCCCGAACGCCGACATCTGCTCCAACCCGATGGTGCGAGACGATGTTCCCGCAGGCCAGGCAGATACCCCACTCACCAGTACGCCCATGGCGAACGTGAGACAGCCTCTCCCGCACAACGCCCCCTCCCACTAGGAATGTCTTACCCGCCGACACCGACACTCCATGCCGCGCGCACCGTTTCCCTCCGCTACGGGCGAACATCCTTGCGCCGCCGAACACCCCCGTACGCCCCTTTTTTTGGCACTTGCCGCAATCGATCGGCCACCCAGCGTAACCTGACGCCGACTCGGGCGGTTGCTCTGTACATGGTCCACACGGTCCGCCCGGTGCCCCATCCCCGAAAGCCACTCGATCCCGGCACGAGCGGCACGGTGCGTCAGTGGTACGAGAACGGGCTGGGCTGGGCGACGGCGCCCGGAGAGCCGGTGCGGTTGGTCACCGGGGTGCGCTTCGACGTGCTGGAGGTGCCCGCGGAGGCCGGTTTCGCCGCGCTCAGGCACCTGGGGCCCGCGTCCCCGGTCGCGTTGTGCGCCGGGCGGATGCGGCTGCTGGTGGCGGCGGGCAGCGCGGAGGAGCTGCCGGGGCTGCTCGACTGGCTGGAGTGGGGAGCGCTGGCCCTGGACCTCACGGCCACCGGGGCGGGCGGGTGGACGGAGGCGCCGCTGCCGCCGGGATGGGCGCCGGCTTCGGTGCCGGATCCGGCCGGCACCCCGGGATCCCGGCCGCTTCCCCTGGACCGGGCCGTTTCACAGGGGGCCGCCGTCTGGCTGCGGCCCCCCGAGCCGGGGTGCGAGGTCGAACAGGTGCTGCCGACGTTGTCGGCCGTGGGGGGCGGTGGGGGCGCCCCCGATCTGGTACGGCTGGTCGACACGGTGGCGACGCAGTGCCACCGGGTCCGGCTGCGGCGCGCGTGCGCTCAGCCCATCGCCTTCTCGTAGGCCTCGCGGATGGTCGCCGGAACACGGCCACGGTCGTTGACCTCGTAACCGTTCTCCTTCGCCCAGGCGCGGATCTGCGCGGTGTCCTGGCTGCCACCGGAAGCGGCCGCACGGGCCTTTCCACGCCCACCCGAAGCACGGCCTCCGGTGCGGCGGCCGCCCTTCACATACGGATCGAGAAGGCTGCGCAGCTTGTCCGCGTTGGCGGTCGTGAGATCGATCTCGTACGTCTTGCCGTCCAGTGCGAACGTGACGGTCTCGTCCGCCTCGCCACCGTCGAGGTCGTCGACAAGAAGGACCTGAACCTTCTGTGCCACCGGATTTCCTTTCATCGATAACTTCAGGGCCGAGGGTCTGCGGCCGGTGCCGCCCGTTTCGCGTCCCCTGTTATATGCAGTACTGCAGTACGTCGGAAAGCAAACCGCTTTTGCCGGAAAAACACAAACCCCCCGGGAGAGACCGACGGGCGGCCGGGAGACCGGAAACATGCGCGTTTCGGACATAGGGAACCTGGGCAAGGTCGTCAGGCTGAAGCGCGGCTGAATAGTCGCCTGCGATCGCCCGGCGATCACAGATGCAGAAGCATCCGGCTGTTGCCCAAGGTGTTCGGTTTCACTCGTTCGAGACCGAGGAACTCCGCCACGCCCTCGTCATAGGAACGCAAGAGCTCGGCGTAGACATCCTGGTCGACGGGCGTCTCACCGATCTCCACGAACCCGTGCTTCCCGAAGAAGTCGACTTCGAAGGTGAGACAGAAAACGCGGCGAACGCCGAGCCACCTAGCGGTCTGCAGCAACTTCTCCAGCAACTGGTGGCCCACGCCCAGGCCCCTGGCCTCGGGCATCACCGCGAGAGTGCGGACTTCCGCCAGGTCCTCCCACATCACGTGCAAGGCGCCGCAGCCCACGAGGTCGCCGTTGTCGTCTCGTTCCGCGACCCAGAACTCCTGGATGTCCTCGTAAAGCGTGACGGTCGCTTTGTCGAGCAGGATGCCGCGGCGGACGTAGGAGTCGAGGAGGCGGCGCACCGCCGGGACATCGCTCGTCCTGGCCCGTCGGACAGTGATGGCTTTTGTGGTGGCTTCGGGGCGCTTCGCTGGCATGAGCGGACGCTATCGCCCGGTGTCGCCCTCCGCCGAGGCGGGGTTGTTCTCCTCGGGTGTCCCGGCCGGGTTCTCGGGGCCCGTTTCGGCACTCTGGGGCTCCTGGGTGCTCTCCGGGCCCTGCACGATGCGCATCGCGTCACGGAGTGCCTGTCTCTGTTCGTCGCTCATCATGCCGAAGAAGGCGACAAGCGCGGCGGCCGGGTTGTCGCTCTGCGACCAGGCGTCGTTCATCAGGGCGGCCGCGTAGGCGGCGCGGGTGGAGACCGCCTCATATCGATAGGCCCGGCCTTCCGCTTCCCGGCGGACCCAGCCCTTCTGATGGAGATTGTCCAAAACGGTCATCACCGTGGTGTAGGCGATGGACCGTTCCTGCTGAAGGTCTTCCAGGACTTCTCGAACGGTCACCGGGCGGTTCCACTTCCACACCCGCGTCATGACCGCGTCTTCGAGTTCTCCCAATGGGCGAGGCACGCTCAGCACAATAGTGGGAGAAGCCACCAATGGCTTGCGGAACGTGCGCTTACGCGACAAACCACAGCAAAAAGGGCGTACGACGCCTAAAAGCGCTCAGGGCATGAGTCGTACGCCCGGTGGCACCGCGTGCCGTCCGGAAGGCCCGAGGGCCGCAAAAGGGGATCAGGCGTCGGCGTTCCCGGACTTCTGGGGAGCGCTTTCCGCGTGTGCGAGGGCCGCGTCGACGGCGGCGTCCTCCTTGGCCTTGTTGGCGCCGCCCTGGGTCTTCACGATCACCCGGATGAGCCCGATGAAGAACACGGCCATGACGACCGGGGGCACGAGCGCGGAGACGTAGTCCATGCGTCAAGAGTAGCCAGGGGTGTCCGAAGGATCCCGGTCGGGTGGGCGTCATCGGATTGCGCCCGATCCGGGTCCGTCCGTTCGACAGGCCCTAGCCGGCCGCGAGCTGCCCGTGGGAGTGGGCCGGGGGGCTCGGCTTCCGTTTCGGCGGGAAGACCTCGCCGGGGGTCGGGATCGGGCGGCGCGTCGGGCGCGGGGCCTGCGGCTCACGGCGGGGAGCGGGCTTCTCCGGCTTGCGCTCGGGTTTGCGGGTCGGCTCCTCGGGCCGCTCCTCCTCGCTCGCACGGCCGCCGGGCAGGGCCGTCAGACGCGCACGGCAGACGGGGGCCGCGGACCTGCGGGGAGTGAGGTGCGCGCGTCCGCCGGGCTCGGCCGGTGCCGAAGTCCTCGTGCCGGGCGTACGTCGCGAGGGGGCGAACGTCGCCTGTGGGGGCACCAGGGCCCGGCAGCGGTCGAGCAGGGCGGCGGCCAGGGGCGTGCCGCGCAGGGCGCGCAGCGCGGCGAGGTCGTCCGGGGCAGGGCGGTAGCCGGCGCGCAGAGCGTCCTGGAGGAGGGTGAGGTAGCCGCCGGCGGCGCCGGGGAGGGCGGCCCGGTAGCGGGCGAGGTCGGCCAGCAGGAAGGCCCTGAGGCGGTCCCCCTCGCGTACCGCCGCGTCGACGGACTCGGCGAGGCGGAGGCAGTCCTGGACGTCCTCGGCGGAAGCGGTGCGGGGGTTCAGGGCGAGGGCGAGGGCGCGGCGGAGCACGCGCAGCTCCTCCGCGCCGAAGGCCAGGGCGCCTCGGGATCCGTGTGGCGTGGGCATGCGGGGACGCTACCGCTAATCGGACAAACCGGGTCTCTCCGGGTGTCGTGTCGCTCTGGAGTTCCCCCAGGTGGGGGCGCGGGTGGCTGTTCGCCTTTCGGCGCGTGCTGCCTCGTTGTGGCTCGTCGCGCCCACGCGGCGGAGCCGCATATCGACACAGACCCGCGCCCCTTACGGGCGCCTCAGCCCCCCATACGTGACACATTCCGTTCGTACACCAACCGCAGGCCGATCAGTGTCAGCCATGGTTCGTGTTCGTCGATCACCGCCGACTCGCCCAGGACCATGGGAGCCAGGCCGCCCGTCGCGATGACCGTGACGTCGTCCGGGTCGTCCGCCAGTTCTCTGGCCATGCGGGTGACCACGCCGTCCACCTGGCCCGCGAAGCCGTAGACGATGCCCGCCTGCATCGCCTCGACCGTGTTCTTGCCGATCACGCTCCGCGGCCGGGCCACCTCGATCTTGCGCAGCTGCGCGCCCCTGACGCCCAGCGCCTCGACCGAGATCTCGATGCCGGGTGCGATGACACCGCCGACGTACTCCCCCCGCGCGCTGACCGCGTCGAACGTCGTGGCCGTGCCGAAGTCCACGACGATCGCCGGGCCGCCGTAGAGCTCGACGGCGGCGACCGCGTTGATGATCCTGTCGGCGCCGACCTCCTTGGGGTTGTCGGTCAGGATCGGTACGCCCGTCTTGACGCCGGGTTCCACGAGGACCGCGGGCACGTCTCCGTAGTAGCGACGGGTCACGTCGCGCAGTTCGTGCAGCACGGACGGCACGGTGGCGCAGATCGCGATGCCGTCGATGCCGTCGCCCAGGTCGTCGCCCAGGAGCGGGTGCATGCCCATCAGGCCCTGGAGGAGGACCGCGAGCTCGTCGGCCGTGCGGCGGGCGTCGGTGGAGATGCGCCAGTGCTCCACGATGTCCTCGCCGTCGAACAGGCCGAGGACGGTGTGCGTGTTGCCTACGTCGATGGTCAGCAGCATGGGGCTCTACCTACTCCGCCGCTCGCAGGTCCAGGCCGATGTCCAGGATCGGGGAGGAGTGCGTGAGCGCCCCGACCGCCAGGAAGTCGACGCCCGTGTCCGCGTACGCCTTGGCGTTCCCCAGGGTCAGGCGGCCCGAGGCCTCCAGCAGGGCGCGGCCCTTGACGATCGCCACCGCCTCCTCGCACTCGGTGGGCGTGAAGTTGTCCAGGAGGATCAGGTCCGCGCCCGCGTCGACGACCTCGCGCAGCTGGTGCAGGGTGTCGACCTCGACCTCGATCGGCACGTCCGGGAACATCTCACGGACCGCCTGGAAGGCCTGGGCCACGCCTCCGGCCGCGACGACGTGGTTGTCCTTCACCAGGGCCGCGTCCGAGAGGGACATGCGGTGGTTGACGCCGCCGCCGCAGCGGACCGCGAACTTCTCCAGGGAGCGCAGGCCCGGCGTCGTCTTGCGGGTGTCCCGTACGCGCGCCTTGGTGCCCTCCAGGGCGTCCGCCCACGCGCGCGTGGCCGTCGCGATGCCGGACAGGCGGCACAGGATGTTCAGCGCGCTGCGTTCGGCGGTGAGCAGGTCACGGGTGCGGGTGGTGACGGTCAGCAGCTTCTGGCCGGCCTCCACCCGGTCGCCGTCGTCCACGTGGCGCTCGACCTCGAACTCGTCGGTGCACACCACGGAGATCACGGCCTCGGCGACCCTGAGGCCCGCCACGACGCCCGCCTCGCGCGCGGTGAAGTCGCCGGTGGCGACCGCGTCCTCGGGGATCGTCGCGACCGTCGTCACGTCCACGCCGTGGTCCAGATCCTCCTGGATGGCGACGTTGGCGATGTCCTCGACCTCCACCGGGTCGAGTCCGGCGTCGGCCAGGAGCTGGGCGAGCGCGGGGTCGAGCCCGCACTCCAGGTATTCCTCGTCGCCGTCCGCGCCGCAGGCGCAGCCGTCGCCGCAGCCGCCGTCGGAGGCGAGAGGGAGGTCGGGGGTACTCACTTCGGTCACTGCTCCTGGGGACGCTGAGGCGCGGGGGCCTCGGGGCGGGTCGGGGGGAAGTCTGCGGTGTCCGTGGTGCGTGTCGCCAGCGATCGGTCGGGATTCAGCCGTACGACGATGTGGCGGCGCCAGTTCGCGTCGTCGCGGTCGGCCCGGTCCTCGCGCCAGTGGCAGCCGCGGGTCTCCTCGCGCAGGAGGGCGGCGGCGACCAGGACGCGGGCCACGCACAGGAGGTTGGTGGCCTCCCAGGTGTCGACGCCGGGCTCGGCGGTCTTGCCGTTCTCGTGGAGGGCGTCGCGGGCCTCGGTGTGCAGCCGCTGGAGCTGGTCGGCGGCCTTGGCCAGGGATTCGGCGGAGCGCAGGACGCCCGCGCCCTCCGTCATGATCCGCTGGATCGCGAAGCGGGCCTCGGGGCCCAGCAGCGGGTGCGCCGGCTTCTCCGAGTACGGGACGGGCTGCGGCACGCGCGCGTGGAGGCCGTTCTCCGTCTGGTCTCCGGCGATGTCGGCGGCGATGCGCTCGGCGTAGACCAAGCCCTCCAGGAGGGAGTTGGAGGCGAGCCGGTTGGCGCCGTGGACGCCCGTGCAGGCGACCTCGCCGCACGCGTACAGGCCCGGCACGGTGGTCCGGCCGTGGGAGTCGGTGCGCACGCCGCCGGAGGCGTAGTGGGCCGCCGGGGCGACCGGGACGGGCTCGGTGACCGGGTCGATGCCGTTGGCGCGGCAGGCGGCCAGGATCGTGGGGAAGCGGTGCTCCCACATGTCGGCGCCGAAGTGGCGGGCGTCGAGGAACACGTGCTCGGCGTCCTGCTCCTGCATCCGGCGCATGATGCCCTTGGCGACGATGTCCCGGGGCGCGAGCTCCGCCAGCTCGTGCTGACCGACCATGAAGCGCACCCCGTCGGCGTCCACCAGGTGGGCGCCCTCGCCGCGGACCGCCTCGGAGACGAGGGGCTGCTGGCCCTCCGCGTCCGGGCCGAGGAACAGCACGGTCGGGTGGAACTGCACGAACTCCAGGTCACTGACCTCGGCGCCCGCGCGCAGGGCGAGCGCCACGCCGTCGCCGGTGGACACCGAGGGGTTGGTGGTCGCGGAGAAGACCTGGCCCATGCCACCGGTTGCGAGGACCACGGCGGGCGCGTGCACGGCGCCCACGCCGTCGTGCTGGCCCTCGCCCATGACGTGCAGGGTCACGCCCGCGGTACGGCCGTCGGCGTCCGTGAGCAGGTCCAGGACCAGCGCGTTCTCGATCGTGCGCACGCCGCGCGCGCGTACCGCCTCCACCAGCGCCCGGGAGATCTCGGCGCCGGTCGCGTCGCCGCCCGCGTGCGCGATGCGGCGGCGGTGGTGCCCGCCCTCGCGGGTGAGCTGGATGCCGCCCGCGTCGTCGGTGTCGAAGTGCGCGCCGGCGGAGATCAGCCGCCGTACGGCGTCGGGGCCCTCGGTGACGAGGATGCGGACGGCCTCCTCGTCGCACAGGCCAGCGCCCGCGACCAGGGTGTCGTCCAGGTGCTGCTCCGGGCTGTCGCCCTCACCGAGGGCCGCCGCGATGCCGCCCTGCGCCCAGCGGGTGGAGCCGTCGTCGAGGCGCGCCTTGGTGACGACGACCGTGTTCAGGCCGGCGGCGTCGCAGCGCAGCGCCGCGGTGAGGCCGGCCACGCCGGAGCCGACCACCACGACGTCGGCGGGGATGGACCAGCCCGGGGCGGGCGCGTGCAGTCGTATGCCTGTGCCGGTCACGAGGCGGCTCCGTGAGGGTCGACGGGTTCGGGTGCTCCGAAGGAGAGCGGGATGTTGTCGATCAGCCGGGTCGTCCCGACCCGGGCGGCGACGGCGAGGACCGCCTCGCCGGTGAAGTCGTCGGGGACGTCGGTGAAGTCCGACGGGTCGACCAGGGCCAGGTAGTCCAGGACCAGTGGCGGGTCCAGCTGGGCGGCCTCGTCCAGGACGAGCTTCGCGGCGGCGCGGACGGCGGCGGGACCGCCCGGCGCGGCCTTGGCGACGGCGTGCGCGTCGGCGGCGGCGCGCGACTCGCCTATGGCGCTCAGGGCCTCGGCACGCGCATGCGTGGCGGGCACCTCCAGGGCACGCGCGCGCAGCGCCTCCTGGGCGGCGTGCCGGTCGCGGCCCGCGAACAGGGCGCGGGACAGGGCGAGCGCGGTGTGCCGCTCCTGGGGCGAGAGGTAGCGGTTGCGGCTGGACAGGGCGAGCCCGTCCTCCTCGCGCACGGTGGGCACGCCGACGATCTCCACGCCGAAGTTGAGGTCCCGCACCATCCGGCGGATCAGGGCGAGCTGCTGGGCGTCCTTCTGCCCGTACAGGGCCACGTCAGCGCGGGTGAGGTGGAGCAGCTTGGCGACGACGGTGAGCATGCCGTCGAAGTGGCCCGGGCGGAAGGCGCCTTCCAGGCGCTCGCCCATGGGGCCGGCGGAGATCCGCACCTGGGGCTCGCCGCCCGGGTAGACCTCGTCCACGGACGGGGCGAACACCACGTCCGCGCCGGACTGCTCGGCCACCTTCAGGTCGGCGTCCAGGGTGCGCGGATAGCGGTCGAGGTCCTCGCCCGCGCCGAACTGGAGCGGGTTCACGAAGACGGTGACGATCACGAAGCCCCTGCTGCCGACGTGCTTGCGCGCCGCCCGGACCAGGGTGGCGTGGCCCTCGTGCAGAGCGCCCATGGTCATCACGACGGCGGTGCGTCCCGGCACCGCGTGGTGGTCCTGGACGTCCCGCAGGTCGTCCACCGTGGGGGCCAGTTCGAAGGG
This sequence comes from Streptomyces sp. NPDC051104, assembly GCF_040682835.1. NCBI lineage: Bacteria > Bacillati > Actinomycetota > Actinomycetes > Kitasatosporales > Streptomycetaceae > Streptomyces > Streptomyces sp. NPDC051104. Next base: position 78,883 of record NZ_JBFBBS010000021.1, on the reverse strand, counting down.
GCGGCGGCTCATCGGTCTTCCCCGTTCTCGGGCAGGTCGGTGCCGTCGGCGAGGACTCCAAGCAGGTCCTCGGCCAGCTCCGGCTTCAGCAGTCCGTGGGCCAGGGCCCGGTCGGCGGTGGCGCGGGCCATCGCCAGGTAGCCGGCGACGGTCTGGGGGGCGTGCCTGCGCAGCTCGGAGACGTGCGCGGCGACCGTGCCCGCGTCTCCGCGCGCGACGGGGCCGGTCAGCGCCGCGTCGCCGGAGCGCAGCGCGTTGTCCAGGGCGGCGCCGAGCAACGGGCCGAGCATGCGGTCGGGGGCCTCGACGCCCGCCGCGCGCAGCAGCTCCATGGACTGGACGACCAGGGTGACCAGGTGGTTGGCGCCGAGGGCGAGGGCCGCGTGGTACAGCGGGCGCATCTCCTCGGCGACCCACTCGGGCTCACCGCCCATCTCGATCACCAGGGCCTCGGCGGCCAGCCGCAGCTCCTCGGGCGCGGTCACCCCGAAGGAGCATCCGGCCAGGCGCTGGACGTCCACGGGCGTGCCGGTGAAGGTCATCGCGGGGTGCAGGGCGAGCGGCAGCGCCCCGGCGCGCAGGGCGGGGTCGAGCACGTGCGTGCCGTACCGCCCGGAGGTGTGCACGAGCAGCTGGCCCGGACGTACGGCCCCGGTCTCGGCGAGGCCCTCCACGAGGCCCGGAAGGGTGTCGTCCGGGACGGTCAGCAGGACCAGTTCGGCGCGCTCCATCACCTCGGCGGGCGTCACGAGCGGCACGTCCGGGAGCAACTGCTCGGCGCGCCGTCTGGAGGCGTCCGAGACCCCGGAGACGGCGACCGGGCGGTGCCCGGCGAGCTGGAGCGACGCGGCGAGCGCGGGCCCGACCCGGCCGGCTCCGATCACGCCCACGGTGAGCCGCGCGGGGCGGTCCCTGGGGTCTGGCTGCTGGACTGTACTCACTCGACGGTGGCCTTCCCGTTCCAGTCCGCTCTGGGTACCGGACGATTTCTCGTCATGTTAACGCGATTGGGGGGCGAGACGGCCGGTTGTCCACAGGCTGGGGGTTCCCGCAGGTGGTGGCCGGTATGGAAATCGGGGTGCCGCAGGGGCGGGCGCGCGGGATGATCCCGGGATGAGGACGAGGGCGGAGGGGGACATGGCGCGAACGGCTGAACAGGTCGCCGGAGAGCCGGCTCGGGAGGGCGGGGAAGACCCGGCGGAGTCACCCGAGGAGCTGCGGCGCCGGATGCGGGCGCGCCGGATCGCCGCCTACCGGGGCGCGGAGCGCGTGCTGGCGCGCCCGGGGTTCCTGGGGACGCTGCGGGAGCGGCTGGCGCTGCTGGACGGCGCGGAGGGCCTGTACGACCTGGACGAGGCCGGGGACATGTACGGCACGGGGATCGTCGAGGCGCTGGAGGAGACGGTCGCCGGGCTGCTGGGCAAGGAGGCCGCCGCCTTCTTCCCGACCGGGACCATGGCCCAGCAGGTGGCGCTGCGCTGCTGGGCGGGCCGCACCGGCGACCCCACGGTGGCCCTGCATGCGCTCGCCCACCCCGAGGTGCACGAGCGGAAGGCGTTCAGCGAGGTCAGCGGGTTGCGCCCGGTGCGCGTGACGAGCGAGCCCCGGCTGCCGACCGCCGAGGAGGTGCGCGACTTCGAGGAGCCCTTCGGGGCGCTGATGCTCGAACTGCCCCTCAGGGACGCCGGTTTCGTCCTGCCCTCCTTCGAGGAGCTCACCGAGGTCGTCGAGGCGGCGCACGAGCGCGACGCGGTGGTGCACTTCGACGGCGCACGCCTGTGGGAGACCACGGTCCACTTCGACCGTCCGCTGGAGGAGATCGCGGGCCTCGCGGACAGCGTCTACGTGTCGTTCTACAAGTCCCTCGACGGGTACGGTGGCGCGGCGCTCGCGGGCCCCAGGACCCTCGTCGACGAAGCGAAGAGCTGGCGGCACCGCTACGGCGGCGCGGTCTTCCAGCAGTTCCCGACGGTGCTGTCGGCCCTGGCGGGACTGGAGCGGGAGCTGCCCCGGCTGCCGGAGTACGTGCGCCACGCGCGCGTGGTGGCCGCCGCGCTGCGCGAGGGGTTCGCGGCGTCGGGGCTGCCGTGGGCGCGGGTGCACCCGGACCCGCCGCACACCCACGAGTTCCAGGTCTGGCTACCGTACGACGCGGACGTCCTCGCTCAGGCCGCCGTCCGCCAAGGCGAGGAGACGGGGACGCTCCTGTTCGCCAACCCCTGGGACCGCGGCGGTCCGGGTCTGGCCTTCACCGAGGTCCACGTACGCGCCGCCGCACTGGAGTGGTCGGCGGACGACGTGAGGAAGGCGGCGGTGGAGTTCGTGGAGCGGCTGCCGGGAGTCAACGGGTCCGTTTGACGGCCTCCGTCAAACGACGGCTCTGTCAGTGGCGAGGTGCACCATGAGGCCATGAGCGTGGACATCGACATCAGCGGGCTGCGGCCGGAGAGGGTTTCCGTCGTGCCCTCCCCCCTGGCCGAGCTCAGCATGGCGCTGCACGCACTGGCCGAGCCGGGGCACCATCCGGGCCTTCAGGGATGGGTGACGGGCGTGACCGCCCGGCTCGACTCGCACCTGGCCGACCGGATGTGCGAGGCCGACTTCCTGTGGCGGACCACGTTCTCAGACCTGTTCCTGCCCTACGCGGGCATCCCGGGCCGCGCGGCCCTCCCCGGTGCCACCCTCGCCGAGGACATGGACCTGCTGGACAAGCTCAGCGACGAGCAGTTCGTGGACGCGGCCCTGGAGTTCACCTGCGCCACGTGCTACAGCACGTCCGGCCCGACGGCGCTCTCGGACGCCGGGGTACGGGGGCGCGCCCTGGAGCTGGCCGCCGCGCGAGGGCCTCGCCAACTGCGCTTCACGGAGCGGCTGCTGGCCGACCCACCGCGCACCCGGGCCTGGCTGCGGCAGTTCCTTCAGGACTGCGACGAGGCGTTCTTCGCCGACGCCTGGTCCCGGCTGCGCCACCAGCTCGCTGCGGACGCCCGCCACAAGACGGACCTGCTGCGGCGCAAGGGTCTGGCGGAGGCGCTGGCGGCTGTGTCGCCCGCCGTGACGCTGGACGAGGCGAAGGACCGGATCGTCGTGGACAAGCTCGGTGAGGGCCGCACCGCCACCGGGGACGGCGGCCTGCTGTTTGTCCCGACGAGCCTCGGCTGGCCGCACCTGATGGTCCTTCACCGCCACGGCTGGCAGCCGGTGCTGCACTACCCGGTCGCGTCCCCCGAGCTGTCGGCACCGCCCTCGCTGGAGCAGCTGACCCTGCGGATGACGGCCCTGTCCCACCCGGTGAGGATGCGCATCTGCCGCCATCTGGCCCGCAGCGCGTACACGACGAGCGAGCTGGCACAGGCGCACGGGATGACCGCCCCCGAGATATCCCGGCACCTGGGCGTCCTGAAGAAGGCCGGTCTGATCACCACCCGCCGCCGCGGCCGGTACGTCCTGCACCAGATGGACGTCACGGCGGTGGCCCGGCTCGGCAGCGACTTCCTGGAGGGCATCCTCAGGTAGGCGCGCGCCGGCCCGGGGCCGACCGCAGCTCAGTGGTGGCTCAGCCGTGCCCGCCCGCCCGGACGAGTCCCGTCTCGTAGGCGAGGACGACCACCTGCACCCGGTCCCTGAGCCCCAGCTTGGTCAGGATGCGGCCCACATGGGTCTTCACGGTCGCCTCGGACAGCACCAGCCGGGCCGCGATCTCCCCGTTGGACAGGCCCTGGGCCACCAGCATCATGACCTCGCGCTCGCGGTCGGTGAGCCGCTCCAGCTCCTTGTGCCGGGGCTCCGTGCTGCCGCCCGGCAGCATCGGTGCGAACCGGTCGAGCAGACGACGGGTCGTGGACGGCGCGACCACCGCGTCGCCGCTGTGCACGGCGCGGATGGCGGCGAGCAGTTCGCCGGGCGGCACGTCCTTGAGCATGAAGCCGGAGGCGCCCGCCTTCAGCCCCGAGAACGCGTACTCGTCCAGGTCGAACGTGGTGAGGATCAGCACCTTGGGCGGGTTCGGGTCCGCGCAGATGCGGCGGGTCGCCTCCACGCCGTCCAGCTTCGGCATGCGCACGTCCATCAGCACCACGTCGACCTCGGTCGAACGCAGCACCTGAAGGGCCTCGACGCCGTCACCCCCCTCCGCGACGACCTCCATGTCCGGCTGGGCGGCCAGCACCATCCGGAACCCGGTGCGCAGCAGCACCTGGTCGTCGACGAGCATCACGCGGATCGGCATGGCGGGGGTCCTCCGGTCGGTGGGTGTCGGGCGGGCTGGGGCGGGCACGTGTCAGTGGGCCGGTTTCAGCGGAAGCAGGGCACTGATGCGGAAGCCTCCTCCGGGGCGGGGGCCCGCGTCCAAAGTTCCGCCGACCATGCCGACGCGCTCCCGCATGCCGATCAGACCGTGGCCCTGGCCGTCGAGGCCGCCCTCCTCGTAGAGCTCGTGCGGGGCGCCCTTGCCGTCGTCCTCGACGAGCAGTCCGAGGCCGTCGTCGAAGTACACCAGGCGCACGCTGGCGCCCGCGCCCGGCCCCCCGTGCTTGCGGGTGTTCGTGAGCGCCTCCTGCACGATGCGGTACGCGGTGAGCTCCACGCCGCTGGGCAGCGGGCGCGGGGTGCCCTCCACCTTGAAGTCGACGGGCAGGCCCGCGCTGCGGCACTGCTCGACCAGGTCGTCGATCTGTTCGACATCGGGCTGCGGGACGTACTCGCCCTCCTCCTTGTGCTCGCCGGTGCGCAGCACGCCGAGCAGCCGGCGCATCTCGGCGAGCGCCTGACGGCCGGTGGTGGAGATCGTCTCCAGGGCCTTCTTCGCCTGGTCGGGAGCGGTGTCGAGGACGTAGGCGGCGCCGTCGGCCTGCACCACCATCACCGAGACGTTGTGCGCGACCACGTCGTGCAGCTCGCGGGCGATACGGGCGCGCTCGGCGGCGACCGCGACCTTGGCCTGCGCCTCGCGCTCCTTCTCCAGCCGGGCGGCGCGCTCCTCCAGCTGGGCGAAGTAGGCGCGCCGGGTGCGCAGGGAGTCACCGAGGACCCAGGCGAGCGCGAAGGGCACGGTCTGGAAGACGGCTATCGCGATGTTGTCCAGGGCACCCGAGTGGTGTTCCGGCCAGCGGATCGTGGCCAGGGTGCCCGCGCTCAGGCCGACGATCAGGCCGACGCGGGAGGCCCAGCGGGCGCCCAGGGCGGCCACCGTGTAGATGATCACCAGCATGGCGAAGTCGGCGATCATCGACTGCTCGTCCAGGACCAGCTGGGCCAGGCCCATGCCGGCGGCGACGATCAGCATCTTCTCGGGCATACGGCGGCGCAGCGCGACGACGAGGCAGAGCACGGCGGAGACCGCGAGCCCGACCGGGAGCGATCCGTGGTGGTCCGGCGCCCCGTTGAGATTCGTCAGACTCACGCAGGAGAGCCCGAACAGGACGACGGCCCAGAAACTGTCGACCCAGGTGGGATGCCTGCGGAGGAAGTCATAGAGGCGCTGCACGTAACCCAGAGTAGGGAAACGCGCAGGGTGCGGGGTCAACCGGAGGACCGATCCGTGACGGACACACGTACTCCGCAAGGTGGATACCCGTCGGCACCCCATGGTCGGAGAGGCACCTAGCCTGACCCCGTGGGACAGCGGCTGAGCGGTGAGTGGCGGGGATGGCGGGCGGCGGCCGAGGAGGCGCTGTACGGGGCGGACGGCTTCTACCGGCGGCCCGAGGGGCCCGCCGCGCACTTCCGTACGTCCGTGCACGCCTCGCCGCTGTTCGCCGTGGCCGTGGCCCGGCTGCTGTGCCTGGTCGACGAGGCGCTGGGGCGGCCGGCCGAGCTGACCTTCGTGGACATGGCGGCGGGGCGGGGCGAACTGGTCGCCGGGGTCCTGGACGCGCTGCCCGGGGACGTGGCCGCCCGCACGCGCGCGTGTGCTGTGGAGATCGCCGACAGGCCCCGGGGCCTGGATCCCGGGATCGAGTGGCTGGGCAAGCCCCCGGAGAAGATCACCGGACTGCTGTTCGCGAACGAGTGGCTGGACAACGTGCCGCTCGAGGTCGCGGAGGCGGACGCCGACGGCGTGCCCCGGTTGGTCCTGGTCCGGCGGGACGGAACCGAGCGGCTCGGGGAGCCGGTCACGGGAGCGGAGGCGGCGTGGCTGGAACGCTGGTGGCCGCTGTCCGCCGAAGGGGCCCGGGCCGAGATCGGCGCGCCCCGGGACACCGCGTGGGCCGCCGCGGTCGCCACCGTCGAGCGCGGGCTGGCCGTCGCCGTCGACTACGCGCACCGCGCGGACGCCCGGCCGCCGTTCGGGACGCTCACCGGGTTCCGCGCGGGCCGGGAGTGCACTCCCGTGCCGGACGGCTCCTGCGACATCACGGCGCATGTGGCCCTGGACGCGTGTGCCCTGCCGGGAGCACGCCTGCTGACCCAGCGCGTCGCGCTGCGAGCCCTCGGGATCACCGGCGCACGCCCCCCGCTCACGCTCGCCTCCACGGACCCCACCGCGTACGTACGCGCCCTCGCGCACGCCGGAGCCGCCGCCGAGCTCACCGCGCCCGGCGGCCTCGGCGACTTCGGCTGGCTGCTCCAGCCCGTGGGCATCCCGGAAGCGGCCCTCGAAGGACTCGTAGGCTCGTAGGCTCGTAGGCTCGTAGGCCACGAAGACTCGAAGGGCCCGATTACCTCGAACGGCTCGCCGGCCTCGAAGGCTCGGGAAGCTACTTGTCGATGTCCCCGACCACGAAGAACATCGACCCCAGGATCGCCACCATGTCGGCGACCAGCGTGCCCGGCAGCAGCTCGGTCAGCGCCTGGATGTTGTTGTACGAGGCCGAGCGGAGCTTGAGCCGGTACGGCGTCTTGTCGCCCTTGCTGACCAGGTAGTAGCCGTTGATGCCGAGCGGATTCTCGGTCCAGGCGTAGGTGTGGCCCTCGGGCGCCTTGAGCACCTTGGGCAGGCGCTGGTTGACCGGCCCCGGCGGCAGCTCGGCCAGCCGGTCCAGGCACGCGTCGGCCAGGTCCAGCGCGATGTGCGTCTGCTCCAGCAGGCACTCGAAACGGGCCAGGCAGTCGCCCTCCTGCCGGGTGACGACCCTGAGGGTGTCCTGGAGGTCCCCGTAGGCCAGGTACGGCTCGTCCCGGCGCAGGTCGAAGTCCACACCGGAGGCGCGCGCGATCGGCCCGCTGACGCCGTAGGCGTGCACGGTCTCCGGCGGGAGGACGCCCACGCCCCGGGTGCGCCCCCGGAAGATCTCGTTGCCGAGCACCAGGTCGTCGAACCGGTCCATACGGGAGCGCACGTCACGGACGGCGGTACGCGCGCGTGCGGTCCATCCCGCCGGAAGGTCCTCCTTGAGTCCGCCGACCCGGTTGAACATGTAGTGCATGCGGCCGCCGGAGATCTCCTCCATGACGTTCTGCAGCTCCTCGCGCTCCTGGAACGCGTAGAACACCGGCGTGATGCCGCCCAGCTCCAGCGGGTAGGAGCCGAGGAACATCAGGTGGTTCAGGACCCGGTTCAGCTCCGCGAGGAGCGTGCGCATCCACACGGCGCGCTCGGGCACCTCCATGCCGAGCATGCGCTCGACGGCGAGGACCACGCCCAGCTCGTTGGAGAAGGCGGAGAGCCAGTCGTGGCGGTTGGCCAACATGATGATCTGGCGGTAGTCGCGCGCCTCGAACAGCTTCTCCGCACCGCGGTGCATATAGCCGATGACCGGCTCCGCACGCTTGATCCGCTCGCCGTCCAGAACCAGCTTCAGCCGCAGCACACCGTGCGTGGACGGGTGCTGGGGCCCGATGTTGAGCACCATGTCGGTGCTCTCCGCGGCGCCGCCGATCCCGACCATGGTCTCCGTCGTAGGAGTCATGGACCCAGTCTCTCGTACGTACGCTTGCGCCATGGAAACGGGGACGGTGAAGGCGGGCGGGGAGCCCCTCTGGACGGGTCTGCCACCAGGGCTGCTGAGAATGCGGCGGATGCTGCTGCTGGTGTGGCTGGGGCTGGGGACCGTCGTGGTGGCGCTGCTGCCGGGGCTGCTGGCCGGACCGGTGTGGGCGCTGTTCGCACTGCTGCCGCTGGCCGGGCTCGCCTGGGGCTGGGTGCTGCTCGGCCGCAACTGGCGCTCCTGGCGGTACGCCGAGCGCGCCGACGACCTGCTGATCAGCCGGGGCGTGCTGTGGCGGGAGGAGACCGTGGTGCCCTACGGCCGCATGCAGCTCGTGGAGGTGACCTCCGGTCCCGTCGAACGTCACTTCGGGCTGGCGAGCGTCCAGCTGCACACGGCCGCCGCCGCGACCGACGCCAGGATCCCGGGGCTGCATCCGGCCGAGGCTGAGCGGCTGCGGGACCGGCTGACCGAGCTGGGCAAGGCCCGATCGGCGGGGCTGTGAGCGACAGCGGGGCACAGCCCGGCATACCCGAGGGGCAGCGCGGCACCGAGCGGCGGCTGCATCCCGTGACCCCGCTGCGGCGCGCCTGGGCGCCGGTCGCCGTGGTCGTCGGCTGGGCCGCGCACGACCCGAACCAGGCCCAGGAGCAGCTGGCGAAACTGACCGCGACCGCGCTCCTCATCGGCCTCGCGGTCCTGGTGCCGGCCGCCGCCCTGTACGGCTTCCTCAGCTGGTGGTTCACGCACTTCTCGGTGACCGACACCGAACTGCGCATCCGCACGGGCCTGCTGTTCCGCCGTACCGCGCACATCCGTCTGGACCGGCTGCAGGCCGTCGACGTCACCCAGCCGCTGCTGGCCCGCCTCGCAGGTGTCGCCAAGCTGAAGCTGGACGTCATCGGCACCCACAAGAAGGACGAACTGGCCTATCTCGGCCAGGGGGAGGCGCGGGCGCTGCGGGCCGAGCTCCTCGCCCGCGCGGCCGGCTTCGCCCCCGAGACGGCGCACGAGGTCGGCGAGGCGCCGGTACGGCGGCTGCTGCACGTGCCACCGGGCGACCTGGCCGTCTCCCTCCTCCTCATCGGGGCCACCTGGGGCTCGCTGCTGGGCGCCCTGGTCGTGCCGACGCTGGTGTGGCTCGGCACGCACAGCGTGGGGGCGGTGCTGGCCGCCGGGCTGCCGTTGCTCGGCGGCGCGGCCACCAGGTCGGCGGGGCGTTTCGTGCGCGCGTACGACTGGACGGTGGGTGAGTCGCCGGACGGGCTCCGTATGGACCACGGGCTGCTGGACCGGTCGCACGAGACGGTGCCGCCGGGGCGCGTGCAGAGCGTACGGATCGTGGAGCCGCTGCTGTGGCGGAGGCGCGGCTGGGTGCGGGTCGAACTGGACGTGGCCGGCTCGTCCGACTCGGTGCTGGTCCCGGTCGCCCCGCGCGCGGCCGCCGAGTCGGTGATCGCCCGGGTGCTGCCCGGGGTGACCGTGCCGACGTCCCTGTCCCGGCCGCCGCGGCGCGCGGCCCGGTGCCTGCCGATGTGGTGGCGCGGCCAGGGGCTGGCCGACACCGAGGCGGTGTTCGCCGCCCGGCGCGGCCTGCTGCGCCGCACCCTGTCCCTCGTCCCGCACGCCAAGGTGCAGAGCGCACGGCTGACGCAGGGGCCGTGGCAGCGGCTGTGGCGGGTCGCCGACGTGCACCTGGACACCGGCGCGAACAAGACGGTCACGGCCCGCCTCAGGGACGCCGAGGAGGCGGCGGAACTGCTGTACGCGCAGGCGGACCGGTCGCGCACGGGGCGACGGGACGCCCGGCCGGACCGGTGGATGGCCTCGTAGGCCACAGCGCCACCACGTGACGCGGGACGTCGGGACGACGTGAGCGGCGGCGGCACCTGGTGTGCCGCCGCCCCCATTCCACGTCCTGGCGGTTCAGGAGGCCGCGGTCCGCAGCCCCTGGACGTCGATCCGCTCGGTCTCGTCGTGCGCCGTCAGGTCGATGACCTGGCCGACGGCGCGCGCCTCGGGGTCCGCGGACTTGAAGCCGGACTCGGACTCCGCCTTGTGCACCGCGAGCGCCTCCTGGCCGACGACGTCCGCGAGGTCCTCGTTCTGCACGGACTCCAGGCTCTGCCGCGACTTGGTGCCGAAGAAGTCGAACCCACCCTCGACGGCCGGGCGCGGACGCGGAGCCGACGGTACGACGGCCACGGCGGTCGGCACCGTGAAGTGCCCGGTGGTGTGGGCCGACTTGGCGGCGGGGGGCTGGGGCTGCTGTTCCTCCGAGGCGGCCGGGTGCTCCTGCTCGGCGGCCGACTCGCCCTCGCCTTCGATCTCGGCGCCGGCCTCGGGGGCCTCCGGGGCGTCGGGATCGGCGGAGGCGCGCTCGCCGCCGTCGTCGTCCGGGCCGCCCTTCGTCGGGGAGTCCTTCTCGCTCGCCGCCCCGGAGTCGTCGTCCGGCTCCCCGGCGCCGCCCGCGGCCCCGCGCCGGGCAAGCCGTGCCAGCGCCTCGTCGGCCGCCGCGAAGAGCGCCGGGCCCGCCGGGGAGAACGCCCGGGGTGCGGACGGCGCCGGCCCGGCGTCGTCGTCCGGCTCGGTGGCGGGCGCGTCCGCGACCGGCGCGGACAGTTCCGGCGAAGCGGGCGCGGCCTCGATCGCCAGCCGGCGGCGGCCCTCCAGGGCGCTCGCGCGCTCCGTCTCCGCCGTGGCGTACCGCCGCAGCAGGGCGGCGTGTTCGTTGCGGAGATTGGCCAGTTCCGTGCGCTTGGCGCGGAGCCTCTGCTCCAGTTTGGCGCGCAGTTCGCGCGACTCCTCGAGGTCGGTCTCCAACTCGGCGACGCGCTCCTCGTGACGCCATTCGTCGCTCGCCCGCGCGCGCGTGAGGTCGGCGACGCGTTTGCCCGCGGCCAGGTCCCAGCGGCGCATGACGACCGAGCCCAGGATCGTCGTGACCGCGGCACCCGCGGCCAGCCCACGGAGCACCAGTGGCTCCGTGAACAACCAGGGCCCCACGGCGCAGACGACCGAGACGCCTGCGATCACCGAAGGAGGCAACAGCCTGTGCAAGGGTGGGGAATGACGGTGACGTCCACGTGGCATGGCCAGAAACTTACCGCGCGTAGGCGAATGATGGTGCCACGCCCGGTAAAAACACGGCCACTCCGCAGCGTTCACACAGTCCCATCGGCATCGGAATGGGAACAGGCGGCTTGCGAATCCACGCGATTCGCTTCGGCGCCGATACGCCGACGATCTTGTCAGCGGTCCCCTGGGCGGGTGGCGACCGCCCTGCCAGGCCCTTCCCGTGGCACGGCAGTCGTCTTCCCGGGGCCGCCCGGACCCACTTTCAAGATCATTCATCGGGAGGCCGTGATCTCGATCTCCGGCCCGGGCTCCCGCACCCGAAAGCGAGTCAGGGGAGCTCGACCCGCCCGTCTTGGGATTGTGCGGAATTCCCGTCCGAGCCGCCGCCTATTCGGCCACTCAGCGGTCGCTGAGCCGCCCGCTCAACCACTGCAGCGCGGCCGGGATCTCGCGCCGCCAGGTGTTGAAGTTGTGGCCGCCGCTGTCGAGGATGATCGACGAGATCCTGGTCGGCTTCTTGGCCTTCACCGCGTCTATGAACCGGAGCGTGGACTTGTAGTCCTTCTCCCCGGCCTTGCTGCTGGTGACGAGCAGTGAAGTGTCGGGAGCCTTCAGGTGTTTGATGCACCACATCAGGTCGGCGCGGTTTTCCAGGTCCTTCTTGCCGCCGAACAGGTCGCCCGTGGTCGGGTCGACCGCCGCCTTGTAGTACGGCGACAGGCCTGCCCCGGCGGCGTACGTGAGCGGGTGGTGCATCGCCAGCTTCAGCGCGCAGTAGCCTCCCGTGGAGTCGCCGATGATGCCCCAGCCGTAGGGGATCGGTCCCACCCTGTAGTGGGACCGGACCGCGTAGGGGAGCTCCTTCCCGAAGAACGTCTCCGTCTGCGGTCCACCCGGGATGTCCGCGCACTCCGTGTCCCGCGGCGGCGCGACGGTCGGGCGCATCATCACCAGGATCATCGGCTGCATCTTGCCCTTCTTTGCCAGATCGTGCGCCGTCTGCGGGTAGTGCAGCCCCTTGACGAGCGCCGCGGTCGTCCCCGGGTAGCCGGTGAGGACGACGGTCACCGGGAACGTCCTCGCGCGGTACTGCGGCTGGAAGTACTCCGGCGGCAGGTACACCAGTGCCGATGTGGCGATATGAGTGCCACTCCCCGTTATGGCGACCTTCTGGATCTGGCCGCCGATCTGCGGCTGCCCGCCACCCGGCACGGGCACCGTCTGGGTGCCCATGACCTGGAGGGGCCCGCCGCCCGACCCCGCGGTGCCACCGGCGAGGACCACGCCCTGCTCGTTCTCCTGGCCGAACAGGTCCGCCCAGCTGGCGTAGAAGCCGAATGTCTGGTTGGCGAGGATCCCGAGGGACGCGAAGATCGACAACTGGGTGGCGAACAGCAGACCGACCCGTCCACTGACGGCCCGCCAGTTCCGTCGCGCCAGCCGTGGCCAGTACCACACCGTGCCGACGAACAGCAGCACGGCGAACACGATCGCCAGCGCCAGCACCTTGTTGCTCGTGAGACCCATGGGCTCTTTCCTGCCTGCGCTTTCCATACGGCCGCGGGGCCCGCCCCCGCGGTTTCGCCGGTCCTTGCCCCGGACTTTCCGTCGCCTTTGAACCAGCTTTGTGATGGGGAGTGAACCTCTCTCCCCGAGACACCGTCCTAGAGGGCGCAATGTCGCCGGATGCCCCAATCGGCACCGGGCTCAAGGTCTCTCGCAGAACTACGGGATGCGATGTCTGTCAGGATAGATGGGGAAAAGTCGGGTGAGGTTCCGGAGCGATCACCTGTGGTGTGGCGCATACTCCGTGGCCCGCGCCCGGAGGCCGTTCCCACGCTGATCGCCAGGGCCTGCACCCTCGTGGGAGTCCTGGACATCGCCGGTGGCGTGTTCCCGCGCTTCCGGCACAGCCGGATGCACCGCATGGCCGAGGTCCTGCCCGGCTCGTTCGGGCCCTTCGCCGCGGCCCTGTCCCTGAGCGCGGGCGTCCTGCTGCTGCTCCTGGCCCACGGGCTGCGCCGGCGCAAGCGCCGGGCGTGGCGCGCCGCGGTGCTGCTCCTTCCGGCGGGCGCCGTGTCGGAGTACGTCTACCGCCACTCGCTCGTCGGCGTGCTCATCGCGGTGGCGCTGCTGGTGCCGCTGCTGCGCCACCGAGGCGAGTTCGCGGCCCTGCCCGACCCGCGCAGCCGCTGGCGCGCACTGGCCAACTTCATCCTCATGGGCGCCGGTTCCGTGGGTCTGGGCCTGGTCATCGTCAGCGTCCACTCGCACCGCATGGTCGGCGACCCGAGCCTGTCCGACCGCCTCGAGCACGTCCTGTACGGCCTGTTCGGCTTCGAGGGCCCGGTCGACTACACCGGCAACACCTCCTGGACGGTGGGCTTCTCGCTCGGCGCGCTCGGTCTGATCACCGCGATCACCACGATCTACCTGGCGTTCCGTCCCGAACACCCGGCCGCCCAGCTCACCGAGGAGGACGAGGGACGGCTGCGCGCCCTGCTGGACAAGCACGGCAGTCGTGACTCCCTCGGCCACTTCGCGCTCCGCCGCGACAAGGCGGTCGTCTTCTCACCGAGCGGCAAGGCGGCGGTGACCTACCGCGTCGTGTCGGGCGTGATGCTGGCGAGCGGCGACCCGATCGGCGACGTGGAGGCCTGGCCTGGCGCCATCGAGCGGTTCATGGACGAGGCCAAGGCGCACTCCTGGACGCCCGCGGTCGTGGGCTGCTCGGAGACGGGCGGCGAGGTGTGGACCCGCGAGACCGGCCTGGACGCCCTCGAACTGGGTGACGAGGCGGTGGTGGACGTCAAGGATTTCTCCCTCTCCGGGCGCGCGATGCGCAACGTGCGCCAGATGGTGAAGCGCATCGAGCGCGCCGGTTACGAGACCCGGGTACGGCGCATCCGTGACCTCGGCGAGGGCGAGCTGGAGCGCATACGACGGGCGGCCGAGGACTGGCGCGGTACGGACACCGAGCGCGGCTTCTCCATGGCGCTCGGCCGTGTCGGGGACCCGGCCGACGGTGACTGCCTGATCGCGACGGCCCACAAGGCTGACGCCGAGGCAGGACCGTACGGCGACCTCAAGGCCGTCCTGCACTTCGTCCCCTGGGGCACGGACGGGGCCTCCCTGGACCTGATGCGCCGCGACCGCTCGGCCGACCCGGGCATGAACGAACTGCTGATCGTGGCCGCGCTGCAGGCTGCGCCGAAGTTCGGCATCGAGCGCGTCTCGCTGAACTTCGCGATGTTCCGCTCGGCGCTGGCCCGCGGCGAGAAGATCGGTGCGGGGCCGGTGCTGCGGGCGTGGCGGGGGCTGCTGGTCTTCCTCTCCCGGTGGTTCCAGATCGAGTCCCTGTACAAGTTCAACGCCAAGTTCCAGCCGCGCTGGGAGCCGCGGTTCATGGTGTACGCCTCCACCCGCGACCTGCCGCGCATCGGCTTCGCGGTCATGCAGGCCGAGGGCTTCGTGAACCTGGCCCTCCCCCGCGTCCTGCGCCGCACGTCCCGGGCCCCGCGCCCCTGCGCGCACGGCGTGGCGGAACGCGGGGTACGGACCCCCAGCCGGGCCTGACAGGCCCCGACCAGGCCCGATCGAGGCCCCCGATCCCCCACCGGGGGCCCCACCGGGCCGTCCCGGAGCCCGGCCGCAGCCGCACTGCGCAGCGACGGGGCGGAGCCGTCTCCGGCGAGGCCGTGCCCGACGGGCCATCCTCCGCCCCAGCGGTATCCCGGGGGCGCCGCCCCCCGGCGCCCCGACCCGCTGTGGCGGTCACCCCGCCCCGGGAGCCGGGTGCGGGGGGCCCGGGCCTGTCTTTGCCACGCCTCGCGACGCCGAGCTGATCCGAAAGGCAGGCCCCGGGGGCCTACGCTGAACGTATGAGCACGAAGAGTGGGCGGGGCCGCGTGGCCGGTCTTCCGGTGTGGGACCGCTGTGCGGTCATGGGGGTCGTCAACGTCACCCCCGACTCCTTCTCCGACGGCGGCCGCTGGTTCGACACCACCGTCGCCGTCAAGCACGGTCTCGACCTGGTCTCCGAGGGCGCCGACCTCGTCGACGTCGGCGGGGAGTCCACCCGCCCCGGTGCCCCCCGTGTCGACGAGGCCGAGGAGCTGAGGCGGGTCATCCCCGTCGTGCGCGGCCTCGCCTCCGAGGGCGTCACGGTCTCCGTCGACACCATGCGGGCCAGTGTCGCCGAGCAGGCCCTCGCCGCTGGTGCCGCCCTCGTCAACGACGTCAGCGGCGGCCTCGCCGACCCCGCGATGATCCCGGTCGTCGCGGCCACGGGCGCCCCCTTCGTGGTCATGCACTGGCGCGGCTTCCTGCAGGGCGGCAACGTCAAGGGCGTGTACGGGGACGTCGTCACCGAGGTCGTGGACGAGCTGCACGCGCGCGTGGAGGCCGTCCTCGAGGGCGGCATCGCCCCGGACCGCATCGTCGTCGACCCCGGTCTCGGCTTCTCCAAGGACGCCGAGCACGACCTCGCCCTGCTCGCCCACCTCGACCGCCTGCTCGGCCTCGGCCACCCCCTCCTGGTGGCCGCCTCCCGCAAACGGTTCCTCGGCCGCGTCCTGGCCGGCCCCGAGGGCGCACCCCCGCCCGCACGGGAGCGCGACGCCGCCACGGCCGCCGTCTCCGCACTCGCCGCGCACGCCGGCGCCTGGGCCGTGCGCGTGCACGAGGTGCGCGCGACGGCGGACGCCGTACGCGTCGCCCACGCCCTGGAGGACGCACGCACGACCGGAACCCCCGAAGGAGCCCGGTGAGCACCGCCCACACCGACGTCGAACAGGTCGAACTGGCCAACACGGCCTTCTACGAGGCCATGGAGCGGGGTGACTTCGAGGAGCTGTCCTCGCTCTGGCTCGCCCCCTCCGACCTGGGCGTCGACGAGGAGTACCACGACCCGGCCGACACCGGCGTGGTCTCCTGCGTCCACCCCGGCTGGCCCGTCCTGACCGGACGCGGCGAGGTCCTGAGGTCGTACGCGCTGATCATGGCGAACACCGACTACATCCAGTTCTTCCTCACCGACGTCCATGTCTCCGTGACGGGCGACACCGCCCTCGTGACCTGCACGGAGAACATCCTCAGCGGCGGCCCGTCCCCCGACGGCGGTGAGGAGCCGGGACCGCTCGTCGGCCAGCTCGTGGTCGCCACGAACGTGTTCCGCCGCACGTCCGACGGCTGGAAGCTCTGGTCGCACCACGCCTCCCCCGTGCTGACTGAAACCAGTGACGACGAGGAGGACGACTCCGTCTGAGGGGGTGGACGGCCCGCGCGAGTGGGTAGGCGGCCCGAAGTGGTCGGAATCACCTACTCCTGGGTATGGGCGGCTACCTGGCCATGAGCCACCGTGTTCCCCAGGGGAAACGCCCGATGAACCCTCCTGCCGGTGCCGTCGGCGCGTGCCCCCGTGGGCCGACGCTGTCAGTGTCCGCAGGTAGATTCGTTCGAGGCCGGTGTACCGTCCGCACCCGGTGAGAATCGGCCGCTACCGACGATTGCAGGAGTGATTCGCGTGGATCGTGTCGCGCTGCGCGGCCTGAAGGCCCGCGGGCACCACGGCGTGTTCCCCAAGGAGCGCGAGGAGGGCCAGACCTTCATCGTCGATCTCGTCCTGGGCGTGGACACCCGGCCGGCCGCGACCGACGACGACCTGACGAAGACCGTGCACTACGGCGTCGTGGCCGAGGAGGTCGTCGCCTTGGTCGAGGGGGAGCCCGTGAACCTCATCGAGACGCTCGCGGAGCGCATCGCACTGTCCTGCCTCAAGCACGCCCCGGTCCAGGAGGTCGAGGTCTGCGTCCACAAGCCGGACGCCCCGATCACGGTCCCCTTCGACGACGTGACCGTCACCATCACCCGGAGCCGAGTATGACCGCCTTCTTCGCCGGGGGTCAGAGCGACCCGACCGTCCAGCCGGTGCCCACCTCCGTCGTGGAGAAAGTGGACGCCGCCGACACCACCCTGCAGAACCCGAAACGGGCCGTGATCTCCATCGGCTCGAACCTGGGCAACCGCCTGGAGAACCTCCAGGGCGCGATAGACGCCCTGGAGGACACGCCGGGCGTCCGCGTCAAGGCGGTCTCGCCGGTGTACGAGACCGAGCCGTGGGGCGTGGCGCCCGGCAGCCAGTCGGCGTACTTCAACGCGGTGGTCGTCGTGAAGACGACCCTGCCTCCCTCCTCTCTGCTGGAGCGGGCGCACGCCGTCGAGGAGGCCTTCCACCGGGTGCGCGACGAGCGCTGGGGGGCGCGCACGCTGGACGTGGACATCGTCGCGTACGCCGACGTGGTCTCCGACGACCCGGTGCTCACGCTGCCCCACCCGCGCGCCCACGAGCGGGCCTTCGTCCTCGCGCCGTGGCACGACCTCGACCCGGAGGCCCAGCTGCCCGGCCGCGGCCCGGTGGCACACCTGCTCGACGCCGTCACCCGCCACGGGGTCACGCCCCGCGCAGACCTGGAACTCCGGCTGCCCGAGTAGTCGTTAAGGTCTACCGGGCCGGGGCCTCCCGGATCACCGCCCCGTGCGACCGACGGCCGGGCCGACGAAGGGACATCGTGAAAGAGCTGCGCGTCAGGACGCTGGTGGCGGTGTTCGTAGTGGCCGGAGTGCTGTCCTGGGCGGGCGCCCGCCTGTGGGACGTCGTGGGCACACTGCCCCGGGTCCCGCTGGCCGCCCCCGTCGTCCTCGCCCTGATCGCCGTGGTCCTGCTGGCCACGGCGCTCTCCCTTCGCTCCCGTCTGAAGGCCCAGCGTGAGCGCCGCCAGGACGCGAAGGGCGTCGACCCGCTGATGGCGGCCCGCGCGGTCGTCTTCGGCCAGGCCAGTGCCCTGGTCGCGTCCCTGGTCGCCGGCATGTACGGAGGCACGGGCGTCTTCCTCCTGGGCTCCCTGGACATGCCCTCCCGCCGCGACCAGGCCATCTACGCCGGCTTCTCGGTCGTCGCGGGCATCGCGGTCATAGCGGCCGCCCTGTTCCTGGAGCGGGTCTGCAAGCTCCCGGAGGACGACGACCAAGACGGCAACGACGGCAACGCGGCACCCGTCTCCTGACGGACGGCGCTGAGGCGGTCAGCGCGGTCAGCGCGGTCAGCGCGGTCAGCGCGGTCAGCGCGGTCAGCGCGGTCAGCGCGCCAGTATCAGGCTCATCGCCTCGGCGCGCGTCGTGGCGTCCCGCAGCTGGCCGCGCACGGCCGACGTCGTCGTCTTGGCGCCCGGCTTGCGGATGCCGCGCACGGACATGCACATGTGCTCGGCCTCGATGACGACGATGGCGCCCCGGGCCTCGAGGATGCGCATGAGCGAGTCCGCGATCTGCGTGGTGAGTCGTTCCTGCACCTGCGGCCGGCGTGCGAACACCTCGACGAGACGCGCCAGCTTCGACAGGCCGGTGATCTTTCCGCTCTCGGCCGGGATGTAGCCGACATGGGCGACACCGTGGAACGGCAGCAGGTGGTGCTCGCAGAGGGAGACGATCTCGATGTCCTTGACCAGGACCATCTCGTCGTGGCCCAGGTCGAACGTCGTCGTCAGTACGTCCTCGGGCTCCTGCCTGAGCCCGGCCAGAAGCTCCCGGTACGCCCGCGCCACCCTGCCCGGCGTCTCACGCAGCCCCTCTCGGTCCGGGTCCTCCCCGACCGCGATGAGCAGTTCCCTCACGGCGTTCTCCGCACGCTTCTCGTCGAACTCGCCGATCGTGCTCTCGCCGTCCAGCGTCACCGGGTCGGTCATGTGGTGCCTCGCTCCTGCGCCTGTGACGCGCACGGGTCGCGCGTCTCATCCGCGGCCTACCAAAACCGGCCGCGCCCCCCAGGCTAGAACCCTGGGGGGCGCGGCCGAAATTCCGGGGCCGGTGGGACCCGTGTTCAGCTCTCGCGGCGGTCTTCCGAAGACGCCTCCGTGGAGACGGACTCGGCGTTCGCGATCGCCGGGGTCGCGCCGTTCGCCCCGTTCGTCAGTGCGAGCTCCTTGGGGGAGAGCACCGGCGGGCGGGTGGACGGCGTGCGGCGCGAGGAACCGGTCCAGGCGGGCCGCGGCGGACGCTTGACCACGGGCGCGAAGATCTCGGCGATCTCCTCCTTGCCCAGGGTCTCCTTCTCCAGGAGGGCCAGGACGAGGTTGTCGAGGACGTCGCGGTTCTCGACCAGGATCTCCCAGGCCTCGTTGTGCGCCGTCTCGATGAGCTTCTTGACCTCCTCGTCCACCAGCGCGGCGACCTCTTCCGAGTAGTCGCGCTGGTGAGACATCTCACGGCCGAGGAACGGCTCGCTGCCGTCGGTGCCGAACTTGATCGCACCGAGGCGCTCGGTCATGCCGTACTGCGTGACCATCGCGCGGGCCAGGTTGGTGGCCTTCTCGATGTCGTTCGCGGCACCGGTGGTCGGGTCGTGGAAGACGAGCTCCTCGGCCGCGCGGCCGCCCAGCATGTAGGCCAGCTGGTCCAGCATCTCGTTGCGGGTCGTGGAGTACTTGTCCTCGTCCGGGAGGACCATCGTGTAGCCGAGGGCGCGGCCGCGGGACAGAATCGTGATCTTGTGGACCGGGTCGGCGTTCGGCGAGGCCGCCGCGACCAGGGCGTGGCCGCCCTCGTGGTACGCGGTGATCTTCTTCTCCTTGTCCGACATGATCCGGGTCCGCTTCTGCGGGCCCGCGACCACGCGGTCGATCGCCTCGTCCAGCATCCGGTTGTCGACCAGCTTCTTGTCGCTGCGGGCCGTCAGCAGCGCGGCCTCGTTCAGGACGTTGGCGAGGTCGGCGCCGGTCATGCCGGGGGTGCGGCGGGCGACGGCCGACAGGTCGACGTCCGGGGCGACCGGCTTGCCCTTCTGGTGGACCTTCAGGATCTCCAGACGGCCCTGCATGTCCGGGCGGTCGACCGCGATCTGACGGTCGAAGCGGCCGGGACGCAGGAGGGCCGGGTCGAGGATGTCGGGGCGGTTCGTGGCCGCGATGAGGATCACGCCGCCCTTGACGTCGAAGCCGTCCATCTCGACGAGCAGCTGGTTCAGGGTCTGCTCGCGCTCGTCGTGACCGCCGCCGAGGCCGGCGCCGCGGTGGCGGCCGACCGCGTCGATCTCGTCGACGAAGACGATCGCCGGGGCGTTCGCCTTGGCCTGCTCGAACAGGTCACGGACCCGGGAGGCACCGACACCGACGAACATCTCGACGAAGTCGGAACCCGAGATCGAGTAGAACGGGACACCCGCCTCGCCGGCGACGGCACGCGCCAGCAGCGTCTTACCCGTACCGGGCGGGCCGTAGAGCAGCACACCCTTGGGGATCTTCGCGCCGACAGCCTGGAACTTGGCCGGCTCCTGCAGGAACTCCTTGATCTCCTGCAGCTCCTCGACCGCCTCGTCCGCACCCGCGACGTCCGAGAACGTCGTCTTCGGGGTGTCCTTGGTGATGAGCTTCGCCTTCGACTTGCCGAAGTTCATCACCCGGGAGCCGCCGCCCTGCATCTGGTTCATCAGAAACAGGAAGACGACCACGATCAGGACGAAGGGCAGCAGGGAGAGCAGGATGCCGACGAAGGGGTTCTGCTTGGACGGCGAGACCGTGTAGCCCTTCGGGATCTGCTTGTTCTGGTACTTGTCCTGCA
Source organism: Streptomyces sp. NPDC051104 (assembly GCF_040682835.1). NCBI lineage: Bacteria > Bacillati > Actinomycetota > Actinomycetes > Kitasatosporales > Streptomycetaceae > Streptomyces > Streptomyces sp. NPDC051104. The sequence goes on along the minus strand of NZ_JBFBBS010000021.1, from coordinate 58,325 downwards.
GGGTGTTGGCCAGGGTCACGCCCTGGTCGCCGATGTAGCTCGCCTGGATCTTGGAGCTGCCGTCGACCTTTACGCCGTCCTTGAGCGAGACCTTGACGACCTGCTCGTCGCCGGTGGTCAGCTTGGCCGAGTCGACCCTGTTGTCATTGATCGCCTGGACGACCTTGCCGGTGTCCACCGTTTTGTAGCCGCCTGAAGAGCCGACGACCTGCATCAACACGACCACGGCAAGGACGGCCAGCACGATCCACATGACCGGCCCACGGAAGTATCGCTTCACGTCCATCCATACGGAGCGGTGCCGCCCCGTCCCTCCTGCCATAGTGAGTTTGATAAAAACAGTTCTTCCGACGGTACCCCAGGATCGCCACCCTCAGCCGCAGGGGACTACCGGCAATACCGCCCACGCATCTCCAACGGCGCGAAACCCGTTGTGGTTCCCGAACGTCTTACAAAGACCTCAATCCGGGATCCGGCCGCCGCGCGGGCGGCCGGGAGCGGCCGGGCCGCGGAGGGTTCATCAGCCGCCGTAGACGTGGGGCGCGAGAGTACCGACGAACGGGAGGTTGCGGTACTTCTCCGCGTAGTCGAGGCCATAGCCCACGACGAATTCGTTCGGGATGTCGAATCCGACCCATTCGACGTCGATGGCGACCTTGGCGGCGTCCGGCTTGCGCAGCAGCGTGCACACCTTCAGCGACTCGGGCTCGCGGGAGCCGAGGTTGGAGATCAGCCAGGACAGGGTCAGCCCGGAGTCGATGATGTCCTCGACGATCAGGACGTGCTTGCCCTTGATGTCGGTGTCGAGGTCCTTGAGGATCCGCACGACGCCGGAGGACTGCGTTCCCGCGCCGTAGGAGGACACGGCCATCCAGTCCATCGTGACAGGGGTGGACAGTGCCCGGGCCAGGTCGGCCATGACCATCACCGCGCCCTTGAGAACGCCGACGATCAGCAGGTCCTTGCCCGCGTACTCCGCGTCGATCTTCGCGGCCAGCTCGGCCAGCTTCGCGTCGATCTCTTCCTTGGTGATGAGCACCTGCTTGAGGTCGGCACCCATGTCTTTCGCGTCCACCCGCATCACTTTCGGTCGTCCCGCCGCTTCGATTGCTCGCGCGCGTCCGGGAGCGCCGTGCCGCCGTCGAGGGCCGACCGCGGCCGGTCACCCCGCGCGGCGGCAGCCGCATGGCGGCTACTGCTCTCGCGGCGTGCCCGCGCTCTTCCTCGCGACAGCGGCGCGCCCCTTGGCCCGCTCGCGTGGCTGACCGGCCCCCTGAGGGGCGGCCGGGCGCCTCCCGCAGGGGGCGTGTTCTCAGCCTTGCCGAATCACCAGTCTGCCACCCTGCCGCTGGGCGACGACTTTGCCCGGGAGATTGATGGCCCCCTGGCCCCGCCAGCCGGTGATCAGCCGGTCGACCTCCTCGATGTGCCGGGCGAAGAGGGACCCGGCCGGGGCGCCCGCCTCGATGGCGGCGCGGCGCAGGATGCGGCGGCGGACGGCGGGGGGCAGGGCGTAGAGCTTGGCGCACTCCAGGAGCCCGGAGGCGTCGCGGACGGAGGCCTCGGCCTGGCCGGCCCAGGCGTCGAGGGCGTCGGCGTCGTCGCGGGAGAGCTGCGCCGTGCGGGCGAGGGCTTCGACGACGCCTTTGCCGAGCGCCTTCTCCAGGGCGGGCAGGCCCTCTTGGCGGAGCCGGGAGCGGGTGTAGGCGGGGTCGGTGTTGTGGGGGTCGTCCCAGACGGGCAGCGACTGGGTCATGCAGGCCTTGCGGGCGGTCTGCCGGTCGATGTGGAGGAAGGGGCGGCGGTAGCGGCCGCCGGTCCCCGAGACCGCGGCCATCCCGGACAGGGAGCGGATGCCGGAGCCGCGGGCGAGGCCCAGCAGGACGGTCTCGGCCTGGTCGTCGCGGGTGTGCCCGAGGAGGATCGCGGTCGCGCCGAGGCGGTCGGCGGCGGCGTCCAGGGCGGCGTAGCGCGCGTCGCGGGCGGCGGCTTCGGGTCCTCCGTCACGGCCGACGGTGACGGCGACGGACTCGACGGGGTCCAGGCCCAGCTCGCGCAGGCGCAGGACGACCTCGGCGGCGCGCAGGTCGGAGCCGGGCTGCAGGCCGTGGTCGACGGTGATGCCGCCGGCGGAGATGCCGAGCTTGGGTGCTTCGAAGGCGAGGGCGGAGGCGAGCGCCATGGAGTCGGCGCCGCCCGAGCACGCCACGAGCACGAGCGGCGCGGACGGGCGCTCGTGGGGCAGACGGCCGACGGTCACGTGCTCTCTCGGCCGCTCGGCGGTCTGCTCGGTCAGGATGTCGTGGAGGACGCGGCGGACCGCCAGGCGTATCGCCGCGACCGCAGGATGGGGACCCATGTCCGGTTCCCTTCATGAAGTTGTGTCGGGGGGTGAGCCCGAAGCCGGTCACTCAGAGTGTGTAGATGGTGACAGAAACGGGCCGTTCCCCGAGCATTGCACGCCTGTCGCGGGCTCACGGTCCCTCGGAAGAGTGATTGGCGGAGCGTTCACCTGCCGACGGCCGGATTACTTCACTCCGGATTCATGGCTCTCACTCCGGGTTCACGATTCCGCCCTGCGGTGCACCCGTGCGACCCAGTCCGCCGGTTTGGCGATCTCCGCCTTGGTCGGAAGGGTGTTCGGGGAGGTCCACACACGGTTGAAGCCGTCCATGCCGACCTGCTCGACGACCGCCCGCACGAACCGCTCGCCGTCGCGGTACTGCCTGAGCTTGGCGTCCAGGCCCAGCAGCTTGCGCAAGGCCAGGTCCAGACGGGAGGCGCCCCTGGCGCGGCGCTGCTGGAACTTCTCGCGGATCTCGGCGACGCTCTGCACGACCTCCGGTCCGACGCCGTCCATCACGAAGTCGGCGTGTCCCTCCAGGAGCGACATCACCGCGGTGAGCCGGCCGAGGATCTCCCGCTGGGCGGGGGTCTGCACGAGTTCCACGAGGGAGTGCCCGTCGTCGCCCTCCTCGCCCTCCGGGCGGCCCCCGGCGAGCGACTGGACGGCCTCCCTGACGCGCTCCAGGACGGTCATGGGATCGATGTCGGTCTCTCCGAGGAACGACTGGATCTCGCCCTCCAGGTGGTCGCGCAGCCAGGGCACCGCGGTGAACTGCGTGCGGTGCGTCTCCTCGTGCAGACATACCCAGAGGCGGAAGTCGTGCGGGTCCACGTCCAGCTCCCGCTCGACGTGGACGATGTTCGGCGCGACCAGCAGCAGGCGGCCACCGCCGTTCTCGCCCGCGGGCAGCTCGCGGGTGGGCGGGGCGAAGGTCTCGTACTGTCCGAGCACCCGGCTGGACAGGAACGACAGCAGCATGCCCACTTCCACGCCGGTGACCTTGCCGCCGACGGCGCCGAGGACGGCCCCGCCGGGCGTGCTGCCGCGGCGCTGCGACAACTTGTCGAGGAGGGGCTTGAGGATCTCCCGGAACCCGGCGACGTTCGCCCTGACCCAGCCGGGGCGGTCGACCACCAGGACCGGGGTGTCGTGCACACCCTCTTCACCCATACGAGTAAAGCCCCGGACATGTTCCTCCGAGGCCTTCGCGTGGCGGCGCAGCTCGGCGACGACGGCCCGGGCCTCGTCGCGGCTCACTTCGGGGCCCGGCCGCACGAGCCGGGTCGCGGTCGCCACCGCGAGATTCCAGTCGACCATCCCAGGAGATCCGGCACCACCGATGCTCGTCATGTGTCAACGGTACGTGAGCGCTGCCGCTGCTGGCAGGGCTGAGGGAGCTTGGCCGGGCTGGGCCTCGGCCGAACTGTGCCCAGTGGTGTCGGCTGTGGCCACCCTCCCCCAAGCTGTCGGCTTCGCTCGAGCAGAGGGAACCCCCATCGCCCTGCGGTACGACTGCCCATGGCGGTGCGACAGCGGAACGACTGCCCGAAGAGGTGCGACAGCCAACCACTGCCCACAACGGTCAGCGGCAGCCGCAGGACGCCAGGGTCGCTGCCGTGTGGTCCAGTGCCGTTCTCGCCGTCGTCTGGTCCATCGAGCCTTCCGTCAGGAACGCGAACGCCAGGAGGTGGCCGTCCGCGTCGACCACCGTTCCGGCGAGCGTGTTGACGCCGGTCAGGGAGCCCGTCTTGGCGCGGACGAGGCCCACGCCGGAGTGTTCGGCGGCGTCCGCGTAGCGGTCGCTGAGGGTGCCCGTGAAACCCGCCACCGGCAGACCCGTGAGGACGGCGCGCAGGTCGGGGTGGGACGGGGAGGCGGCGGTCGCCAGCAGGGCCGTCAGCAGATCCGCGGTGAGCTTGTCGTCGCGGTCGAGGCCGCTGCCGTCGTGGAACTGCGAGCCGCCGACCGGCAGGCCCAGCTTCTTCAACCGGGCGGAGATCGCCGCCGCGCCCCCGTCGAAGTCCGGGCGGCCGCCGGTGGCGAGGGCGGTCTGGCGGGCGAGGGCCTCGGCGATGTCGTTGTCGCTGTCGGTGAGCATCCGCTCGACGACGGCGGACAGGGGCGGCGACTGGACGGAGGCCAGCGCCTCGGCGCGCGCCGAGGCCTTCGCCGGGCCGGGCTGCGAGGTCTTGATGCCGTGGCCCTGGAGCAGTCGGGCGAACGTGCGGGCCGCGTCGGCCGCCGGGTCCGTGCCGCGCGGGGCCGGCCCGCTGGAGGTGTCGTCCGTGCGGCCCTCGTCGGCCATCAGGGCAGTGACCGGGGCGAGGTTGTCGTTGACGCCGATGGGGTGCAGGACGGGGCCTGCGAACAGGGAGGTGTCGTACGAGAGGGTCACCGAGGTCAGGTGGCGCTTCTTCAGGGCGGCGGCGGTGTCGTCGGCCAGGGTGCGCAGGCTCGCCCAGCCCCCGGCCTGCTCACGGGCGGTCAGCGTCGGGTCGCCGCCGCCGACGAGAACCAGGTGGTCGCTGCCGGGCTCCACCACCGCGCGCGTGGTGAAGCGGTGGTCGGCGCCCGCCGCGGAGAGCGCGGCGACGGCGGTGGCGATCTTCGTGGTCGAGGCGGGGGTCAGCGCGTCGTCCGCGCCCTTGGCGTACAGGCGCTTCCCGGTGGCCACGTCGACGACCGCGGCGCTGCGCCGGGTGCCGAGGGAGGGGTCGCGCAGGAGCGGGTCGAGTACGGCGGCGAGGGGCTTGTCCTCGGGGGCGGACTTGGTGGTGGCGCCGCCGAGGGCCATGAGCACGGAGGCGGCGCTCGGGGCGGGGGCGGGCGCGTCCGCCGCCGTACCGGCCCCGTGATCTGCGCCACCCCGGCGGTCCCACGCTGCGGCGAGGTCGCGCTCGGCCGTACGCTGACCGGAGGAGTCCCAGGGACCGGCGGCGGTCACGGCCCCGGCCGCGAGCGCGAGGCCCACGGTGGCGGCGACGGCCGCCAGCTGCGGGGTCGTCAGCGTCCCGTAGGGCGGGCGTACGGCGCGCGCGACCCGCGCGGCGTGCGGTTTCGCCACCCTCGTGATTCGCGTCACACCGGGTCGGGCGGTTTCGGTGATCCGCCGGGCGCGGGGTTCCACGGTCTGGGCGATGCGCGTGAGGTGCGGTTTCACGGCCTGCGCGACCCGTGCGAGACGTGGTCCGGCGGCCCGCCAAGGCCCCAGCTCCGGCACGACCACCAGCCCCTTTCGCGATCACACTCCTGCGTGAGGGACACTTAACCACCAGAACTATGTGCTGATCATGGAGGAGCCACCGGTGGAGTTCGACGTCACGATCGAGATCCCGAAGGGTTCGCGGAACAAGTACGAGGTGGACCACGAGACCGGTCGTATCCGCCTCGACCGTCGACTCTTCACCTCGACCAGCTACCCGGCCGACTACGGCTTCGTGGAGAACACCCTGGGTGAGGACGGCGACCCGCTGGACGCTCTGGTCATCCTGGAGGAGCCGACCTTCCCCGGCTGCCTCATCAAGTGCCGCGCCATCGGCATGTTCCGGATGACGGACGAGGCGGGCGGCGACGACAAGGTGCTGTGCGTGCCGGCGTCCGACCCGCGCGTGGAGCACCTGCGGGACATCCACCACGTCTCCGAGTTCGACCGCCTGGAGATCCAGCACTTCTTCGAGGTCTACAAGGACCTGGAGCCCGGCAAGTCCGTCGAGGGCGCCGACTGGGTGGGCCGCGTGGACGCCGAAGCCGAGATCGAGCGCTCGCTCAAGCGCTTCAAGGAGCACGGCGGTCACTGACCCCCTCCCGACCACCAGCGGGCCGCGTGACCCTTCCGGGTGACGCGGCCCGCTGGCGTGGGTGCGCATACTGGGGCGCACGGGAGGTACCCACGGGACACACGCGCACGGAAGGGCAAGGCAGAAGCAGGTGGCGGAGCCGGACGGGGTGGGCCGCAAGCCGCGGTCGGACGAGGCGAGGGGCGTGTTCGCGCCCGACGGGCGAGGCGGGAGCGAGTCCGCCACGACCCTGGCCTTCCCCGTCCCCGCGAGCGTGGGCGCGCCGGCGGCCGTAGGCGGCGAGTCGTCCACGACGTCGGAGTTCGCGGTCCCCGAGGGCCTGGAGGTGCCGGCGGCCGGTGCCGACTCCGAGACGACGTCGGAGTTCGCCCTCCCGGAGGGCCTCCAGGTCCCGCAGCCGTCCGCCGCCGAGCCGGACGGGTCCGCGTTCAGCCCGCCGAGCACGTACAGCGCCCGCAGCGCCCCGCCCGCCTTCACGCCGCCCTCCGGGATTCCCACGGTGCGGCTCACCAAGGAGGCGCCCTGGCAGGACCGGATGCGCGCGATGCTGCGCATGCCGGTGACCGAGCGGCCCGCGCCGGAGCCCGTGCAGAAGATCGGCGAGTCGGGCCCCGCCGTGCCGCGCGTGCTCGACCTCACCCTCCGCATCGGCGAACTGCTGCTGGCGGGCGGCGAGGGCGCCGAGGACGTGGAGGCGGCGATGTTCGCGGTCTGCCGGTCCTACGGCCTCGACCGCTGCGAGCCGAACGTCACCTTCACCCTGCTGTCGATCTCCTACCAGCCGTCCCTGGTGGACGACCCCGTGTCGGCCTCGCGGACGGTACGCCGCCGGGGCACCGACTACACCCGCCTGCAGGCCGTGTTCCGGCTCGTGGACGACCTCACCGACCCGGAGACCTCGATCTCCCTGGAGGACGCCTACCGGCGGCTCGCCGAGATCCGCCGCAACCGGCACCCCTACCCCGGCTGGGCGCTGACCGGAGCGAGCGGGCTGCTCGCCGGTGCGGCCTCCATGCTCGTCGGCGGCGATCTGGTCGTGTTCGTCGCGGCCGCGCTGGGCGCGATGCTCGGCGACCGGCTCGCGTGGCTGTGCGCAGGCCGCGGACTGCCGGAGTTCTACCAGTTCATGGTGGCCGCGATGCCGCCGGCCGCGATCGGTGTCGCGCTCACGCTGGCCCATGTGCCCGTGGCCGCCTCCGCGGTGATCACCGGTGGGCTGTTCGCGCTGCTGCCCGGTCGGGCCCTGGTCGCGGGCGTGCAGGACGGGCTGACCGGCTTCTACATCACCGCCGCGGCGCGCCTGCTGGAGGTCATGTACTTCTTCGTGGGCATCGTCGCCGGCGTCCTGGTGGTCCTCTACTTCGGGGTGAAGCTGGGAGCCGAACTCGACCCGAACGCGGCCCTGCACCTCGCCGAGCGGCCCGTCGTGCAGATCGTGGCGTCGATGCTGCTGTCGCTGACCTTCGCCGTACTGCTCCAGCAGGAACGGTCCACCGTGCTGTGGGTGACCCTCAACGGCGGCGTCGCGTGGAGCGTGTACGGCGCGCTGCACTACCCGGGCGGGCTGTCGCCGGTCGCCTCCACGGCCGTCGCTGCTGGGCTCGTGGGTCTGTTCGGACAGTTGCTGTCGCGCTACCGGTTCGCATCCGCGCTGCCGTACACGACCGCGGCGATCGGGCCGCTGCTGCCGGGCTCCGCCACGTATTTCGGGCTGCTGTCCATCGCCCAGAACAACATCGACAAGGGCCTGGTGTCGCTGGCCAACGCGGTGTCCCTCGCGATGGCCATCGCGATCGGGGTGAACCTGGGGTCGGAGATCTCCCGGCTGTTCCTCCGGTTCGGGTCCGCCGGGGGGCGCCGGGCCGCCAAGCGGACTCGAGGTTTCTGAGCACCGCCGGGTGTGGGCGTCGGGGAACGCGCGCGGCCCTAGTAGCCCTGGTTGTACGGGTACTGCTGCTGGGGCTGCTGGTACTCCTGCGGCGCCTGCTGCCCGTACTGCTGCTGGGGCTGCTGGTACTCCTGCGGCGCCTGCTGCCCGTACTGCTGGGGGTACTGCTCCTGGGCGTACTGCTGCTGCGGGTACTGCTGCTGCGGGTACTGCTGCTGCGGGTACTGCTGCTGCGGGTACTGCTGGTAGTCATAGCCCGAGCCCTGGTTCTCGTGCTGGTTCTCGTGCTGGTTCTGGTCGCCGTGCTGCTGCGGGTACCGGGGGTCCGGGGAGATGCGGCGCAGCTGGGTCGTCGCGTCGTCCATGACCGGGGGCTGGTTCTGGGCCTGGGGGTGGGACTGGGGCTGGGGCTGCGGCGCGATCTTCTTCGACTGGGAACGGGCCCGCAGGAACTCGATGATGATCGGGATCACCGAGACGAAGACGATCAGGATCAGGATCAGCTCGATGTTCTTGTGGACGAACGCCACGTTGCCCAGCCAGGAACCCAGCAGCGTGACGCCCGCGCCCCACAGGACGCCGCCGATGACGTTGAACACCAGGAACGAGCGGTACTTCATGCCGCTGACGCCGGCGATGATCGGCGTGAACGTGCGCACGATGGGCACGAAGCGGGCCAGCACCAGGGACTTCGGACCGTGCTTCTCGAAGAACTCGTGCGCCTTGGTGACGTTCTCCTGCTTGAAGAGGCGGGAGTCCGGGCGCCTGAAGAGCGACGGGCCGACCTTCTTGCCGAACATGTAGCCCGCCTGGTCGCCCAGGATCGCGGCGAGGCAGATCAGGCCGATCGCCCCCCACAGCGGGAACTTCATCGTCCCCGCGGTGATCAGCAGGCCGCAGGTGAACAGCAGCGAGTCACCCGGCAGGAAGAAGCCGATGAGCAGGCCCGACTCGGCGAAGACCACCAGGAGCAGACCCCAGATGCCGAAGGTGTCGAGCAGGTGGTTCGGATCCAGCCAGCTCGGTCCGAGGGCAAGTGACATCACGGTTCCGGGCTCCTGAGGGGTGAGGGGACGTACGTACGGCGTCCTGGGGCGGCCGTCACGCAGGCACTGGCCGGACAAAGCTATCAACGCACAGTGTCCCCGGCAGGTTCCCCCGGTGTCCCCGCAATGCACTGTGCGGGAACTCGGTCACAGCTGTGCGCCCCCTCATCCCCTTGGCTGCTCAGCCCTCGTGGCGGGCCGCGTTCGCCGCGATCGCGTCCCTGAGGTGCTCGGCGAGGCCGGGGTGCATGGAGTCGTAGTACGCCTTGAAGCGCTCGTCGGAGATATACATCTCCGCGAAACACCGGTGCATCTCGTACGGGACCTCGAAGTACCACCTGCTGACGTGCTGACGGTGTTCCTCGGCCAGGTCCATCGCGTGCTCGCCGGTCGGCGGTTCCCCAGCGGTCATCAGGGCGACGTAGCGCTCCTCCCAGGCGTCGACCTCGGCCTTGATGCGCTTCCAGTCGTCCTTGGTGTAGCGGGCGGCGCGGCGCTGCGACTCGGCGTACGCCTCCGTACCGCCCCAGCGCTGCTCGGCCTCCTCCGCGTACTGCTCCGGGTCCTTGTCCCCGAAGACCTCGAACCTCTCCTCGGGCGTGAGGTTGATCCCCATCTTGTGTGCCTCCATGGCGTGCTCCACGGCCGCCGCCATCTTCCGCAGCTTCTCGATCCGGTCCGTCAGCAGCGCGTGCTGGCGCCGCAGGTGCTCCTGCGGGTCCGTGTCCGGGTCGTCGAGCAGGGCGGCGACCTCGTCGAGCGGGAAGCCGAGTTCTCGGTAGAACATGATCTGCTGCAGCCGGTCGAGGTCGGCGTCGCTGTAGCGCCGATGACCGGCGTACGTGCGCTCACTGGGTGTGAGAAGGCCGATCTCGTCGTAGTGGTGCAGCGTGCGCACGGTCACACCGGCGAAGCCGGCCACCTGGCCCACCGAGTAGCTCACTTCCGCTCCTTTCTCGGTACGTGCCTCAGCCTCGTCCCTCACGTCGCGTGAGGTGCAAGGGGATACGCCTGCACCCGGACGGAACCATGATTCGTTGAACCATCGAGACCGGCGACAAGGAAACCGACGCGTCACCGGCTCCGCCTACGCGATGGGAGACGCAACGCCATGCCGCTCCACACTGGCCCGGGGAAGCCCGACGAGCGCCCGAGGTCGATGAACCCCTTCTACGGGGAGGCCAATCCGGTCGTAGAGATGACCGAGGCGCCGCCCAGGCACCGGCTGCCCGCGGGCCCGATGCTGCCCACGACCGCCTACCAGCTGGTCCACGACGAACTGATGCTGGACGGCAACTCGCGGCTGAACCTCGCCACCTTCGTCACCACCTGGATGGAGCCCCAGGCCGGCGTGCTGATGAACGAGTGCCGGGACAAGAACATGATCGACAAGGACGAGTACCCGCGCACCGCCGAGCTCGAGCGCCGCTGCGTGGCGATGCTCGCGCACCTGTGGAACGCGCCGGACCCGGAGGCGGCCGTCGGCTGTTCGACGACCGGGTCCAGCGAGGCGTGCATGCTCGCCGGGATGGCGCTGAAGCGGCGCTGGGCACGGCGGAACTCGGACCGCTACCCGTCCAGGGACGCCCGTCCGAACCTGGTGATGGGTGTGAACGTGCAGGTCTGCTGGGAGAAGTTCTGCAACTTCTGGGAGGTCGAGGCGCGCCAGGTGCCCATGGAGGGCGACCGCTTCCACATCGATCCGCAGGCCGCCGCCGACCTGTGCGACGAAAACACGATCGGGGTCGTCGGCATCCTCGGCTCCACCTTCGACGGATCCTACGAGCCGATCGCGGAGCTGTGCGCGGCTCTGGACGCCCTCCAGGAGCGCACCGGTCTGGACATCCCCGTGCACGTGGACGGCGCCTCCGGGGCCATGATCGCGCCGTTTCTCGACGATGACCTGGTGTGGGACTTCCGGCTGCCGAGGGTCGCGTCGATCAACACCTCCGGGCACAAGTACGGACTGGTCTACCCGGGCGTGGGCTGGGCGCTGTGGCGCAACGACGAGGCCCTGCCCGAGGAACTCGTCTTCCGCGTCAACTACCTGGGCGGCGACATGCCGACCTTCGCGCTGAACTTCTCCCGGCCAGGCGCCCAGGTGGCCGCGCAGTACTACACGTTCCTGCGGCTCGGCCGGGAAGGGTACCGGGCGGTCCAGCAGACCACGAGGAACGTGGCGCGGGGCCTCGCCGAGCGGGTGGAGTCGCTCGGCGACTTCCGGCTCCTCACCCGCGGCGACGAACTGCCGGTGTTCGCCTTCACGACGGCACCGGACGTGGAGGCGTACGACGTCTTCGACGTCTCGCGGCGGCTGCGCGAGTACGGCTGGCTGGTGCCCGCGTACACCTTCCCCGCCAACCGGCAGGACCTGTCCGTCCTGCGCGTCGTGTGCCGCAACGGCTTCTCGACGGACCTGGCGGACCTGTTCCTCGAGGACCTGACCCGCCTGCTGCCCGAACTCAGGCGCCAGCCGTACCCGCTCACCCGTGACAAGGAGGCGGCCACGAGCTTCCACCACTGAGCCGCCGCTCGCCGACCCGGCTCATCCCGCCTGTGCCAGGGCCACCAGTTCGAACGCCGTTTTCCCGTCGAGGGACTCCCGGAGGATGTCCGCGTGCCCCGCGTGCCGGGCCGTCTCGCGGATCAGGTGGAGCATCACCCAGCGCGTCGAGACCCGCTCGTCCGGCGGGAACCAGGGGTCGTTCGGCAGCGGGAAGGTGTCGTCGAGGCTCGGCACGGCGCGGATGAACGCCTCGGTCCCGGCCGCGACCTCCTCCCAGTACGCGAGCTGCGAGGCGACCGTCTCGCCGTCGAGGAGCTGGAAACACTCGTGCCAGTTCGACTCGTCCCGCTTGACCGCGGGGGGCTCCCCCTTGGCCCGGGCGATCCAGGTCTGTTCGACCTCGGCGACATGCTTCAGCAGGCCGCCCAGGGACAGCTCACTGGCGCTCGGACGGGTCCTGGCCTGCTCCTCCGTCAGCCCCAGCACCGCCCGGCGGATCCCGCCGCGCTGCTCCTCCAGGAACGACAGCAGCGCCCCTCGCTCGTCTCCCTGCGCCTCGGCTCGTACGTGCGTGACCATGGCTGCCGCCTTTCGTCGGTCCGGTTCTCCCTGACACCTACGACGCTACGGGCCCTTGCGGTCAGCTTCTGTCCGCAAGGGCCCGTCACTTACGCGGAGACTAGAAGGGGAACGTGCTCCGCCCGTGCTGGATCGAGATCCACTTCAGCGTGGTGAAGGCGTCCAGCGTCGTCTCGCCGTTCAGGCGGCCGATGCCCGAGTTCTTCTCGCCGCCGAACGGGACCAGTGGCTCATCGTGGACCGTGCCGTCGTTCACGTGGAACATGCCCGTGTCGATCTGCTGGGCGAAGGCGACACCGCGCTCGACGTCGGAGGTGTGGACGGCGCCGCTGAGGCCGTACGGGGTGTCGTTGACGAGGCGGACGGCCTCCTCCTCGCCGTCGAAGGGGATGAGGAGCGCGACCGGGCCGAAGATCTCCTGCCGCAGGATGGGGGAGCCGGCGGGGACGTCCGTGAGGACGGTCGGCTCGACCAGGTTGTCGGTGGTCGCGCCGTGCACCAGCGCCGTGGCGCCCTCGGCGATCGCCTGCCGCACCACACCGGTGATCGCGTCCGCCTGCGAGGAGTTGATGACCGGGCCGATGACGGTCTCCGCGTCGCGCGGGTCGCCCGCCTTCAGCGACTTCACCTTGGCGACGAACTTCTCGGTGAACTCCGCCAGCAGCGAGCGGTCCACCAGGACGCGGTTGGCGGCCATGCAGACCTGGCCCTGGTGCACGTACCGGCTGAAGACGGCCGCGTCGACCGCGTAGTCGACGTCCGCGTCGTCCAGGACCACCAGCGCGCTGTTGCCGCCGAGTTCCAGGACCGAGCGCTTGAAGTGGGCGGCGCAGACGGTCGCGACATGGCGGCCGACCTTGTCGGAGCCGGTGAAGGAGATCACCTTCGGAATCGGGTGCTCGAGGAACGCGTCGCCTATCTCCGCTATGTCGGTGATCACCACGTTGAGCAGTCCGCCCGGGAGCCCCGCGTCCTCGAAGATCCTGGCGACCAGGGAGCCGCCGACGACCGGAGTGTCCTGGTGCGGCTTGAGGACGACGCCGTTGCCGAGCGCGAGCGCCGGGGCGACCGACTTGATCGCCAGCAGGAACGGGAAGTTGAACGGGCTGATCACGCCGACGACGCCGACGGGCCCGCGGTAGAGGCGGTTCTCCTTGCTGTCGACGGGCGAGGGGAGGATCTTGCCCTCGGGGCGCAGCACCAGCTGGATCGACTCGCGCAGGAACTCCTTGGCGAGGTGCAGCTCGAAGGCGGCCTTCAGCCGGGTGCCGCCCAGCTCGGCGATGATCGCCTCGGCGATCTCGGCCTCGCGGTCCTGGAGGAGCCCGAGCGCCTTCTCGAACACCGCGCGGCGGACGTAGGGGTTGGTGGCGGCCCACTCCTTCTGCGCGGCCGCGGCGGCCCGGTAGGCCTCGTCGACCTCCTCGACCGTGGCTATCGTGATCGACGCCAGCTTCTCGCCGTCGTACGGGTTGAAGTCGATGATGTCCCAGGAGCCGGTGCCCGGGCGCCACTCACCGCCGATGTACTGCCGAGCCAGATCGGTGAAGTAGGTCGACGACATGTGATCCCTCAATCCCTTTGCAGCCGAAGCACACACCCGTTTCCGCACCCGTGCTCACGTCACGGCCTGATCGCGCGTCATCGTACTTGCGGCAGCTGGGAGTTGGAGCGCTCCTGGGGATACTCCCGGTAAGACTCAGGAAAGCTGGAGCAGCCCCCGCAGCAGATCGCGGCTTTCGTCCGGGCCGGGGCTGTCCTGCTGCAGCTCCTTCATCGCGGCCTCGTACTGGGTCACGTCCTCGCGTTTGTCCAGGTAGAGCGCGCTGGTGAGCTGTTCCAGGTACACCACGTCGGACAGGTCGGACTCGGAGAAGCTGAGGATCGCGAAGGAGCCGCTCTCACCGGAGTGCCCGCCGAGGCTGAACGGCATGACCTGCAGCCGTACGTTGGGGCGCTCGGAGATGTCGATCAGATGCTGCAGCTGGCCGCGCATCACCTGCCGGTCGCCGTAAGGGCGGCGCAGGGCCGCCTCGTCGATGACGACGTGGAACTGCGGGGCGTTCTCCGACACGAGGTACTTCTGCCGCTCCAGGCGCAGCGCCACCCGGCGGTCGATGTCCTCGGCGCTCGCGCCCTTCATGCCCCGGGAGACCACCGCGTGCGCGTACGCCTCGGTCTGCAGCAGGCCGTGCACGAACTGGACCTCGTAGGACCGGATCAGATGCGCCGCTCCCTCGAGGCCGACGTACGTCGGGAACCAGTTGGGCAGGACGTCCGAGTAACTGTGCCACCACCCCGCGACGTTGGCCTCCTTCGCGAGGGAGAGCAAGGACGTGCGTTCGGCCTCGTCGGTGATCCCGTACAACGTCAACAGGTCCTCGACATCCCGCGTCTTGAAGCTCACCCGTCCCAACTCCATGCGGCTGATCTTCGACTCGGAGGCGCGGATCGAGTAGCCGGCCTGCTCCCTGGTGATGCCGCGCGCCTCCCGCAGGCGCCTGAGGTGGGATCCCAGCAGAATGCGCCGCACCACCGAACCGCTCGAGTCCCCAGCGCTCACTTCGTCAGCCTCCCCAACGTCCTTCAGATCGCGCAGTCTGCCACTAAAACACTCCGAGCTGTACTCGTGTGGTTACAGAAATGGAAAGGAGACAAAGATGAGGCGCAGGGGGAGAGGAGGGACGGCCGAGCAAGAGGGAAGAAAGTGGCTGAAGAAATAAGGGGAAAGCGGTACGGGAGCGGCCAATTCCGGCGCGTGCACGTGCATCTGCCCTTGCATCTGCTTGGCTCATCCGAAACCATGGTTCCGCGCCACCGCTGCATCGCCACGACCGCGAACACCCGGGAGTGCCTCGCATGGGGACGAATGGATCGACCATGCTCGAGCCCTTACGGCAGGGACTTCCGCCGCTCGATCCCGCGGCCGTGTCCAGCGCCGCCTCCTGCGCCCTGCCCGCCCGCCTCGAAGCGGTGCGCGAGGCACGGCGGTTCACCCGGGCCACGCTGGGGCAGTGGGATGTGGGCGAGGGTTTCGACGACGTCTGCCTGGTGGTCTCCGAACTCGTGACCAACGCCCTGCGCCATGCCCTGCCGGCCTCCGCCGCGTGCCCGGGAGAGCAGGACCCGCCGGTACGACTGCACCTGATGCGCTGGACCACACGTCTGGTGTGCGCCGTGCGCGACCCCAGCCATGACAGTCCGGTCGCGGGCGACTCGGAGGACTTCTCGGCCGAGTCGGGCCGCGGGCTGTTCCTCGTCGAATCGTTCGCCGACAGCTGGGGCTGGCACCCGCTGGCGGGCACGCTGAGCGGCAAGGTGGTCTGGGCGCTGTTCCGGCTGTCACCGGCACAGGCGTGTCCTGAGTGATGTCCCGCGGCACGTTCGACTGCCCGAGTTCTACGCGTGTTACACGCCTGCGGCGCCGCACGTCGCCGCAGGCGTCCACTTGTTGCGTACGCGCGCGCTTCGACGCACCACTGCACCGGCCCTGTTGCGACGGTGGACGCCGACCGCTCCCGTGATCCACCCGGGGCGCACGCCGGTGCGGCGCGTCACGCGATCAGATGGTCGAACTCGCCGTCCTTGATGCCCAGCAGCATCGCCTGGATCTCCGCGCGGGTGTAGACCAGCGCGGGCCCGTCGGGGAAGCGCGAGTTGCGCACCGCCACCTCTCCCCCGGGCAACCGGGCGAACTCCACGCATGACCCCTGGGAGTTGCTGTGCCGGCTCTTCTGCCAGGCCACTCCCTCCAGCTTCGTCGCAGCCATGCCGTTGTACACGTCGTCCACGTCGCACACGTCGTGGTCCACAGGTCGCTCCCCGGGTGGTGCAGTGGCTGGTATGGCCATTGATGTAGCGGTCAACTTCCCCGGATCATAACCCCGTTCACGTGCAGATGCAGGAGCAGATGCACGTGCACGCGGGGTGGTCCTGCGGTTACAGCTTTTACAGTTCCTTGACCGCGCCCGACTGCGGTCTGGCTACAGTCGGTCGAGCGCCTGCCCCAGAGCTCGCATCACATGCGAGCTCCAGCCCCCGTGCATGATCTTCCGCGCCATCATCTGTGCCGGGTCGTCCGGGTCGAACCCTTCGTGCACTAGGAAGAGACGCGTTCCACGGCCTTCCTGTTCCAATGTCCACGTGATGGTCCAGTCCGCGGGGTTGGCGGGGTCGACGTCGGCCCAGCGGACGCGCAGCATCCGTTCGGGCTCGTAGTCGAGAACCCGCACCTCGACGGTGCCGGAGAAGCGCGCATTGGGCCGCGGCACCGAGGTCATCGCGTAGCGGTGGCCGACCTCGAGCCGGAAGTTCTCGCTGCCGGGCATCTGCCACTGGGCGAGCAGGGCGGGCTCGGTGAGCGCGCGCCAGACCTTGGCGGGCGGGTGCGGCAGGAACTGCTCGACACGGACGGTGGTGAGATCGTCGTCGTCTGCGGTGCTCATGGCTGGTCATCGTCGGGCATGCGGTCGAGCAGATCGCCGAGATCCTTCAGCGCCTCGCGCCAGAACCGCTCGTACGGATGGAGCCAGTCCTGCACCTCGGCGAGCGGCGCGGCCTGAAGGCGGTAGATGCGCTGCCGGCCGGAGCGCTGCTCGGAGACGAGACCGGCCTCGCGCAGCACCTTCAGATGCTCCGACAGACTCGGGCGGCGCATGGCGAAGTGGTCGGCCAGGGCCTGGACGGGCTGCGGCCCCTTCTCCCGCAGCAGGCGCAGCACCTCGCGGCGCGTGGCGTTGGCGAGCGCGGTGAAGACGCGGTCCTCGGCGGCGGTGCCCGCCCCGGCCCCGGTCGTGGTCATGGCGGTCTTCCTATCCGTGAGCCTCCGTCAGCAGCATCAGACCGTTGCCGTCCGGGTCCCGGAAGGACGCCATCCGGCCCCAGGGGAGGTCGTCCGGGCCCTGCACGGAGACCCCCGCCTCGGCCAGGCGGGCGCAGTCGGCGTCGACATCGGTCGTGACCAACATGATCCCCCGGGCGCTGCCGGGCTCGAAATCACCCATTCCCGGCCCGGACAGCGTGAAGACGGTCTCGGCACCCTCGGGGGCGACCTGGAGCCAGCGCCCCTGGGGCACGTCCAGGTCCGCGGTGACCTGGAACCCGAGGACGTCGGTGTAGAAGCGCAGAGCGCGGTCCTGATCGGTGACGGGGAGGGTGACGAAGGAAGCGTGCGTGATGGTCATGGCCGCACGATAGGTAGGGAATCTCCTACCCGTCAAACGTAGGAGATCCCCTACCTATGGGGGACGTCGATGTCCTGGTAGCTTGCCAGCGGCCGTCCCCATGACGTCATCGGCACCCCTGGGAGACTTCAGTGACCACGGCGACCCAAGTCACGCGTCGGCAGGCCCGCGTCACGCTCGCGGCCGCGGGCTGTGCGGCCGCGCTCATGCTGACCGGCTGCAGCAGCGACTCCGGCGCCTCGGGCGGCGGCGCGTCGGCCGCGCCCAGCGCCTCCTCGTCCTCGGCTTCCGCGGACAACGGCGGGAGCTCCGCCTCCCCGGCGGGGAAGGCCGGGAAGCTGGAGGGGAGCTGGCTGGCCACGACCGGAGGCAAGGCCGTGGCGCTGGTGATCAACGGCAGGCAGGCCGGGCTCTTCGCCATGGGCGGGACCGTGTGCAGCGGGACGGCGGGCGAGGAGGCGGGCTTGCAGGTGATCCACCTCAAGTGCACCGGCGGCAGCAAGAGCCGCAGCACCGGCATGGTCGACTCGGTCACCTCCAGCACCATGAAGGTGACGTGGGAGGGCGGCGTCGGCACGGAGACGTACACCAAGGCGGAGGGTGGCAAGCTCCCGAGCGGGTTCCCGACGGCGAGCCTGGGGTCGTGACGCGCACCCCGCCGGCGGTTCGACCCGCTTGCGCTCGACCCTCGGCCCCGCACGCGCGGCCTCCCTCAGCGCCGGCAGCCGGCTCATTCCGCCGGCGTACGGGAGGCATGAGCGAGGTATACGGGACGAATGGCGACAAGCGCGCCCGACGGCGGCCACGGTAAGCGGAGGGCGCGCAACGGGAGCCCGCACGCCTGCGTGATGATCCATGAGCACCATCACGAACCAGAGGAGCCCGATGCGCGCCCTTCCCGTCCGTCTCGCCGTCACCGCCCTCATGGCGGCCCTGGCGCTGACCGCCTGTGACAGCAGCAGCAACAGCGGCAGCGCCGACAAGAGCGGCGACAGCGGCAAGAGCAAGAACACCGCCGAGTGCACCCTCGGCATCAAGGTCGGTCCCGCCAACGCCGCCACCACCGCCGGCGACACCGGCAACGTCCCGGTCACCCTCACCAACGACGGCAGCCGCCCGTGCGCCTTCGACGGCTTCCCGGCCATCGAGCTGACCGGCGGCGACACCGGCTGGAAGGTGCCCGACCAGGAGGGCGCGCACCCGGAGAAGGTGACACTGCAGAAGGGCGACACCGCGACCTTCACGATCACGTACGTGCGCGGGAAGGCCGGCGGCACCGACAGCGCCGCGGCGAAGAACGTGAAGATCACCGTCCCGGGCGCCGGTGACGCGCACAGCTACCCGTGGTCGTACGGCGACGTCGCGCTGAAGGGCGGGAACACCCCGGACGCCTCGGTGAGCCCGATTCAGGTCGCGGGCGACTGACGCGACCGTTCAGGGGAGCCGGGGCCGCCCCGTGACCTGGGCACGGTCGGCGGCCGCGGACCCCTGCTCCCATCCGGCCGCGTCGCTGACGCCGCGCAGCCGGGTGGTGACCGTGTCGGGGAACATCTCTTCCAGGCGGTCCGCGACGGCGACGTCCCGGGCGGCGAGCACCGGCAGCAACTCGCCCTCGCCGCCGGTCACCTGTCCCTCGGCCCCCTCTGCGGCGGCGCGGAGCCGGTCGCCGATGCGGTGCGCGTACGCGGCCAGGAACGACTGCCGGAACGTCTTCGTGCGCCTCCGGCCGCCCTTGCGCTGTGCCGCCTCCGCCTTCGTCATGGCGGTGGTGGCCTGCACCAGCAGCGAGGTGTAGAGGAGTTCGACGGCTTCCAGGTCGGGTTCGAACCCGACGACCGTGGAGAAGCCGAGCGCGTCGTGCCACACGGCCCGGCAGCGGTTCGCGGCGGCCACGGCGTCCAGGAGCACCGCCTTGGCCGTCTCGTACGGCGGATCGACGCCTATGCGGCAGGCGCCGGGCACGTCCCCGGTGTGCGTACGGGCCGCGAGCAGCGCCTCGTCGATGCTGTGGCGCGCCATGAGCTCCTGCGCCTTGGCGCTGAGCGCCTCGGCCTCCTCCGGGTATCCGGTCGCCTCCGCCTTGGCGAGCAGGGCGCGGATGCGGGTGAGCATGCGGGACTCCGGCTGCCGCGGGGCGGCGGAGGGCCGGGGCTCGTCGAGTGGTTCGAGGGCGGGCAGGCGGAGCAGCAGGCGGTACAGCTCCAGGACCGCGGTGGCGTGGGAGAAACGGTCGGGGCCACGCTGAGGCTCGCCGTCGGGTTCGCCGAGTTCCTTCAACTGGGCGGCCCAGCGCGGCGTGGGGCCGGGCCGCTGTCCCGCCTCGCCGAGGATCAGCTGCGCCACGAGCCGTACGTGCGCCTCGTCCAGTTCGCGGCGCACGAGGCGGACGACGTCGGCGGGCTGCCAGCCGCGCCGCCAGGCCGCCGCGACGAACTCCTGCCCGCGTCGCGCGAGTTCCCCGTCGGCCGCGGGGTCGGCGGCGAGCAGCGAGGCACCGGTGTCGAGGGTGGCGTCGGTGTCGTCGTAGAGGGCTGCCCGCAGGGCGCGGTCCACGGTGGTCGTCGTACTCACACGGTCGATCGTGACATGCGCAGGCGCTTGCCAATTGTCAACTTCCGGTTGACGCCCTAAGCGTGTCAACTTACGGTTGACACATGACGGTGAATCCCTACATCTCAGCGAACCTGCGGCTCGACGACCTCATCGATGCCATCAAGAAGGTCCACAGCGACGCCCTCGAGCAGCTCCAGGACGCCGTGATCGCCGGGGAGCACCTCGGCGACGTGGCCGACCACCTGATCGGCCACTTCGTGGACCAGGCCCGGCGTTCGGGCGCCTCCTGGACCGAGATCGGCAAGAGCATGGGCGTCACCCGGCAGGCGGCCCAGAAGCGCTTCGTGCCCAAGGAGTCCGCGGACCTCGACCCCAGCCAGGGCTTCAGCCGCTACACACCGCGCGCGCGGAACGTGGTCATGGCCGCGCACAACGCGGCGAAGGAAGCCGGCAACGCCGAAACCGTCGCCGCCCACCTGGTGCTGGGGCTCCTCAGCGAGCCGGAGGCGCTCGCCGCCAAGGCGATCACCGCGCAGGGCGTCTCCCTGGACGCGGTGCGCGAGGCGGCCGCCGCGGCGCTGCCGGCCCCCGCCGAGGACGTCCCGGAACTCGTCCCGTACGCGCCGGCCGCCAAGAAGGCCCTGGAGCTGACGTTCCGCGAGGCCCTTCGTCTCGGCCACAACCACATCGGCACCGAGCACATCCTCCTCGCGCTCCTCGAGCTGGAGAACGGCGAGGGTCCGCTCAGCGGTCTCGGCATCGACAAGGCGACGGCCGAGGAGAACGTCAGGAAGGAGCTGACCGAGATCACCGACGCCCTCAAGGCCCGTGAGAAGAAGGACTGAGAGCGCCTTTCCGCAGGTCAGCCCCCGTTGTCAGACCCCCCTGCCAGACTCGCATCATGACCGGGCGCTGGGCTCTCGCTCCGGCCGGGGACGGTGGCGTGGAGGTCGCCGCCCTCGGCCCGGACGGGCTGCTCGCCGGGCCCGTGGTCAGGGAGGAGGACCTCGCCGGGGCCGTGCGCACGCGGCCCGGGGTCACCCGGTGGGTGTGGCGGTCCACCGCCGACGTCCAGCCACGTCTGCTCGCCACGGGGGTGCGAGTCGACCGGTGCTACGACGTCGAGGCCGCCGAGGCCCTCCTCCTCGGCCACGAGGGACGCCTCGGCGACCCCCGGTCGGCCGCCGCCGCGCTGGCCCGGCTGCGCGGCGGCCCCGTACCGCCCGATCCGCCTCCGCGCTCCGCCGAGCCGGGCTCGCAGTCCTCCCTGTTCGAGCCGAGCCCCGCCCACGTCCCCCTGAAGGCCCTCGTCGAGGTCTACGCCGACCAGCAGCGGCGGCACGACACCACCACGCACCCGGACCGCATGCGGCTGCTCACCGCGGCCGAGTCGGCCGCCATGCTGGTGGCCGCCGAGATGCACCACGCGGGCCTGCCGTGGCGCGCGGACGTCCACCGCGAGGTGCTGCACGAACTGCTCGGCGAGCGGTACGCGGGCGGGGGCGAGCCCCGGCGCCTCGCCGAACTGGCCGAGGAGGTGTCCGCCGCCTTCGGCCGCCGTGTCCGTCCCGACCTGCCCGCGGACGTCGTCAAGGCGTTCGCCCAGGCCGGGATCAAGGTGCGCTCCACCCGCCGCTGGGAGATCCAGTCCGTCGACCACCCCGCGGTGAAGCCGCTCCTCGAGTACAAGCGGCTGTACCGCATCTGGGTCGCCCACGGCTGGTCCTGGCTCCAGGACTGGGTGCGCGACGGCCGCTTCCGCCCCGAGTACCTGCCGGGCGGCACGGTCACCGGCCGCTGGGTCACCAACGGCGGCGGCGCCCTGCAGATCCCCAAGGTCATCCGGCGCGCCGTGGTCGCCGACCCCGGCTGGCGGCTGGTCGTGGCCGACGCCGCCCAGATGGAGCCGCGCGTCCTGGCCGCGATCTCCCGCGACCCGGCGTTCATGGAGGTCGCCGGCCGCGACGCCGACCTCTACCAGTCGGTGTCGGACCGGGCGTTCTCCGGCGACCGCGCCCAGGCCAAGCTCGCCGTGCTCGGCGCGATCTACGGACAGACGTCCGGTGACGGCCTGAAGAACCTCGCCGCGCTGCGCCGCCGCTTCCCGAAGGCCGTCGCCTACGTCGACGACGCGGCCCGCGCCGGCGAGGAGGGCCGGCTGGTACGCACCTGGCTGGGGCGTACGTCGCCGCCGGCGGCCGGGGCGTCCGACGACGCTGCGGAGGAAGCGGGCATTCCGCAGGAGGACACGGCACCGGCCCCTACCGACGAACCCCAGCAGTGGATGCCGGGGTACGCCTCCACCATCCCCCAAGCTCTCGACTCCGCTCGAGCAGGGAGGTACCCCCACCGCGCCCGGGGCCGCTTCGCACGCAACTTCGTGGTGCAGGGCAGCGCCGCCGACTGGGCGCTGCTGATGCTCGCCGCGCTCCGCCGCGCCTGCGCGGGCCTCGCCGCCGAACTGGTCTTCTTCCAGCACGACGAGGTGATCGTGCACTGCCCGGCGAAGGAGGCGGAGACGGTGGCCGCGGCCATCCAGGAGGCGTCGGACCTGGCAATGCGGCTGGCGTTCGGCGAGACACCGGTACGGATCCCGTTCACGACGGCGGTGGTGGAGTGCTACGCGGACGCCAAGTGAGGGCGGCGCGAACCGCGGCGCCGCGTGGCGGCGCCCGTCCGGTCTCACCCCCGCGCCAGCAGTTCCCTCAGCTCCGCCGCCACCGGACTGTCCGTGCCCTCCAGGGCCGAAAGGGCCGCCTCCCACTGCCGGCGGGCCTCCTCGGCGTCACCCTCGGCCCGGCGCAGCAGGCCCCGCTGGTGGCGGGCCAGCCCTTCGGGGTAGCGGTCGCCGCGCCGGGCGGCGAGGCACAGCAGCACATCGCACTCGTGCGCGGCCCGCCCGGCGTCCCCCCGTTCCCGCAGCGCCCGCACCAGGCCCAGCCGGGTCTGGGACTCGCCCTGCCAGTGGCCGTGCCCGCCGAGGATGCGCAGGCTCTCCTCGAAGTGGGGTACCGCGGCGTCCGGTTCGCCGAGCGCGAGATGGGCGAAGCCCATGTTGCAGTGCGCGGAGTGACGGACGATCACATGGCCGATCCGCTCGCCGATCTCCAGGCTGCGGCGGTGGTGGCCGATGGCGCCCCGCGGGTCCGTGTGCTCGTACAGGTTGCCGAGGTTGCTGTAGGTGATGGCCTCCTGCATCGGGTCGTTGAGCACACGCGTGTACTCCAGGCACTGCCTGAGCGCCTCACCGGACTCCTCGTACCTCCCGAGGACGCCCAGCAGCAGCCCCCGGTTGTTCAGGCCACGGCACAGGCAGGAGAGATCGCCGAGCCGCCGCCAGATCTCCAGCGCCTCGTCCAGCAGGGCGAGCGCGTCATTGCCCCGGCCCTTCAGGAACTGCACCCCGGCCATGTCCAGCAGCGCGTACGCCTCCGCCGGCGCGTCCGCGAGGCCCCGCGCCCCGCGCAGGGCGGCCCGCACGAGCGCCTCCGACTCGGCGACGCGGCCGCGGCGCTGCAGCGGGGAGGCGATCATGCGGACGAGCAGGGGCACATGGGCGGAGGTGTCCGCGTGACGCTCCACGAGCGCGACCATGTTCTCCAGTTCGAGGACGATCCAGTCGGCGGCGGCCTCGGCGGAGCCGAAGGCGGGCACGGACGCCACGTCCGTGGTGTGCGTCCGGGGCTGTGAGGGGGTCGCCCGGAGCCGGTCCGTGCGCTCGGTGCCCGGCTCGACCAGCGCATCGAGGGCGCGCGTGGCCATCGCGGCGTACCAGCGCAGGGCGACCTCGGCGCCGGAGCGCTCCGGCTCGACGCCCTGTTCGCTCGCCACGGTCTCATGCGCGAAGTCCCGGACGAGGTCGTGTGGCGCGTACCGGCCGTAGGCGGTCTCCTCCAGCAGGGCGACGTCGACCAGGCGGTCGAGGGCGGCCTCGGCGCGGCGTTCGTCCGCGCCGAGGAGGTGGGCGAGGAGGGACGCGCCGTAGCCGGGCAGGTCGAGGGCGCCGATCCGGGCGAGGGCGCGTGCCGCGTCCCGGTCGGCCTCGCGGTCGGAGGCGCGCAGCGCTTCGTGTGCCACGGCGAGCGACCGGCGCACGCTCAGGTCGTCGTACTCCAGATGGTGCAGCCGCCCCTCGGTGGCGGCGAGTTGACCGGCCAGCATGTCAGGGGTGAGCGCGCCGCGGGCGGCGAGCCGCGCCGCCACGATGCGCAGGGCGAGCGGGAGCCGCCCGGCGAGTTCGACGAGCGGGTGCCCGGCGTGCAGCCCGTCCCGTCCGGAGACCGCGCGCAACAGGGCAGCGCTGTCCTCGTCGCTGAGCGGCGCGAGCGGGACCCGGTGCGCGCCGTCGAGCGCGGTGAGCGGGGAGCGGCTGGTCACGATCACCGCGCAGCCCGGGCCGCCGGGCAGCAGCGGACGCACCTGGGCGGCGTGCGCCGCGTCGTCCAGCACCATCAGGGTGCGGGTCGGGGCGAGCAGCGAGCGGAGCAACGAGGCGGCGGCGTCGGCGTGTTCCGGGATGCGGTGCGACTCGGCGCCGAGGTCGCGCAGCAGCGCGGCGAGCGCCTGCTCGGGGGTGAGCGGGGCCATACCGGGGGTGGCGCCGTGCAGATTGACGTAGAGCTGACCGTCGGGGAAACGTTCCCGCAGTCCATGCGCCACATGCAGGGCCAGCGCGCTCTTGCCGACCCCGGCCATACCGCTGACCACGGCGATGCCGGGTGCGTCGCGTTCGGCGGCGAGGAACCGCAGCAGATCCTCGCGGACGGCTTCGCGGCCGGTGAAGTGCGCCGGTGCAGACGGGAGTTGGGCGGGCCTGGGCGCTTTCGTACGGTCGGTGGCCGGGTGGTGGTCGGTGGCCGGGTGGTGGTCGGCGTACGCGTCCTCCGCCTGCGGACCGTCCGCTCCCGTCCCGTTGCCGCTCGCGGCCTGCCCCTCCCGGAGGATCTCCAGATGTGCCTCGCGCACCGCGGCGCCGGGCTCGACGCCGAGTTCCTCGATGAGACGGGCCCGCAGGTCGCGGTGGACGGCCAGGGCCTCCGCCGGGCGGCCGGTGCGGTGCAGGGCCAGCATCAGCAGCCGGTGGAACCCTTCCCGCAGCGGATGCTCGGCGACCAGCGCGGCCAGCTCCGGCACGAAGCTCCCGAACCGTGCCCCGCCGAGCTGGAGTTCCGCGTCGTACCGCCACTCCAGGACGAGCAGCCGCGCCTCCTGGAGCCGCTGCACCAGCGCATGCGCTCCGGTCTCGTGAGGCAGCCCGCTGAGCGGCGTGCCACGCCACAGCGCGAGCGCGTCGGACGCCTCGCGCAGCGCGCCCTCCCAGTCCCGGGCGGCGTGCGCGGCGCGGGCCGCGATCAGGTGCTCCTCGAAGACGCGCACGTCCAGCTCGCCCTCGTCGACGCGCAGCAGATAGCCGGGCGGCACGGCGCGCAGCCGCTCCGGGCCGTCGTCGCCGAGCAGGCGACGCAGCCGGGTGACGTGGTTCTGCAGGGACGCCTGTGCGGAGGCCGGCGGCGCGCCGCCCCACAGCGCGTCCTTCAGGGCCTCGACCGAGACGACCCGGCCGGGCTCCAGCAGCAGTGCGACCAGCAGTGCGCGGACCTTGCCACCGCCGATCGTGCGCACCTCGCCGTCGGCGCCGTACACGACGGGCGGACCCAGCAGTCCGAACCGCAGCCCGTCCCGCATCGCCGCCCCGTCGCCCTTCTTCCCCCTGGCTCTCGGCCTCGCGCGAGCAGGGGGGACCCGATGGCACGCTCGCCGCGCCTCGCCTCACCGTGCGGCACGACCGCCGCGCAACGCCTGCTCGCGCGGCCCGACCGCCGCGTCCCGCCGTCGGATCGCGTCGACGGACGGCGCGTTTCCGTCGGACCGGCCCACAACTCCTCGTGGAACGGGCCGGCTCCCGGCTTCCTCGCCAGCCGTTGGCCCCATGTTAGCGATCTGTTGGCGTGGCCTGATGTGATCCTTTCATCGGATCTGGCCCGACGGCGCGCGCGTTCACGCGTAGCTCGGGGGAGTGTCGCCGCCGTGGCCGGATCCGGGATCGCGAGGACCCGGTCGGTGGAGGTGAACGACCGGGTCCTTCGTCGTCTCCGCGAGCGCGGAGGCCGCCTCCATGGGGTGCGCCTGCCCACCACCGCGCGGGCTACTCCTCAGGCGTCCCGCAACCGGGCCTCACGGGTCATCCGGGGGTCCCGGATCGTCCCGGAACCCTCAGATGACCGGCGGCCGGCCGAGCCTGGTGAGCCGCCACACCGTGCGCCAGCGCATGGGCCGCCGTGCGCCGCCGGAGGTCCGCAGCCCCTCGATGAACCCGCCGAACCAGGCCTTCAGCCCGCCGACCGACCGGGTGCGCAGGAGGGTGACGGCGATCCACACCCCGAGGTGGACCGGGATGAGGGGAAGCGGCAGCCGCCGCCGTACGAGCCAGACGCGGTTGCGGGCCGTGACGCGGTAGTAGACGGCGTGCCGGGCGGGTGAGGTCTTCGGGTGCTGCAGCAGCAGTTCGGGCGCGTACAGGATGGTCCACCCGGCGTCGGCGGCCCGCCAGGCCAGGTCGGTCTCCTCGTGCGCGAAGAAGAACTCCGCGGGCCAGTCGCCGGTCTCGGCGAGCATGGCCATGGACAGCGCGTGCCCGCCGCCGAGGAAGCCGGTCACCTCCCCGCCGCGCATCGGGTCGGCGGCCCCCACCCGGGGCACGTGCCGCTGCTGGGTCTCACCGTGCTCGTCGGCGATGCGGAAACCGACGATGCCGAGCCGGGGGTCGGCGGCGTACAGGTCCCGAACGCGGCGCAGCACGTCGGCGTCCAAGAGCAGCCCGTCGTCGTCGAGTTCCACCACGACCTCGACGTCCCCGAACTCCCGCAGCCGGGCGAGGGCCACGTTGCGGCCGCCGGGGCAGCCGAGGTTCTCTTCGGTCTCGATGCAGGTGACCTCGCCGGGGAGGTCCAGGCGCTCGGCGAACTCGGGCAGCGGGCAGCCGTTGCCGATGATCACGATGCGGGAGGGGGCGAGGTCCTGCTTGGCGACGGACCTGAGGAGCGCGTCGACCCCGGCGGGCCGGTTGCCCATGGTCACGACGGCGACGGCGATCCTGGGCCCCTGCTCCTCCTGCGGCTGCGCCTGCGACACGACACCCACCCATCCCCACCGACGACTGACCACGCGATGCTAGCCGTTCACCAAGAGGACGCCCGGTGTCCGTCGGTTCTCCCCGCACCGGACGACTTTCCGGGGCGTACGGGGCGGGATGGGGCGCGCGGGCACGCGGCGCCCCTCCCCCCGGGCCCGCATGTACGCTGGCCGCAACCGTGCGGCAGCGCAGCGCACCACAGCAGCACGAGCGAGAACACGAGAAACACGAGAAAGGGGACGGAGGATCGGAGCCCGCCGCGGACCGTGACTCCCACCGCCCATGCCGTCCAACCCCCGGGCCGGGTCGCCCAAGGAGATCTCCAGCCCGAGCAACCCCCACGTCAAGGAACTCGCCGCCCTCCGCCGTCGGCGCAGCAGGCAGGCCGCCGGAGTGACCCTCGTGGAGGGGTACGAGGAACTGGACCTCGCGCTGCGGGCCGGTGTACGCCCCCGTGAGCTGTACTTCTGTCCCGCGCTGACCGGCGGGTCCGACCCGCGGAACGTGGTGGCCCGTGCGGCCGAGCGCGGCGCCGCCCTGTACAGCCTCAGCAGGCAGGCGTTCGACAAGGCGGCGTACCGCGAGGGCCCGGACGGCTGGCTCGCCGTCGTCCCGGACATCGAGACCGACCTCTCCCGCATCCAGGTCGACGACCGGTCCCTCTTCCTGATCTGCGAAAGCGTCGAGAAGCCCGGCAACCTGGGCTCGATGCTGCGCACCGCGGACGCGGCCGGAGTGACCGCGGTCATCTCCGCCAACCCGGTGACCGACTGGGGCAACCCCAACGTGATCCGGGCCAGCAAGGGCACGGTGTTCGCCGTCCCGATCGCCTCGGCCGACTCCGAACAGGTCATGCGCTGGCTGGCCGACCACGAGGTGAACGTCGTCGCCACGACCCCCGACACCGACGTCCTCATGGCGGACGTCGACATGACCGGGCCCACGGCGATCCTCGTCGGCAGCGAGAAGTACGGCCTGTCGGACCGGTGGCTGGGGGGCAGCCACACGAAGGCCAAGATCCCGATGTTCGGCCAGGTGGACTCGCTCAACGTCGGGGTGTCGGCGGCGCTGTTCACCTACGAGGCCGTACGGCAGCGGATGGCGTCGGGCCGACGCTGAGGCGGGGCGGCGAACGTCCCGCTGGTGAAGGGGAGTTGCGGCCAAGCCCCGCCCGTGGTCCCCGCCCTCTGGTGCACCCGTGCGCCCGCACCCCGGACACGGCGACGCGCTACCAGTGGCAACTCCACTTCGCCGCACGAGCGTTCGCGATCCGCTCACTCACAGCGGAGGCATCCGGTGACGCAGGCGAAAACTTTAAGCATCTGTGGCCTGTGAGACTGGTGAAGATCAGCGAGTCGAAAGTAGTATCAGCCGCTTGTCTTCAAGCATTTCTCCAGCATCTTCACTCATCAGGAGACCTGAGTGTCCTCTGCCCACAGAGGCGGGAATCACCGCCGCCGGGGCCGGATAGCCGTACGCGCCGCTGCCGCCACGCTGTTCCTCGGCGGCGCGGGTGCGTTCCTCATGGCGCCTGCCAACGCGGCGCCCCTGCCGACGGACATCGGCGTCCAGAGCCACGACAGCGTCGGCAAGTCGCAGCTCAAGGCCCGCGTGCACGACGCGCTCACCGCGCCGGCCGCCAATACCCCCGCCAGCCTGCGCCCCGCCGCGAGCGCGGGCACGGCGTCCGGCACCACCACCAGCCCGGAACCGCAGCCGTCGGCTTCCGGCACCGCCAGCCCGCAGATCATCGGCGGCACGACCACCAGCATCTCCACGGCCCCGTGGATGGTGCAGCTGTGGTACTACGACGACAAGGGCACCAGCGACACCAGTGACGACGTCGGCTTCTTCTGCGGTGGCACCGTCGTGTCTCCCACGAAGATCCTCACCGCCGCGCACTGCGTCTCGGGCTACGACTGGCAGAACAACGGCGCCATCATCTACGGCACCGACCAGTTGCCGACCACCGACTCGTCGACCAACACCACCGACTTCCACGGTGGAACGGTGTCGGGCGTCTGGCGGCAGTGGAACGATCCTTCGTTCCAGATCACCTCGAGCGGCACCGTCGTCAACGACGTCGCCGTGCTGACGCTTCCCGACCCGATCAGCGCCAAGCCGCTGCCCATCACCACCTCCGACGACACCGCGTCGTACAAGGCGGGCACCCAGGCGCAGATCTACGGCTGGGGGCGCACCAGCTCCACCAGCCAGGACATCTCGCAGACCCTGCGCAAGGCCACCGTGCCGGTGAACGGCGACTCGACCTGCTCGAGTTTCTACGGCAGTGACTTCGTCGCGGGTGCCATGACGTGCGTCGGCAATCCGGCCAGCGGCACCGACACCGACACCGTCGCCACCTGCAACGGCGACTCCGGCGGCCCGCTGGTCGTGAACGGACGCGTCGTCGGCGTCGTGTCGTGGGGCGTGCAGGACTGCGTGGCCAAGGGCTCGTACAGCGTCTTCACCAAGCTGAGCACGTACGTCGGGGCGACCGAACCGCGCATCGACGACACCGACCTGAGCGGTGACGGCCGCGCGGACATGTTCGCGATCGCCTCCAACGGCCAGGGCTACGAGTACGACTCGCGCGGCAAGTCCTTCGCGCCGCGGATCTCGCTCGGCGACTGGAGCGGGGTCAACCTGGTGCGCCAGGCCGACCTCGACCGCGACGGCTACGCCGACCTGCTGGTGCGCACCACCGACGGCACCCTGTACTGGCAGCACCTCAACCTGTCCACCGGCAACACCGACGTCACCAAGCTCGGGGCCGGCTGGAACAGCATGAAGGTCCTGCTCGTGCCCGGCGACCTCACCGGTGACGGCCTGCAGGACCTGCTGGCCATCGACTCCAGCGGCAACTTCTGGCGCTACCCGGGCACCGGCCACGGCAATTTCAGCTCGCGCGTCAAGATCGGCTCCGGCTGGGGCACGTACGGCAGCAACGTCTTCGGCAAGGGCGACTTCACCGGTGACGGCAAGCTCGACCTGCTGGCCCAGGACTCTTCCGGGAACCTGTGGCTGTACAAGGGCACCGGCAACGTGTCGACCCCGCTGGCGCCCCGCGTGAAGATCGGCTGGGGCTTCCACTACAACGCGTACGTGATGAACGGGGACATGACCGGCAACGGCCACTCCGACCTGATCGCCCGCGACAGCAGCAACAACCTGTGGCTGTACGAAGGCACCGGCGACGTCTCGCACCCGCTGGCCTCCCGCATCAAGGTCGGATTCGGCTACGGCGGCTACCGGCTGAGCTGACCGGTACCGGCGAGAGATCGATCCCGCACCCCGGACACCGGGTGAGAACGGGCCCGCGTGCGTCCTGAGAAGGGCTTACGCGGGCCCGTACCTCGTTGACGGGCCACTGCGGCCTTCGGGGGCGACACCGGCGGCGGGCGCCAGATCGGCAGTGCCTGAGCCACCAGCCGATGAAGGAAACAAAAGGGGCCAGGCCGGAGGTAAACGACCCGGCTCTCGAGAGCTGAAGGCGTATGCGGGTGCATGCTCGGCCAGCTCTATCCCAGTAGCCCTCACCCCGCTGGGGCCGCCCCACCATCGGCGTCCGAACGGACAGACCACCGTCTCCTGCACGCCCGGGGACGGCTGGAGCCGCTGAGGGGCACGTTTGTCATGGGCCTCGGCGTGTAGCTCTTGCTCATTGCTGCCCACACTGATCAGCAGACCCGACTGCACGATCCTCGACGAGCTGGGCGTGGACATGCCCACCATCATGGAGATTCTTCGGCACACACCATCAGTCGGACGCGGCGGTACGCGAAGGGAAGATCCCACGTGTCGAAGGACGCAGGCGACGTATGGGCGAGTTCTTCGTACCCGCACCGCCGGGGGCCCCATGAGGGCCCACTGAGACCCAGCAAGACCACCGACACCCGTGCGGCCCGCACCCAGCGTCGTCGTCGCGTGCGCTGAATGACGAAACCCCAGGTCGGAACCGATTCGACCTGGGGTTTTCAGATGAGCCGCCTGCGGGATTCGAACCCGAGACCTACGCATTACGAGACCACGAGCGATCATGTCGCCGGATACTGCGTGATGCCGCCGAGTGATGTCGTGCCTGATCAGAGTTACTCGCGGCAGGTTGCCCCCTGCTACCTCATGCTGCCCCGTCCAAAGGCGTCCGGCCACCGAGCGGCCACCAGATCGGGCACCAGTATGCCCTGCACGAGTGCTGTCCGCCGGTCGCTGTGGTGTCCGTCAGCGGCGTCGGCGACGCCTCGATCCGCAACCAGGCACGGGAGCTGCGGGGCGCCACCCGCCCGCGGGGGAGGCGAGGCCGCCCCCTGAGCTGACCACAGGACCACCGTCGCCCCGATCATCGTGACCGCCCTGAACTCGCTCCAGCAACACATGCCTGTGGACTCGGAGTCCGTTCAGCGGGAGAACCGCCCTGCCGCCCCCTGTACTCGAGCCGGCAGCGCTGCCCCGATCTCGGCCGCGAACTTCAGCAGCTCCTGATGCCCAGGAAGCTCACTCAGAGCCTCGCCGACCAGGGCACGGGCCCGGTCCGTCTCGCCGTCCCGCCAGGCCAGCCTGGCCTGGAACAGCAGCGACTCGGCACCGGCGAAGGCGGGGTGCGCAGCCAGCCGGGCGAGACGGTCCGCCGCGTCGTAGTCCGCGAGCCGCTCCAGCAGCATCCCGTGCCACTCGGCCAGATCCCCGGCGCGGCCCTTGCGTTCGTAGGCTGAGGAGTCATAGCCGTAGACCCGCTTCGCCCGGACCGACTGCGTCTGTGCGAGCCCGTCGAGGGCCTGCAGGTACTCGTCAGCGCAGGCCACCCAGGCGTCAGGGTCGGGCAGCAGGCGCGCGAGTACCGAGGCGAGCGACGTCTCACGCTCGCTCACCGCGCCGAACCCGGTCCGCGTCCAGCCGAAACGGGACTCCCAGCGGGCCAGCTGCGGCATCGCGCGCTCGGCCAGCACAGCCGCCCCGTACCGGGTCAGCATCCTGTCCCACAGCGCGGCGACGGCGTCGGAGACGACGAACCGCGCCACCTCCATCGGATCCTCGGAACGAAAGCAGTCGTAGCCCTTCACATAACAAGCCAGGTCGACCAGCGCCTCCACCGCCTCCTCGGCCGGGCGGGAGTCCTGCGCCGCCAGGGCCGCCTGCGCCCCGTCGGCCAGGCGGCGGAACGTGAACCGCCAACGGGTCCGCTCCTTGGGCGAGACCCGGTCCCCCGCGAGATACGAGCCGGCCCGCGCCAACGCGACGAACTCGCGCACCTCGTTGCGCACCCGCACCGGATCGGGGACCTCCTCCCGAGGCCGCACACGCTGGCCAGGCGGAGCCGGGACGATCTCCGCCTCGATCCGCTCCCGCACCGGCGCGGCACCCCGCCAGTACAGGTTCCACAACGCCTTCCTCAGACGCTCCTCATCCAGCCCAGCCAGCTTGGCGAAGAACTCCTCGCGGTTCATCCGGTTCATCGACACGGCGGCCGAGCGTAGTCCACACCCGCGGACGCCCCGGACCGGCAGCCGTCCGACCGGAGCTTCTCAGCCCGCACGCCGAAGCCGGAGCGGCCTCGACCGGGCCAGGAGCCCAGCAAGCAAGCCGAGCCGGGAACGGTGCTGACTGTTGTTGCCGAAACCGCCGCTGCCGTAGTGTCACAGGCCGTGCTGATCTGGGATCCTCATGAGGTTGCGCTTACGCTTCCGGTCGGCACGCTGCACGGTGCGGTATGCCTCGAACTCGGCGGTGATGCCCAGCCGTTGGTGGCAGGCACGTGCGCTGAGCAGCAGCTGGGCGATCTGCTGGTGGTCGGCGCCGCCGGTGACAGCCCTGAGGGGCTCGATGGCGCGCCGACAGACCCCGAGCGCGTCCGCCGGGCAGTCGACGTCGAGGCTGTCGGCAAGCGCATCTTCTCGAAGACCTTCAGGCCCTTGAGACGGAGCTTGCCCATCCACTCCGGCTTTCGTCAGTGCGTTCCGGGCGCGGTGCGCGACTACCAGGGCTGGTCCTGGGACAGTTTCAGCAGGCGCTGCAGGTGCGTGCCGGCCTTGCGCAGGTCGGCCTCGGGGACCTGCCACAGCAGTGCCGCGTCGCCGTAACCGCCCCCGCCGACGCCGCTCCAGTAGCAGGCGGACCGCTCGGCGGCGGCAGCGAGGACCGCAGCCGGGTAACGCCCGCGCAATGCCCGCGGGTCGGCCAGCCGCCACCAGGAGGCCAGGGCCCGTGCGGCCAGGTGCGCCCCGTGTCGGGCAGGGGTGCGCTGCCACAGCAGGTGGGCGACCGGGTCCAGCTCGGCACCGGTACGCGGGAGGCGGGTGGCCGGCTCAGTACCACCTGGGCGGTAGCGCGCCATCATGGTGCTGGCGTTCATCGCATAGGGGGTCTGGTGGGGCAGGACCTCGGCGATCAGCCGGTCGGGTCCGAGGGACCACCGCAGCAGGTAGTCATGGCGTCCCCGGTCGGTGCGGACCTCGCCTCCGGCACTGTCCCAGCCGCGTCGCCCCTCGGCGGGGAAGACCACGACGGTGCAGGACTCCACCCGCTCCCGGGAGTCGACCCCGATCCCGTACAGCGGCCCGGCCGCGCCGTACAGCCGCAGCAGGGCGGCGACGGGCGAGTCGGTGGCGCACAGTCGCTCCAGCTTGCGGCGGTCGCCGCTTGCGGCGTGCTCCCAGAAGGTGAAGGCGCGCTTCTGCAGGGTCTGGGGATCGACAGATCGGCGCTGCGCCGGGGACGGGGCATGGCCAGCTGTGGCGGGGCGAGAAGAGGCGGCGCGCGCTGCGGACGCCTCGGCGATTCGCCCGGCCTTCGCTCCACCCCCGCTCCGCGGCGCAGCGCCGCCTGCGGCCTCGGCGTTTCGTGCGGCCGACGGCCCCACAGCAACGGTGGTGCCCGCACGCACCGGTGGCACCGCGCCTTCCGCGGATGCGGCAGCGTGCGCGGCGGTGCCGTCGCGGGGCGGCGGCACGGACTCCGGGGCTGGAACCGGGGTGGGGCGCTTGGGGGCCAGGCATCGGGCGCAGCCCAGGTGGGTCTTGGCCGCGACCAGCGGCGCACCGCTCTGGGCGCAGGCCGGGCAGCGCAGTGGGGCGAACTCTCCGGCGGGCAGCAACCAGTCCAGGTCCAGCGGGTAGCGCCGCTCGCCCCTGCGGACGTCCAGCGCGAGGCGCAGTACCGGGACTCTCAGCAGGTGCAGCCGGTAGGGAGTGAGCGTGTGGCGGGCACGGTATTTTTCGGCGATCTCGGCCAGGCGGCGGGCGCGCTCCTCGCGCGTGCTCTCGATACGGGCGCGCAGCAACGCCGCGCGGTCCTCGGGCGCGGTGGCGGCACGGCGCTCCAAGGAGTCCACGGCGGCGGCGTAGTACTCCTCGGCGCGGGCGCGCTCCTTGGCGTACGCGTCGCCGATCTGCCGGGCCAGCCCGTCACGGCGCAGTTCGGCGGCTGCCTCCAGCATCCGGTGGGCCTCGGCGAGGGCCGCCGCCAGGTCCGGCCGGCTGGTGGAGGCGTAGTGCACGGCGGCGAGCCCGGCCGGCGGCGCGGCCTGGGCACGGGGGTCGTGCCCGGTGCGGGCGAGGCGCTCGCTGACCCTCGCCGGCACCTGCAGGCGGCTGGGTACGTCGACGAACACCTCGACCTGCTCCTGGAAGTGGTCCTCCGCGGAGAGCTCGTAGCCCACCAGGGCGCCCACGCGCAGCACCGGCCGCAGGGCCCGCTCGGGCACGGCGTCGGCGCGCGGATCCAGGCGTCCGTGGTCGACCGGCAGATGCTCTCGGGCCTTGGACAGCAACGTGGCGGCATCGGGCGGCACGGAGCGCGGCGCGGCCAGGGTGAGGGTGCCGGTGTCGCCCGCGGCCAGAACGCTCTCGGCGGCCTTGGCGACCACCGGGTGCCCGGTCACCAGCAGCAAGGCGCCGTCTTCGCGGGCGACATCGGGGTCGGCGGTGACCGCGGTCTCCTCGGGCAGCTCCAGCTCGCTCGCCAGGGCAGCGGGAAGGAGTGCCAGGGCGTTGTCCCCGGCGTCCTCCCACAGCCCGCCGCGGTGCTCGACCCAGTCCAGCCAGAAGGCCAGCCCCGCCTCCTTGCGGATCACCGGCCCGCCTCCTGCTCGTCATCGCCGCCGACCAGTGCGTCGACCGCGCCGCGGCTGTCCAGGTAGTCCGTGCGGGCACTGACCAGCCGCTCGCCCAGCCGCTCCAGGCGTTCCTCGAACTCCGCGTCGTCCTCTGCGGTGGCGAAGGCGTCGAAGACGGAGGCCTCAAAGTCGAAGTCCTCGTCCACCCGGCCCAGGATCATGTCGAGCTCGCCGACGACCAGCTCAAACAGATTGATCTTGGATTCGAGGACGTGCAGGATCCGTTGCTCGATGGTGCCCCGGGCGACCAGATTGGTCAGCACCACGTCGTGTTCCTGCCCCACCCGGTGCAGTCGGCCCAGGCGCTGCTCGATCTGCATGGGGTTCCACGGCAGGTCCACGTTGGCCATCACATGGCAGAACTGCAGATTGCGGCCTTCTCCGGCGGACTCGGTGGACAGCAGCACCGGCGCCTGATCGCGGAAGGCCGCCACCGCCGCTTCCTTGTCCCGGCGCGAGAGGCTGCCGTGGTAGACCGCCGCCTGGACGCCCTCGCGCTCCAGCCGCGCGGCGAGCGCGTCCAGGGTCTGCCGGAAGGCGGTGAACACCAACACCTTCTCCCCCTGTCCGTTGTGTCGGCGCAGCCGCTCCAGCAGGAGATCGGCCTTGGTGGATCCCTCGATCTCCCGGGCCAGCGCCGCCAGGTCCGGCCAGCCCGCCTTGGCCAGGGTCGGTGCGGCAGCCTGCGGGCTCGACCCGGCCAGCCGGGTCAGCCCGCGCAGGGTCAGCAGCCGGGCCGAGGACGCGTCCCTGGCCTCCGCCCTGATCCGGGCCGCGATCCCCGCATACAGCTCCGCCTCCTCCGGCGAGGGCGCCACCAGCACCGTCTCGGCCAGCCGCTGCGGCAGCAGCACCTCGACCTCGCTGCGCCGGTGACGAACCATCACCTCACGGGTACGGGCCCGCAGCGCGTCCAGGTTGCGCGGCGCCGAAGGATCCGTCCCGGCTCCGGCGTGCCGCTGGCGGAACTGTGCAGGGGTACCCAGCAATCCGGGCGCGACCAGGCTCACGAGCTCGTACAGGTCCTGCAACCGGTTCTCCACCGGAGTCGCGGTGAGCAGCAGCAGATAGCGGGCACGCAAGGCCCGGGCGAGTTTCCCCGAGGCGCTGCGCGGATTGCGCAACCGGTGCGCCTCGTCCGCCACCACCACATCCCACTGCCCTGCGGTCAGCCGGGACTTGAGCGGCTCCCGGCGCGCGGCGGCGATCGAGGCGAGCACCACCGGCCGCTCCGCGTCCGCCTCCTCCCAGCCCTGGCCCCGGGCGATCACCGTCGGCAGGCCGAACTTGCGCTCCAGCTCCTCGCGCCACTGCTCCACCAACCCGGCCGGGGTGAGCACCAGCGTCCGATCCGCCAACCCACGCATCCGCAGCTCGGACAGGACCAGACCCGCCTCGATGGTCTTACCCAGCCCCACCTCGTCCGCAAGGATCGCCCGGCCGCGCATCCGCCGCAGCACCGTCTGAGCGGTCTGCATCTGGTACCCGAACGGCACGAAGGACAGCTGCGGAAGCGACAGGAAGGAGTCGAAACCGGGCCTGCGCCACACCTCCACCGCCGCATCCACCAGCACCGAAGTGACCGGATCCACCGGAGCCGCGCCCAGCTGGGCCAACAGCACCGCGAACGCGTCGGGCAGTCCTTCGGGCCGCGGAGCCGAGCCGTCAGCGATGGAGGGGCGAGTGGTGACGGTACTCAAGCGACCTCTCTCGGCGAGCAGCGGAACGGATAGCAACGGGCACGATCCGTCACCCGCGCGGCCCAGCCTACCGACGTCACCGCCAGGACCGTAACCGTGGATGGGCCCCGAACGAGGGATCACATCCAGGTCCCGTGAGATGAGCCGCAGCGCCTGTCGGTAGTCTGCACGGACGTGAGCGAGTACCAGTACTACGAGTTCCAAGCCATCGACCGACCGTTGACGAAGGTCGAGCTCGAAGGGGTGCGGGCGCTGTCGAGCCGGGCCCGGATCAGCGCGACGCACTTCGTCAACGAGTACCACTACGGCAACTTCCGCGGCGATGAGCGCAAACTGGTGGAGCAGCTGTACGACGCGCACCTGTACTTCGCAAACTGGGGCTCGCGGCGCCTGATGCTGCGCCTGCCCACCACCCTGCTGCCCGCCCGCGGCGCCGAACCGTACTGCGCGGAAGACGCCTTGACCTGCTGGACCAGGAACGGGCACCTGCTGCTCGACTTTGCCTACTCGGCCGAGGACGGCGGCGAGTGGGACTTCAAGACCTCCTTCACCCTCGCCTCCTTCACCGCTCTGCGTGCCGAACTCGCCGCGGGCGACCTGCGTCCGCTCTATCTGGCCTGGCTCTCCGCGCTCACCCGCTGGGAGCTGGAGGAGGACGTCGACGAGGACGAATACACCTCCACCGTCGAGCCGCCCGTCCCCGCCGGCCTTGCCCGACTCACCGGCCCGCAGCGAGCCTTGGCCGACTTCCTTCATGTCGACCCGCATCTGCTCACTGCGGCTGCCCGCGCCAGCGATGCCGCTCCTTCCCAGGCAATCGACAAGGACGCGCTCGCCGCCTGGATCCGCGCCCTGCCACCACGCGAGAAGGACGCCCTGCTGCTGGACGCGGCCCTGGGCACTGCCCCGCAACCGGGCCCCACTCTGCTGGCCCGCCACCGCGCCGCGTCCCGTGGTACGGCCGGACCGTCCACCGCCACCCGGCGCCGCTCAGCCGCGGAGCTCCTCGACGCCGCCCACGAGGTGCGCAGCGAGCACACCCGGCAGCAAGAGCAGGCCCGTGCCCAGGCCCGCCGGGCCGAACAGCGGGCTCGCGAGAGCCACCTGGACCGCCTGGCCGAGAACACCGAGCAAGCCTGGCAGGACATCGCCAACCTGATCGGGCAGAAGCAGCCCGGCCCCTACGACGCCGCCGTCACCCTCCTGAAAGATCTCCGAGAGGTCAACGACCGGGCGGGCACCCCCGAGGAGTTCACCCGACGCCTGCACGACCTGCGCGAACAGCACCGCGGCAAGTCCTCGCTGATGCGGCGCCTCACGGACGCCGGCCTGACAGCCCGCTGAGGCGCGCTCAGATGTGGTCGCGTGGTCCCCTCGGCCAGGAGGCGGAGCGCGGCGAGGGCGGCTGGGCGGCCGGTGGCGGACAAGGAGATCGGGGCGTCGATGGACCGTTCCCGCTGGTCGAGGTAGCAGAGTTCGCGACCGGTGTGCCAGAACCTCCACAGCAGCCGCTCGGTGTCCTTCACCTCCATCGCGGTGCCGTCGCCGTGCGTGAAGCCCGCGGCGAGCACCGGATGGACGGCATCGCGCAGGTCCTCGCGGAACCGGGGCTCCGCCCACAGCGCGCCCAGGGCGCACTCGGCCACCTGCCGATCCGCCGCGGTGGTGCCGAGCCAGGCCAGCGCGGCCGTGCGCTGGCGCAGCTGATGGTCCGCCAGATGGGCACGGCCAGCGGCCGAGAGCTTGAGCATGCGATGACGCTTGGCCACCAATCGGTGGGTACGGGCGAGTTCGTGCAGGCCGGCCAACTGGAACAGGTCCGCCTCCGAGCGCGGCCCCCTACCGATCGGGTACCAGTGCGGGTAACGGACGAACGCGGCTGACACCAGTTCCCGCGGCAGGTAGCCGGACTGGGTCAGGGTGACACCGTCACCGATCTGCTCCAGCAGCCACCGCAGCGGCTCAGCCGTGTCCACGGGTGCCGCGGCCGACTCCTCCAGGGCAGGCAGGACGGCGACGAGCAGGGCGCAGCGCTCAGCCGGGGGCGCTGCGGCCCACAACTCGCGCCGTTCGCGGCGGACGACCTCCAGCGGGACGCGGCCCTCGAACACGGGCTGCGCAGTGGTGAGCCAGTGCTGGACGAGCCGTCGGCGCGCGGCCGGGAACGTACGCGCGTCCGGGTCGAGCTCGCCCTCGTCCAGAGCCTGCTCCAGTCGACCTTCGAGGTTGGCACGGGCCGGCGATCCTGGATGCCCATGACCTGCCCCCAGCTCAGCTCAGGTACATCCGGCGGGGTCGTGGGCGAGGCAGCCACGGCCTTGCGATAGGCCGCGAAGCCCGCCTCCTCGGAGCACTGCCAGGCCGCCAGCACCTGGGCGGTGGTCGCGCTCGCACACACCGCTGCGGCCCGAACGCGGCCGCCTTTGGTCAGCAGGTCGGCCAGGACGGCGACGGCCCGCTGCTGCTCACGCGCGCCCGCGTGCCACTTGCGGGGCAGCTCGTACCAGCAGAAGCGTTCGACCTCGGCCGCCGAGAGCGCGACGAGCGGGTCACCGTCGGGCACCAGCCAACCCAGCAGGCGCTGCGCCATCGCCTCGTCCGCCACCAACGCCGTCCCCTCCGCCGCACTCCGGCCTACCTACCGATCCTCCCACGGACGGGGGTCCCGTCCGTGGGCGACGCTGCGGCGTGAACCTCACCAGTGACGTCATCCCTCGGCAACCAGGGTTGCCCCCAGCCTGTCGGAACAGCACAACCCCTACGCCGCCGACCACCCTTCCCAAGACACCCGAAACCCTCGCCTCCCCCAGTGGCGGCAAGGCGTTTCCGACGAGCCGTCACGCACGCTTGTCCACCGACTGTCCACCGGAGCGTCTGCCTGCATAGTCATCCGAGGGGCCCAATACACCAAAACACCTGGTCAGAGCCTTATCACGGCCCGCTGGCAACAACGAGCGAACCCGCGACCGACGCATTGCGATGCACAGGCCGCAAGTGTCCGACCTGCCCGAATTCCGAGGTCAGCGAAAACAGAAAACCCCAGGTCAAAGGCCCGACCCGGGGTTCACTATGGAGCCGCCTTCGGGATTCGAACCCGAGACCTACGCATTACGAGGTCGCCAGAGCGTGACCCTGGGTTTCGTTACCCATCCCCGCCTTACCTGTCTATGCAGGTCAGCGGCCATGCACCGTGTCGATCCGCGAAGATCGTTCACCGGGTTTCACTTTCCTTCCGGCCACACCCTGGCCACACGCTGGCCCCCCCGGCGGCCACACGGCCACCAGCGGGACGGGCCACCAGTTGAGCGCCGTGCGGGAAAGCGTCTCCAGCGCATCGCCCTTGCGACGCAAAGAGGCCCTACCCCGCCGGGGGTAGGGCCTCTCGTGGCCATCTCACGACCAGTCCAGGGGCCGCGAGGACAGGCTATCCGCTCACGCTGATCTGCGGGGCGAGTCCGTACAGGACGCTCGGGCGGATCTCTGGCGCTTCGACGTACCCGCACCCCCGGCAAGGGGTTCTCGGTGGCTGGACGGCCTCAAGTGGGTGCCCGAGCTGGGTGACGTCTCCGCGTTCGGCTCGGTCGGTAGATCTCGTGTGGTCGCTCCCGCGTCGTGGCCTCGTTCCAGCAGTCGGGGGTATGACGTTTTTTGTTCGGCCCTGTTCGGGCCGCTATTCGGTAGTGCCGCGGCAGAGGCCCTCGACGCGGAACCACAGGCCCGGGGCGTAGACCGCATGGATGGCGGCTTGTTCTCCTCTTGTGACCCGGAGGATTCGCAGGGCCCCGCTGGGAAGTACGTCGTATTGGTAAGTGGTCTCGGATTTCTCCTCGACGGTGTCGTGGTAGGAGATATCCGCCCTGCGCTCGTTCGCGTATTCCTTTGGCGGCCGATTCTCCACCAGCTTGATGAAGACGCTCATGGGCCCAACGGTACGGTCCTTTCGTGGGTTTCGCCCTCCGGGCGAGGGGAGGTCGCGGCGTCCGCTGGCTGGGGCCCTGCTCCTGTTCACGGCAGCCTGGCAGGGGGTGGAGCTTCCTTCACGCAGGGTGAAGCCGGGCAAGTCCAAGTGGCGATTCACCGATGCTCCTCGGGCCGCTGACGTGGGGGCTTGTGCAGGGCATGCGCTGCACGGCTGTTCAGACGTCGCCGTGCTGTGGGCGGTCGGCAGCCGAAGCCCGGCTGGTCACCAGCCAGGATCGCGCGGGTTCGGCGGGATGCGTGGTGTCCACGGTGAGATGGAGCCGGGTACCGCCTTCGCGGCCGGCCGGGTAGCTGCGTTGTTCGGTGGAATCGAAGCAGTGCCGGAGGACTTCCGCGACGCGGCGAGCGGTCTCGGGGGACGCGGCGACGACGCGAATGTCGGCGCACCCCGCCGGGGGCACCGGATCCGCTGGTGCGGGGGTGGGCGTGGCGTGTGCGGACGTCATGTTCACCGCCTCCGCCCGGAGAAGATCCGGCGGTGTTTGCGGTCCCCGTGCGGTTGTGCGCGGCGGTTACGGGCGACGAGGGGGCCGGCGGGGTCGATGGTCGACCGGGGCCGCTTCCGGCTTCTGCTGTCGCGCCACGGCAGGACGCCGCTGTAGTGGAAGCTCGCGATCCTTTCGTCGTGCTGGGCGTTGAGCCGGCGGATCAGAAGGGCTCCCACAGCGATCAGGCCCAGGATCAAGGCCAGGGTGACGGCGATCTCCACTGCCCTCACATCCCTCGGGCGGAGCGCGGAGGCCCGGTCGGGTTCCGGGCCGGTGATGGCGCGGTTCCACCCTCGGTCTCCCATTCCTCTTCGCGGTCCCGTGACTCCGCCGCGTCGTCGGCCGCTCGCTCGTCCTCCATCAGCCTGCTCGCGGTGAGGAGGCCTCCGGGGGTGGTCGCGGCGGACATCAGCCTGGCGGCCGCGGCCGGGTTGGTCTCCGGCGGGATGATCAGCAGGTCCAGGCGGTCCGCAGTGTAGGAGAACACGAGGAGCTTGTGCGGGTCCTGCTCTTTCGTGAACCACCCCACGTGCACCGTGTGTCCGGTGACGGGAACCTTGCGCGGGATCACGGGCCAGAAGGCCGGATTCACCGTGACGTGGGTGACCCGCCCCCAGGAGTGGTCCAGCCTCTCCGCCAGTGCGGGGAGCTCGCGGGAGAGGTCACGCGAGCGAGGCCACCAGGAGCCGTCCAGAAGCCCCGGCGCCGTTCCTGGCGTCAGGGACAGGCGAGCGGGCGGCGAAGGGGCATGCTCGTCGGTGGTCGTACGGTCGGTGGTGGCAGCCATGATGCGAACCTGCCCCCGGGCGTCGTCGGCCCGGCATTGGGACTCGCCCGGAACGACACCCGCATGGAGGCCGGTGTACGAAGCGTTCCCTGTTTCTTCACCCTACTCCGGCGGGCGGGTCCACAGGCCCCGCGCGACCAGGCAATCTTGCGGGAACGCGGGCGTACGGGGGCGGTCCTGTGGGCGACCCCGCCGCCGGCCTGCGGAGTACGGTGGGGTTACTACGAACGCTTCGCCGGGTGCTGCCGGCCTTTTCCGGACGACGAGCGAATGCGCGGAACTCTCGGAGACGGGCGAGCACACCATGGCCGGTTCCGACACCCCACGCCTTCCCGGGCTTCTGCCGGATGCGATTCACCACGCCGTGAGACCTGGGACGGCGCTCCTGCGGCTGGAGACGACGCAAGAGCGCGGGGGAGTCCTGGACGGCGCGTGGTGGCCGCGCTCCCGCGACATCCATGCCGAGCTTCCCGGTCTGATCACCGCCCTGACCGAGCACCTCGGGCCCATCATGCGCGTGGGCCTGGACGGGAGTGCCTGGGAGGAGCCGCTCCCGACGCGGCTGACCGTCGACGACCGGGTTGTGCGCATCGACTCCTTCCCTGTCGGTGACGACACGGTCCTCATCAGCCGGGGCGACAACGATCACTTCGCCCTGCTGGTGGTCCCGCCCGACGCGGCACCCGACGCGGCACGGGCCGCAATGGCCAGAGCCGTACGGGCCGACAATGT
The DNA here is from genome assembly GCF_040682835.1 of Streptomyces sp. NPDC051104. Lineage (NCBI taxonomy): Bacteria > Bacillati > Actinomycetota > Actinomycetes > Kitasatosporales > Streptomycetaceae > Streptomyces > Streptomyces sp. NPDC051104. Next base: position 15,496 of record NZ_JBFBBS010000021.1, on the reverse strand, counting down.
CGCCCAGGCCGAACAGATCCTCATCGACGCCGGCAGCATTCCGCGGACCTGAATGCTTGGGCAGCGCGGCGTACGGTCAGCCGAGGAAGGACAGCCGGACCTTTCGGTCGGGGGTGTCCCGGCCGGTGGTCACCAGAACGACGGACTGCGAGGTCCCCAGCTCCAGCTCACCGCCGACCACGGGCAGCGTGGCGTGGGGCGGGACCAGGGCCGGGAGCATGTGATCGCGGCCGGGGCCCGCACCGCCGTGGCGGTCCTGCCAGCGGTCGTCCGCGCGAAGAACCTCACGGAGGGCCGCCAGCAGGTCATTGTCACTGCCGGCCCCGGTCTCGATGACGGCCAGGCCGGACGTCGCGTGCGGGGTGAAGACGTTCAGCAGTCCGTCTCTCCCGTGAGCAACCTCCCGGAGGAACGCGGAGCACGCGTTCGTCAGGTCGTGCATAGTTTCGGCGGAGCCGGTTGTCACGTCGACAGTGCGGGTGGTGAAGGTGCCAGTCATGGTTCACCAGTACCCGCTGGACAGGAGCAGTGCTGACGGCTGGGCGGGTTGTTCCGCCGGACTCCGATCACCGAAGCCGCCCCCGCCGCCCTGCCGGGGGAGCCGCCACGTGGTGGGAGATCACCCAGGCCGAGATGATGTGCCCTTGTTCTGCCTGGTGGGATCACGTCCCACCGGCTGGAGCGCCTGACCAGGTAGGACATGTCTTTGTCGGCGCCGTCGAGCAGCTGCTCGGCAGTCAGGTCGCCCAGTCTTGGCATCGCGTTCTCTTCGTGGTGTGGGTCGTCGAGTGCGGGGGTCAGGTGGTGGTGCGGCGGACCATGCGCTGCTGGGTGGGGTCCCAGTCGCACTCGGCGTAGAGGCGGTTGAGGTCGGGCATGGGCTCCCGGTCGGGGCCGAGGTTGATGAGGAAGCCGTACTCGATGCACTCGGCGTCGCCGGGCCAGTGGCCGGTCCAGCGGGTGTTGCAGGCGTTGCCGTGGTGGCCGCAGCCGAGGCGCTGGAGGCCGGTCTCGGCGCAGCGGGCGACGTCGCACGGCACGCTTGTCGGTCTCGTCGCTCGGGGCGGTCCCGGCCACGATGTAGGCGGCGCGGCGCTCGCACACCGTGTCCGAGGCGCCGAGCTGCTGCTGCAGGGAGCGCGGCCGTCTGGCGTCGACGTCGTGCGCGGCCGTCCACAGCGACGGTGTGCCTGCTGTGGATTCCACAGGCTGAGCGGTCATCAGGTACCCCAAAGGTCTGGGGCGGGCCGGGCCGCCTGGCCCGGCCCGCGGGGTCGGCTGGGACGCCGTGGTGGGCGCCGTGCCGTACGCGCACGAGCGGCCCGTGATGGTCTGCAGCATCGACTGCACGGCGAGGGCCGTCTGCCGCTGCGATACGGTCACCTACTCCTCCTCTCCATCCACGACCCTGGCCGCGGTGACGACCGCCTGAATGTCGGCCAGCGCGTACTGGTGCATCCCCAGTTCGTCCCAAACCGGCATGCTCGCGGGCGTCGACCCGCGCAGCAGGCCCAGCTCCCCGCTGTCCTCGGCGATCAGCTCGACCACGAACACCAGCCGCGACACCAGGCCGAAGCCGTGGGCGTGCATCACGCCGGCCACGGCCTGCTGCAGGTCCTCCGCGAGGGTGCTGCTCACTCAAGCCCCCCATCAGCGATCCGGCCCAGCGCCTGCACGAACAGCGGCTCGATCGTCGCAACAGCCGGGCCGACGTGCGCGTAGGGCGGCTGGTCGTAGACGCGGCCCAGACTGTCCGCGCCGACGAACCCGTACTCCAGGCGCCTGGCCTGCGGCTTGTTCGTGCCGACCGTGCCGGTCACCACGCCGGCGGCCACATGCACCTCGTGCGTCCACGAGCGGCGGTAGTCACCCGTGATCACGTTCGGGCCCGGCCTTCCTGAGGCGTTCGCCTTGATCTGGGTCTCCAGCAGCATCGTGTAGTGCCGCACCAGCGACAGCGCCTGCGGCAGCACCCGGTCCGCGCGTCCCTCCAGCATGGCGGCGATCACGGCGGCGTTGCTGTACGCGCCCGCCCGCGGGTGCGCGTTGGGGTGCGGATTACTCGGGGACGGCATCGGCCACCTCCGGCTCGAACCTGCCCAGTGCCCACTCCTGCAGCAGCTGCAGCATGGCCCGGGTCAGCTCGTGCGGGCCGCCGTCCATCAAGTCGTGGCGGGCCAGCACCTGCCGCTCCAGCTCGCCCGCATCGATGGCGCCGAGGAACGCCGCCGCGGCAGGTCCCGGGTCCGGCGCCTCACCGACAACGACGTGGGCCAGGCCCTCGAAGTCGTCCTTCACCAGCGGGGACAGGTACAGCACCAGCACCGCCGGATGCTGAGCGCGCTGGCTCAGCTGATACCCGCCCACATAAGAGGAGATGTCTCGGCCGTCGAGGACCACCGTGCCAGCGGCCTGGTCGGCGCTGATCCGGACCTGACGCAGCTGCTCATCGTCCATGCCGATCAGCCTACGGACCGGCACGGACAGCTGGCCGGGCCGACGAGGCGGCCCGAACCAGCACTACACGGGCGTGTACAGGGGGAACGACCAACGGCTCGCGGACCGGCGGTAGGGCCTGGTTACGGCCCCGATGCCGAAACGGTGGGTTGCGGCTCTTCGCCAGTTGACTTCGACCCGTCTCCCATCCCAAAGAGGAAGCTCAGAACCAGGATGGTGGTCGCCACGGCTGCGATAGCGGTGGCCAAGTCGCCCTTGGCTTGTGGACCGGCATGGCTATCACGGCTGTGCCGATACACGATCATCCCGATGAGACAGCTGAGTAGGACAACGACGGCGTTCTCGGCAGAGAACTGCAGGCTGATCATGGAGGAGGCCCTTTGGACTCGGGGCCCGCCCTACCACAAGAGTGCCGGGTCTCCGCTCTGCATCTGCCTATCGCCTGACGCAGGGCTAGGGTGCCGGTTCTGCCCGCGCCTTGGCGTGTGACGTCGCTTGCTCCGTTGCTTCAGCCCGTAGCGGGCCTCAACTCTGTAGGTCATGGACGGCGACAGCGGCGGAGGCGGGCAGGGTGAACTCCCGTGAGAGGCAGGCGAGGTCATGCGCACACCGCAACAGGGCGGCTTAGCACAAGAATTGGTGAATAGGGCGCGTTTGACGCCTTATCGCACTCGCTTGCTTACGAGAACCACTCCTTGAGGACCAGGACCCCCACCAGGCAGGGGTCCGCGCTTGCCGCAGACCTCGCTGCCTACGGCCTGGTCTTCACCCGGGGCACCCTGCCACGGACGGAGGGTTGCCGGACAACGGGCCGGGGCCGAATCGCTGTCACTCGTGACCTAGTCGGTAGTGTGCCAGGTGATTGCGGCGACGCAACCAATGTCCGCATGGCGGACCTGCTTTTAGGCCATGCCTGCCGCCTCGCGCATGCGCTTCGCGGGGCTGCTGCTAATGCTCTGACCGCATAGGTTCGCCGGGTTCGTGGTCGTGGCGGTTGGATGTGGGGTGATGTCCGATCCGATCGCTGGAGGTGCGGTGGCCGAACCTGTCCGTGTGCGCAGACTGACCGACCAGGAGGGGCAGAAGCTGCAGCAGATTGTGCGCCGGGGCAGCAACAACTCGGTGCGATACCGGCGGGCGATGAGGCTGCTGGCCTCGGCCGGCGGCAACCGGGTGCCCGTGATCGCAAAGCTGGTGCAAGCCGACGAGGACACCGTCCGCGACGTGATCCATCGGTTCAACGAGCTCGGCCTGGCCTGCCTGGACCCTCAGTGGGCGGGAGGCCGTCCCCGCCTGCTCACCCCTGACGACGAGGACTTCGTCTTCAGGACGGCCACCACCCGCCCGGTCAAGCTCGGCCAGCCTTTCACCCACTGGTCGCTGCGCAAGCTCGTCGCCTACATGCGGAAAGTCCACGGCCGGGTCATCCGCATCGGCCGCGAAGCATTACGCCGCCTGCTCGCCCGCCGCGGGATCACCTTCCAGCGCACCAAGACGTGGAAGGAGTCCCCTGACCCCGAACGTGACGTCAAGCTCGACCGGATCGAGGAAGTGCTGGACCGCTTCCCGGACCGGGTCTTCGCCTTCGACGAGTTCGGCCCGCTCGGTATCCGCCCCACCGCGGGTTCGGGCTGGGCCCAACAACGGCGTCCCCATCGGCTGCCCGCCACCTACCACCGCACCCACGGCGTCCGGTACTTCCACGGCTGTTACTCGGTCGGCGACGACCGCCTGTGGGGCGTCAACCGCCGCAAGAAGGGTGCCGCGAACACGCTGACCGCGCTGAAGTCGATCCGCGCCGCCCGCCCGGATGGCGCACCGATCTACGTGATCCTGGACAACCTGTCCGCCCACAAGGGCACCGACATCCGTCGCTGGGCGAAGAAGAACAAGGTCGAGTTGTGCTTCACCCCGACCTACGCCTCCTGGGCGAACCCCATAGAAGCCCACTTCGGACCGCTGCGGCAGTTCACCATCGCCAACTCCAACCACCCCAACCACACCGTCCAGACTCGCGCCCTGCACGCGTACCTGCGCTGGCGCAACGCCAACGCCCGCCACCGCGACGTCCTGGCCGCCGAACGGAAGGAACGCGCCCGCATCCGCAGCGAGAGAGGCATCCGCAGGGGCGGACTCCCCCTCGCCGCCGCGGCCTGAGCGACCCGGCCATTCTTTCCGCGCTCGCCTCAGGCGAGTTGTGGCGCGACCTCGGCTGCGATCCATTCCATCGCCTCTTCGACATGCTCAGCCGCGACGGGCAGCCACAGGGTGCAGGCAGTGAGTCCCGCCTCGGCGAGCTGCCCGAGGTCGTCGGTGATGCTCGCTGCGGTGGGCGTGACGCCGCCGAGTGGCCGTCCCGGTGGTGGTACGGCCGCGGGGACGCCGGGCGGGGTGAGGAATGCAGCCGAGGCGAGGATGAGGCGGTCGGCCTCCCCTGCGTCAGTTGCGAGTTCGTGCAGACGGCGTCGCACGTCGGTGACCTCCGCGGGATCGGCGCCGGTGCCGTACCAGCCGTCGCCGAACCGCAGCGCGCGGCGTAGGGCGGCGTCGCTGTGGCCACCGACCCACACGGGCGGGCCACCAGGGGTGACCGGAGGAACTCCCAGGTGCGCGGCGCGCAGCGTTGTGAACGGCCCGTCGAAGTCTGCGGGGCGCCGGGTCCACAGGGCCCTGGCCGCCGCGAGGTGGTCGTCGGTGCGTGCGCCGCGCTCGCGGGCGGGTACGCCGACAGCATCGAACTCGTCCGAGTTCCAGCCGGTGCCGACGCCCAGGATCAGACGGCCACCGGACACGACGTCCAGGGTGGCCACCTGGTTGGCGAGCACCACCGCCGGGTAGTACGGCGCGACGAGCACGGACGTCAGCAACCGTAGGCGCGTCGTGGCGCCCGCGACGGCCGACAGCAGCACGAGCGGGTCGGTGTCGAGGCCGAACCCGCTGTCCAGGAGTCGGTTGCCGACCGCGACGTGGTCGAAGCCTAAGTCCTCGGCACGGCGCGCAGCACGGAGCACACTGCCTCCGTCGTCGAGCGGCCAGCGCGGCTGGAGGGAAACGCCGAGGAGCAACAGGGGCATGGGGTGACCTTTCGGTGGCGGTCCGGTTGTGGCGACAGGACGATCACCGACAGCCCTGTCGCCACAACCCAACTCCCGTACCGCCTCGATTCATCCCACTTGGAGGCAGCGGTCGCCCATCGGGGCGTGCGCAGGGTCCGATGCCTCACGGCATCTTCGGCGTGCACACAACCCGGTGAAGCTTCCCGGTCAGAGCACTAGGGCGCGTATCGAGTCGTGATCAATGGGCGGTCCGGGTGAGATCTTTGATCCCAATCATCGAGGCGCGCAGGTGTAGGCCGGCGAGGTAGTGGTCTGGGATCTTGTCGTATCGGGTGGCGACGCCTCGCCAGGCCTTGAGCTTGTTGATGACGTGCTCGACGGTGTTCCTCTCCTCGTAGAGGTCGGCATCGTGATTCAACACTCGCCACGCACATGCAGCCGGTCGATCGACGCGCAGGTCGGATCAGTTGTGCGTGGTGGCCGGTGGGCCGGCGATGGCGGTGAGCCGGAACTTGGTCTCGTCCTCGCTGCCGGGCGCGGCGGTCATGATGACGATCTTGAGCTCGGAGTCGCCGTCGGTCAGGACGTCACAGTCCACCGTGATCGGGCCCACCGACGGGTGGTCGATCGTCTTGTGGTCCTCACGGTGCGCGGACACCTCTCCGGTAGCCCATAGCTCGGCGAACCTCCTGTTGCCCGCGTTCAGATCGCGGATCAGCGCGGCCAAGCGGCTGTCCTGGGGGAAGCGGCCGGTGGCGCGGCGCAGGTCGGAGACGACGGCGGCGTCGGTGGCGTCGCGGTCCGCCTCGGTCACTTGCCACAGCGCGAGCTGGGCGGGGCCGACGTCCACCGGGAACCTGTCGCGCGCGAAGTTGCGCAGCCGCGACGGCGAGGCGGAGGGGTCGCCCAGCAGGGCGGCCCACCCACGATTCCACCACACCAGTTGCCAGTCCGCCGCGAACACGGCAACCGCCACGTCCCCGAGGCGGGCGAGCACCCGCTGCACGCCGGGCGGGAGATGATCAGAGATCGCGCCGTCCACCGGCGGTACAAGCTGGGCCAGCCGGTACAAGTGGTCCCGCTCGGCGGTGGACAGATGCAGGGCGCGCGCCAGGGACGCCACCACCGACGCTGAGGGTGTCGTGGCCCGCCCCTGTTCCAGGCGCACGATGTAGTCGACCGATACCCCGGCCAGGTCAGCCAGTTCTTCGCGCCGCAGCCCGGCCGCCCGGCGCCCGCGGGCCACCGGCAGCCCAGCGGCCGACGGGGGCAGCCCGTCCCGCCACGTGCGGATCATCGCGCCCAGTCCGGTTCCGGGTGTCGTCGACATGATCTCCATCCTCCTGCATCCCCGGTCGTGCGTGTGGGCGCGAGGGTGGTATTGGTCTTCCTACCGTCGAAGCGTCCCTGGTCCGCCTCCCTCCTCGGGACCAGTATCGAACGCATGACGATCACCTTCATCACCGGAGCCAACAAGGGTCTCGGCCGCGAGACCGCCCGCCGCCTGATCGAGTGTGGCCACACCGTGCTCGTCGGAGCGCGCAACCGCGAGCAGGGCGAGGAGGCCGCCGCTGCGCTCGGCGCACGCTACGTCCCCATCGACGTGACCGACGACGCGTCCGTGGCCGCTGCGGCCGCGAACGTCGCCGACCACGAGGGCAGGATCGACGTCCTGATCAACAACGCTGGGGTGCACGGCCCCGTCGGCGATCCCAGCGACCTCACCGCCGCCGACGCCTTGGCCGTCCTCGACGTCAACGTCATCGGCGTGGTCCGCACCACCACCGCGTTCTTGCCGCTGCTGCGCCGCTCGGACGACCCTGTGATCGTCAACGTCAGCAGCGGCATGGGCTCCCTCGCCCTCACCCACGACCCCGGTCGGCCCGAGTCGCACGTCGTCGCGCCGCTGTACACCTCCTCGAAGGCGGCGCTGACGATGTTGACCACGCAGTACGCCAAGGGGCTGAAGGGCATCCGCGTCAACGCCGCCGACCCCGGCTACACCGCGACCGACCTCAACGGTCACAGCGGCCCCCAAACCGTCACCGAGGGCACGGACGCGATCGTCGCCCTCGCCACCGAGGAGCCCGGCGCTGGCACCGGACGCTTCGCTTCCCGCCATGGCGAGATCGCCTGGTCCTGAAACCGGCCGCGCCGGATCAGCCATTTCAGGCGACGAGGACACCACGAAGGTTGCAGTATTCGGGGTGGCGCCAGGGCGCAGATCGCATCGTGATCAATCTGCTGGGATTCGCCCTCACGGCAGGGCCCGGACCGGTAGATCTTCTTGCGTGACGCGGGTGCAACTGACGGACGTCGAATGGGAGTTCATCGGGCCATACCTGCCCATCGGCGCGTACGGCCCCTACCCCGAGCGGTTGCGGCAGCAGTTCGAGGGCGTGATCTGGCGGTTCAGGACCGGCGGGCAGTGGCGGGAGATGGGCGGAATGTCCACGGAGTTTCGACAGCACTGCCCGCCTGGTGGACCGACTGGGTCGCGCTCGGCTTACTGACGTACGTTCGACCCATGACGCACGCCCATGCACTCCCTCCCGGTGGCCCCGTGAGTGGCTGGTGGGCCTACCTAGAAGAACGGACCCGCCGGGAGGTCGATGCCGACGTGCTGCGTGACCACCGGGTGATGGCGGTCAAGTCTGTGTGGGAGGCCCTGCACCCACTGGGGTTGGGCCTGCATGAGGCGGAGCAGGTGGTCCACACGCGCTACGAAGCCCTCGGCGAGCGCGTGCAACGAAGGCAGCCGGACCCTCTCGACATCCCTTCGCTCGCAGCTCGCGCCGCGGCCCTCCGGGGCCGTGTTGCTGCGATCGAGGCTCTTTGGGACGGCGACACCGTCCACGACTGGTTCGTGGTGCTGGTCGCCGTCCTGGACGACCCAGTCGGGGAAGGCCACCTGGCAACCGTCCACCGCCGCCCTGGCGGCTCCCTTCCTGGCACCGCAGCCGGCGAGGCCGGCCAGGCTCTGGCCGACCACCTCAAGGTGCCATTCCACTTCGCTTCCCCGAACGTCCCCGATGATGAAGCCCCTCGCTGGCGGACAGTCCACCGTCTGACCGAAGGGTCCTGATCGAAACCCTGCGTGGATCCCGGCGACGCCGGGAGTGAGGAGGCCGCGTGGTGCCTCCCGTTCTCCTGAACATCGCCCCAGGGCCGATCCGGCTGCCTCTGATGAGGCTCTTCGAATTTCCCCACCAGCCGCTCAGGTGCTGGCCAGACATGCTCACTTGGATTCCCCACGCTGGAACAGGCGGTGGGTACACCGATGGCGAGAGCGGCGGTCGCCGCTGCGCGGGTTGGCGAGGAGAGCAGCTACCTATCGCCTACCTGACAAATGATCATCTGGCGGGTTCGTGGGACCAGGAGCGCGGCCAGGGGTCGGCCTCGACGCAGAACCGCCGGCTCGCTGGATACGGAGAGCGAGCCGGTCGGCGGTTGCCCGGCTATCGATGTACTCGTCTCTGATCGTGCGGAGGTCGTGAGTTCGAGCTCTGACCAGGTAGACGGTCGGCTTGGTGACGCCCCGAGGCCGCCTCGCGGGTTTGAGACCGGTGCTGCGACTGACGAACCTGGTGAAGAGTCGTGTCCTACCGGCTCGAGGCGCGGCCAACCGCCCCCGCTACGTCCTACTCCTCCGGCTCCCAGGCGCGGAGCAGGTCGAGCAGCCCTGCGTCTCCGTCAACGTGCAAGGAGTCCGCGGGGATACGGTCGTACAAGTAGAGGACCAACTCACTGGCTGTGCCATGGATGGAGGCGCCGGCTGCGTCCGAGTCCTCGCCGGTCGCGGCAGTGGGCGCGGGGATGCGGGTGGAGCGTGCTCCGTCGCCGTCGACTGTGAGGCGCCAGGAGCGGCCCTCGGCGGTGTGGAAGTCGAAGGCCGTGGGCTTGTGCGGCCAGGCGCTGGGCGTCGCGACGCAGGTGAACAGGAACTCCTCGACACCGTCGAGTGCGACCTCGGCCGGCAGCGGCTGCGGGGCGCCCGCGGCGAGCTGGGCGTCGTAGGTGTGCACCGCGCTCTCCTGGACCCGGTGCCGGGCGACTCCGCCAGAGGTCCGCGGCGTCTGCAGGGCACTCCACCACGCCCAGCAGCCGGCGTCCGGTCCTGCCTCGCGCAGGGCGCTCAGCAGAAGCTGCGTCGACGCGGCCAGCCAGGCCAGCAGGGCCTCACGCTCCCGCGGCACTTCCAGAGCGGCGCGCGCAGCGGTGGCCTCGGCCGGGGGAGCGTCGGCAGGCCCCGCGCCGACGATGGCGGCCCAGTAACGGTCTCCCCCACCCAGGTGCTTCACCAGATCGAACAGCGTCCACCCGGGGCAGGTCGGCACCTGTGCGTCGAGACTGGGCGCGGCGGCGACCGCGGTGCGGAAGGCGGTCGACCGTTCATCGATCAGTCGCAGCAGGTCAGGGAACTCAAGATTCTTTTCCACGCCGGATATCTATCACCGTGCTCCGGTGATCGGGCAGCGATTTTCACAGTCGCCGCCGGTTGGCCATTGCGGACGTCGTCCTCGCCTCCCACCGCTCGGGTGACCAGCGAACGCGACCGCCTCCAGGTGGAGCGGGACCGCCTCACCGGGGGCGACGTGCCGCCGGACCCTACGGGGATGGGCGACTCCGGCCTTCGATGCACGCGCAACCAAGTGGGGAATCGAGAGCGGGCCTGGCCGTTTTCGCAGATCCTCATCACCTCCCGAGATGGTGAACAACCGCTGCCGGAACTCGAACTCGTGAACAGAACCACCTGGCGAGGACGTCATCACCGCACTGGAGAAGGCTGCCGCCGAGGAGGAGAAGGCGAGGGCAAGGGGGGCAGCCTCAAAAAACAAAACGGGCAGGACGCCGAAACGGATCCCGGGCGGGAAGAGCGACGACGTGTCCGGCGCCGGCGCAAACTCCGGCTGAAGGCCGCCCTCCTCGGACGCTCCAGAGGTGGGCAGACCAGCAAGGTTCACCTCGCCGCCGACCGGAGGTGCCGCCCGCTGGCGTTCGTCCTGACTGCGGGACAGGCCGCCGACAGCCCGCAGTTCATCCCCGTCCTGAAGAAGGTCCGGGTGCATGGGCCCGGCCGTCCCCGTACCCGGCCCGGCGCGGTCGCCGGGGACAAGGCGTACTCGTCCCGTGGCAACCGCACCTACCTGCGGAAACGCCGTATCAAGGCGGTTATCCCGGAGAAGAAGGACCAGGCCGCCAACCGGAAGAAGAAGGGCAGCAGGGGTGGCATGCCTGTCAGCCACAACACCGAGCTCTACAAGGAACGGAACACTGTCGAGCGCGCGATCAACAGGATGAAGGCATGGCGAGGCATCGCCACCCGCTACGACAAGGCCCCGGGGAGCTACCTCACCGGCCTCCACCTCCGCGCCTCGATGATCTGGATCAAGGACCTCACGCGAGCCACTCCTTGATCACGACCCGATACGCGCCCTAATAGCGGGTGGTTGCCTGCGTAGTCTCGTCCATCCACGTGGTGCGGACCACCGCCAGCGTGTTGGCGTCGGAGATGTCCAGCACCCGCCACACCCGGCCCAACAGCCCCTGATCTGCTGTGGCCTCCGTGACCCGCACACAGTCGTCGCGGGACGCCAGCGGCGCCTCCAGCGGCGTCAGCAGCCGGTACCGATCGCGCGCATCGTCCGGGTACGCCTGCCCCAGCAAGGGCTGCGCGAAGACGGGCCCGCCGGCGGCGAACACCGCGCCCAGGCCCTCCCACACGATGACGTCGGGGCCTGGCTCGTACTCGCCCGTGTCCTCGTTCAGGACCTGCGGGCCGGGCCGGAAGATCTGAACGGTGTCCACCATGATCCGCTTCATGACCGGTGCGAGGGCGGCCAGCGAGATAGGGCCGCTCATGTGTTCGAGCCTAGTACTCCAGCTGTAGATCGTGATCTTCATGTCTGTGATGCGGCTTGTCGTCGGTAGTGGCTGGTGCGTGATCGCTGCTGATGGCGGCGGCGCCAGTCGGACCAGGCGAGCCGGTGGGCCGTGTCGTGGAGAGGCTGGACGACGAGGGTGATGAACAGGCGCTGGATCTCGTTGCAGGTCAGCGGGACCAGGCCGTCGGGTGTGGGCCGACGGGCGTGTGTTTGTAGGCACCTCATTGGGCTCCACTGCACGGATCAGATTTGGCTCCGCGGCGTAAGAAGTTGATCTGGCACCACCCCGGTCATGGCGGATCCGTCATCTGGGTACGCACCCTCAACCCGGGGCCGCGGTTGCGGCGCCCGGCCGGCGAGCCGGGTGCCGCAACCGCTCATCTCAGGCCGCCGCGGTGACCGCTTCGCCCAGGTGCCGGGCGAAGAACCGGACCGCGCTGTCGGCCTCGAACCTGGGCAGTTCCTTGTGCTTGCCTGCGTTGGCGTGCAGCGTCTTCTCCTTTGAGGCGAAGGCGTCGAACAGCGCGAGACCGGCCTCGCGCGGGATGTGCTCGTCGTCCCACTGCATGTCGAACTCGATCGGGATGGTGATCTGCTTCGCCTTCTCGGCCAGGACGTCGGGCCAGTGCTGGCCGAAGACCGCGGCCGTGATCCGGGGTTCGGCTGCCACGAACGGCACGCCGATCGCGGTGCCCATGTTGATGCCCCAGTAGCCCACCGGTCCGTCGGTGCCGATCTCCGGAAGTTCCTGGAGGACGTCCAGGGTTGCCTGGTACTCGGGCACGGCGAGTCCCGCCAGGTGGTCGTTGTAGCGGACGACGATCGGGCCTTCCGGCTCGCCGGCCGCCCTCGCCCGGAACAGCTGGGCGATCTCTTGCTCGTCGTGCTCCGTGCGCGGCCGGTCGCCGTGACCGGGCGCGTCGATGACGGCGACATGGAAGCCGCAGCCGGTCACGAGGAGGTGGGCCCGGCCGGCCATCGCCGGGTGCTTCTTGTGGTTGCCGCCGCCGTGGCCCATCAGGACCAGGGGCGCGTGATCGGCGCCGGAAACCGGCGACCAGAGAACGCCGGGAACATCGCCCACGGTGAAGTCGCGTTCAAGCATGTCGCTTGACGACGACTCGGCGGTGAACTTCAGAGACATGAGGTGTTGCCTTTCGGAGTGCCTTGTAGTCGAGGCGCTCCCGGCGACACCTAGGTCAATCGCCCGGCCGTGACGGGAAGGGGGAGCACCCACGTCGATACAGCGTTCATGGGTCTCACCTCCTCGGGCGGTGTCACGGGCAACTGCAAGCTACCAGCTCGATCATCGTCCCTCCAACCCTTTTCCCTGCGACGGGATCACAACTCCAGACAGGCTTTGGTTTGCCGGGTTGCTCTGCAAGACGCTGTTCTGAGCGGGCCGAGAGTCAGGTCTGCGACGTGCCCTCTTTGGAGTGAATGCGCTGCTCCGTCCGCCCGGCGACGGCAGGGTTTGTGCATCGATCACGGTCATGTCGGAAGCCGTGTTGCTTGATCACGGTCCTGTCGGGAGGCCGGGATGGGGTTGTCGCGGACGGAGCTGTTCGCTGCGATCCGGCGGGACAAGCGTCTCGATCCGGAGATGTCGCAGCGGGCACTCGCGGAGAAGTACGGAGTGCACCGCCGGACGGTGCGGCAGGCGCTGACCTCTGCGGTCCCGCCGCCGAGGAAGAAACCGGCGCCGAGGGCCACGGTCCTGGATCCGGCCAAGGCATGGATCGACGCGATGCTGCGGGAGGATGCGACCGCGCCGCGCAAGCAGAGGCACACCGCCCGCCGCATCCATCAGCGTCTGGCTCAGGAGTACGGCTTCGACCAGGCGTCGTACTCCACGGTCTGCGACTACGTGCTGGCCAGACGCCCGCAGATCGAGGCCGAGGTACTGGAGGGCCGCCGGCATTTGACGGGCATGGTCCCGCAGGTCCATCTGCCTGGTGAGGAAGCCGAGGTGGATTTCGCCGATGTATGGGTCCGCCTGGCGGGCGAGGTCGTCAAGTGCCACCCGTTCACGCTGCGGCTGTCCTATTCGGGCAAGGCCGTCCACCGTGTCTACGCCTCGCAGGCCCAGGAGTCCTTCATGGAAGGACACGTCGAGGCGTTCAACGTCCTGGGCGGTTATGTGCGTGACAACTCTTCCGCGATCTCGTGTTGCCCGTCAGGATGGTCGCTCCCGTCGAGGAGCTCGGATGGCCTGGCAGCCACAGTTGGTACGACGTGTCGATGCCGCGGGAAACCCTGTGGCGTCGCTCGGGCACGCCCTGGTCGACGACTACTTGGAGTTCGTGGCGGCACGCTGTCGGCCGAACACCCTGCTGGCCACCGCCTACGATCTGAAGGTCTTCTTCTCGGTGGTGCCCAAGGAGCCGGCCGACGTCGTCACCGCGGACATCTTCGCGTTCATCACCGAGCAGAAGAAACCGCGGCGAGGCCCGAAGGTCGGCCGGCTCGAAGACGGTGAGGCGGGTCTCTCGGCCAGGACCATCAAGCGCCGACTCGCCAGCATCTCGGGGCTGTTCGGCTACCTGATGACCCGCGATGACCTGGCCGTTGATCGCAACCCGGTGCCGACGGGGCTGGCCAACCGCCGTCGCAGCGGCAATCGCGGGGCACCGCTCCTGCGCACGCCCCGAACCCTCCCGCGCGTTCTCGGACCGGGCGAGGTCGAATTGGTCCTCGGTTCGCTGAACACCGCCGGGACCGGGCCATGATCCTGACGATGCTGCTGGGCGGACTGCGCCGCTGCGAAGTCCTCGGTCTGCGCCTGGGTGACCTCTCCGGGTGAGCTTCGGGTCTTCATCAGCGAGGGCAAGGGCGGGCACCAGCGCCTGATACCCGTCTCCGCGCAGTTCTTCAGCGCGGTCGGCGACTACCTGGACCGCGAGCGTCCGCCGGTCGGGCACGACCGACTGTTCGTGGTGTTGCGCGGGCCGACCCGTGGCCGGCGGCTTTCCGCCGACGGCCTGGACGAGATCCTCGACGGCGTCCGGAAGCGCACCGGACTGCCGAAGTTGACCTGCCACCAGCTCCGCCACACATGCCTGACCCGGCTGCGGGAGGCGGGCATGGCCCTGGAGGCGGTACAGGCTCAGAAGCTGTTGTCGTTCCGATCTTGAGGGATGCGCTTCGAACGGGAGTCTCGATCGGGTGGTCGCGGACGGTTGGGCGCATACGAGTGGGGCCTCCTGAACAGCTCGTTGGTGTCTAATCACCGAGCAGCAGCAGGAGGCCCCGGTGCCGCAGTCTTCCGTGTCGATGCCCTGGCAGTCCACTTCGGTCGCCCTGGAGTGTGACTGTCTGGCTCACCGGTTCGGAAACGCCGTCGACAGCGGGGTGCGTGAGCGCCGCTATTCGACCGACATGTCTGACGAGGAGTGGGCCCGGGTCCGGCCGCTGCTGCCGGTGCCGGGCTGGATGCGCGGCCGGGGCGGGCAGCCGGAGGCGTACTGCCACCGCGCGATGCTGGACGCGATCCGCTACCTGGTCGACAACGGCGTCAAGTGGCGTGCCATGCCTGTGGACTTCCCGCCGTGGGATCGGGTGTACGCGTTCTTCCGGCGCTGGCGCGATCATGGGCTGGTCAAGGAGTTCCACGACCGGCTGCGCGCCAAGGTCCGCGAGAGGCTGGGCCGGGATGCGGAGCCGACGGCCGGGGTGATCGATTCGCAGTCGGTCAAGGCGGACGCCGTCGTCGGCGCCGACAGCCGCGGCTACGACGGCGGCAAGCAGATCAACGGGCGCAAGCGGCACGTCGTGGTGGACACCCTCGGCCTGCTGCTGGGGGTGATGGTTACCGCCGCGGATGTCGGCGAGCGCACCGCCGCTCAGGTGCTGCTGGCGCGGGTGGCCGACGCGCACCACCGCCTCGCCCTGGTCTGGGCCGACGGCGGCTACACCGGCAGCCTCGTTGAGCACTGCCTGGCCGCGCTCGCCCTGGTGCTGGCGATCGTCAAGCGCAGCGACGACCAGAAGGGCTTCGTGGTGCTGCCCAAGCGGTCCTACCTTGTTCGTGGGTTGGACGGGCCGTCGTAAGGTCCAGAGACCCAGAGACACCGGGTATGGCTTCCAAGCGGTTGCCCT
>NZ_JBFBBS010000020.1:0-121467 GCF_040682835.1 Streptomyces sp. NPDC051104 | reverse complement strand
AGGAGCAGCGGGAGCGCGCCAAGGCCGACGCCCAGGCCAAGAAGACCGGCCACGCCGACGTCGGCGCCTACCGCGAGATCGCCGACACCGCCGGCGAGACCGACTTCATCGGCTATACCGACACCGAGGGCGAGTCCACGATCGTCGGCATCCTGGTCGACGGCGTGTCCTCACCGGCCGCCACCGAGGGGGACGAGGTCGAGATCGTCCTCGACCGCACCCCGTTCTACGCCGAGGGCGGCGGCCAGATCGGCGACACCGGCCGCATCAAGGTCGACTCCGGTGCCGTCATCGAGGTCCGCGACTGCCAGAAGCCGGTCCCGGGCGTCTACGTCCACAAGGGCGTCGTCCAGGTCGGCGAGGTCACCGTCGGGGCCAAGGCCCACGCCACCATCGACGCCCGGCGCCGCAAGGCCATCGCCCGCGCCCACTCGGCCACCCACCTCACCCACCAGGCCCTGCGCGACGCCCTCGGCCCCACGGCCGCCCAGGCCGGTTCCGAGAACCAGCCGGGCCGCTTCCGCTTCGACTTCGGCTCCCCGTCGGCCGTACCGACGGCCGTGATGACCGACGTAGAGCAGAAGATCAACGAGGTGCTGGCCCGCGACCTCGACGTGCACGCCGAGATCATGGGCATCGACCAGGCCAAGAAGCAGGGCGCCATCGCCGAGTTCGGCGAGAAGTACGGCGAGCGCGTCCGCGTCGTCACCATCGGCGACTTCTCCAAGGAGCTGTGCGGTGGCACCCACGTGCACAACACCGCCCAGTTGGGCCTGGTGAAGCTGCTCGGCGAGTCCTCCATCGGCTCCGGTGTGCGCCGCATCGAGGCCCTGGTCGGCGTGGACGCCTACAACTTCCTCGCCCGTGAGCACACGGTCGTCAACCAGCTCACCGAGCTGCTCAAGGGCCGGCCGGAGGAGCTGCCCGAGAAGATCTCCGGCATGCTCGCCCGGCTGAAGGACGCCGAGAAGGAGATCGAGAAGTTCCGCGCCGAGAAGGTGCTCCAGGCCGCCGCGGGCCTCGCCGAGTCGGCCGAGGACGTCCACGGCGTCGCCGTCGTCACCGGTCAGGTCCCGGACGGCACCACGCCCGACGACCTGCGCAAGCTGGTCCTCGACGTGCGCGGCCGCATCCAGGGCGGCCGGGCCGCCGTGGTAGCCCTGTTCACCGTCAACAACGGCAAGCCCCTCACGGTCATCGCCACCAACGAGGCCGCCCGTGAGCGCGGCCTGAAGGCCGGTGACCTGGTCCGCACCGCCGCCAAGACCCTCGGCGGCGGCGGTGGCGGCAAGCCGGACGTCGCCCAGGGAGGCGGCCAGAACCCGGCCGCCGTCGGTGAGGCCGTCGACGCCGTGGAGCGCCTGGTCGCCGAGACCGCCAAGTAAGAACCGGTCAAGAAACGGTCGTGAAGATGAGAAGAGGACGCCGACTCGCGATCGACGTCGGTGACGCCCGTATCGGGGTCGCCTCCTGCGACCCCGACGGGATCCTCGCCACCCCGGTGGAAACGGTCCCCGGGCGGGACATCCCAGCGGCCCAGCGGCGACTCAAGCAGCTCGTCGAGGAGTACGAGCCGATCGAGGTCGTCGTCGGACTCCCTCGCTCCCTCAAGGGGGGCGAGGGCCCGGCGGCGGTCAAAGTCCGCGGTTTCGCCCAGGAACTGGCGCGCATGATCGCGCCGGTTCCGGTCAGGCTGGTCGACGAGCGCATGACCACGGTGACGGCCAGTCAGGGACTGCGCGCCTCCGGCGTGAAGTCCAAGAAGGGCCGCTCGGTGATCGACCAGGCGGCCGCCGTCATCATCCTGCAGCAGGCGCTGGAATCCGAACGGGTGTCAGGGAAATCTCCTGGCGAAGGCGTCGAAGTGGTCATCTGATCGCGATACGGTAACGTTCCGCGCGATGCGATGGTGTTCGAACAGCCACCGCACAGAGAGAGGCGGGACGGGAGCCGGGTCACAGCGCCGCGCAACCTGAAGCCTCGCGGCTCTAGGGGATCGATGACTGAGTATGGCCGGGGCCCAGGCTCCACACCGTGGCATCCGGAGGACCCGTTGTACGGGGACGGCGGATGGGGAGGACACGAGGGCCACGCCGCCCCGTCCCCTCACGGCGGCCAGTACCACCCGGAGCAGCCGCGGCAGCACTACGGCGACTGGGGAGGCGGCCGCCAGGGCACGCACGACCAGGGGCAGCAGGACTACCGGCAGTACGCGGACCAGCAGTACCAGCAGCCGGGACAGCATCCGGACGGACAGCGGTACGACGCGCAGGCGCAGCACCAGCCGCAGTACCCGGACGGGCAGGGGCAGCAGCACCAGCCGCAGTACCCGGGACAACAGGGGCAGCACGAGCAGCAGTACCCCGGTCAGGGGCAGCAGGACTACGGCGACGGCGGCTGGGACGGCGGCGGGCAGGCCCATGTGCCGTACACCCCCGACCCGGCGGACCCCTACGGCGCCCAGCCCGGTGCGTACGGCGGCGAGCAGCCCGACTTCTACCAGACGCCCGACGCGTATCCGCCCCCGGAGCCGCCGAACCGACGGCGCGCAGAGCCGGAACCGAAGACCGACTGGGACCCCGACCCCCAGGAGGTCGAGCACGCCTTCTTCGCGGACGGCGACGACGAGGACGACGTCGACGACGAGCCGGACGGCCGGCGTGGCCGCGGTGACCGGCGGGGACGCGGCGGCAAGACCGCCAAGGGCAAGAAGCGCCGCAACGGATGCGCCTGCCTGGTGGTCGTGCTGGTCTTCGGCGGCGGTGTCGGCACAGTCGGATATTTCGGGTACCAGTTCTACCAAAATCGTTTCGGCGCGGCGCCCGACTACGTGGGCGAGGGCGACGGTGAACAGGTCACGGTCACCATTCCGAAGGGCGCCGGCGGTTACACCATCGGCCAGGTGCTGAAACAGGCCGGTGTCGTCAAGAGCGTCGACGCGTTCGTCGCGGCACAGGAGCAGAACCCCAACGGCAAGAGCATCCAGGCGGGCACGTACACGCTGAACAAGCACATGTCCGCGGCCGCCGCCGTGCAGCTGATGCTCAGTCCGAAGAGCAAGAACAACCTGATCATCGCCGAGGGGTGGCGCAACACCAAGGTCTACGCGGCGATCGACCAGCGGCTGCAGCTCAAGCCGGGAACCACCGAGGACGTCGCCAAGAAGGAGTGGTCGACCTTCGGTCTGCCCGACTGGGCCAACAGCAGCAAGGAGATCAAGGACCCGCTGGAGGGCTTCCTCTATCCCTCCGCCTATCCGGTCTCCAAGGGCATGAAGCCCGAGGACGTCCTGAAGCAGATGGTCGACATGGCCAAGGAGAAGTACGCCGAGTTCGGCATCCAGGCCCAGGCCAAGAGCCTCAACCTGCAGAACCCGCTGCAGGTCCTCACGGTCGCGAGCCTCGTGCAGGCCGAGGGCAAGTACAAGCACGACTTCGAGAAGGTCGCGACGGTCGTCTACAACCGGCTCAAGCCGAACAACACCGAGACCTATGGCCTGCTCGACTTCGACTCGACGGTGAACTACCTGCGCGGCCAGTCGAAGCTCGACACCGGTTCCGTGAACGCTCTGCGGCAGATCGACGACCCGTACAACACCTACAAGATCAAGGGTCTGCCGCCCGGGCCGATCGACAACCCCGGGGAGGTGGCGATCAAGGCCGCCCTCAACCCGGTCAAGGGGAACTGGTACTACTTCGTCTCGATCAGCGAGAACGAGACGCTCTTCGCCGAGACGAACGAGGAGCAGAACCGCAACCGCGAGAAGTACCTGCAAGAGCAGAAGAAGGGTCAGTAAGGCTCATGACGGGCACCGCCGGCAAGCGCCGGGCCGCCGTCCTCGGCTCCCCGATCGCCCACTCCCTCTCCCCGGTGCTGCACCGCGCCGCCTACCAGGAGCTGGGGCTCAAGGACTGGTCCTACGACCGGTTCGAGGTCGACGAGCAGGCGCTGCCCGGTTTCCTCGCGGACCTCGGACCCGAGTGGGCGGGGCTGTCGCTGACCATGCCGCTCAAGCGGGCCGTCATCCCGCTGCTCGACTCGGTCAGCGACACGGCGGCCTCGGTGGAAGCGGTGAACACCGTCGTGTTCACCGAGGACGGGCGGCGCGTCGGGGACAACACCGACATCCCCGGCATGGTCGCCGCCCTGCGGGAGCGCGGCATCGAGGAGGTCGACTCCGCCGCGATCCTCGGCGCGGGCGCCACCGCCTCCTCCGCCTTGGCCGCGCTGGCCCGGATCTGCACCGGCCCCGTGGTCGCCTATGTCCGCAGCGAGGCCCGGGCCGCCGAGATGCGGCAGTGGGGCGAGCGGCTCGACGTCGACATCCGCACCGCCGACTGGGCGGACGCCGACCGGGCGCTGCGCGCGCCGCTGGTCGTCGCCACCACACCGGCCGGGGCGACGGACGCGCTGGCCGCCGCCGTCCCGGAGCGCCCGGCGACCCTGTTCGACGTGCTCTACGACCCCTGGCCCACGACCCTCGCGGCACGCTGGTCCGCCTACGGCGGTGCCGTCGTCAGCGGCCTCGACCTGCTGGTGCACCAGGCCGTCCTCCAGGTCGAACAGATGACGGGCCGTGCCCCGGCCCCGCTGGACGCCATGCGCAAGGCGGGGGAGCACGCCCTGGCAGCCCGGTAGAAGACGGCCCCCGGCCCGTCCGCCTGATGGGACCCGGGGCCGGTCACGCCGCCGGACGTGGGAGGATCGGAGGCGGCGGGACAGGGGCCGCGCACCCGGTCACGCCGTCGCCGTACGCGAGGACGCGCGTACGCAGGGCAGTACCAGGGCGCGAGCACTGAGGAGCATCGTTGAGCAGGTTGCGCTGGCTGACCGCGGGGGAGTCCCACGGTCCCGCACTTGTCGCGACGCTGGAGGGCCTTCCCGCCGGCGTGCCGATCACCACCGAGATGGTGGCGGACCACCTGGCGAGGCGGCGGCTGGGCTATGGACGCGGTGCGCGGATGAAGTTCGAGCGCGACGAGGTCACGTTCCTGGGCGGTGTCCGGCACGGTCTCACCCTGGGCTCCCCGGTGGCGATCATGGTCGGCAACACCGAGTGGCCCAAGTGGGAACAGGTCATGGCGGCCGACCCGGTGGACCCGGAGGTGCTGGCGGGGCTGGCGCGTAACGCTCCGTTGACCCGGCCGCGTCCGGGGCACGCGGACCTGGCGGGGATGCAGAAGTACGGCTTCGACGAGGCTCGCCCGGTGCTGGAGCGGGCGTCGGCGCGGGAGACGGCGGCGCGGGTGGCGCTGGGTGCGGTGGCGCGGTCCTACCTGAAGGAGACGGCCGGGATCGAGATCCTCTCCCATGTGGTGGAGCTGGCCTCCGCCAAGGCCCCCTACGGCGTCTACCCGACCCCCGCCGACGTCGAGAAGCTGGACGCGGATCCGGTGCGGTGCCTGGACAGGGACACGTCGAAGGCGATGGTCGCGGAGATCGACCAGGCGCACAAGGACGGCGACACGCTCGGTGGCGTGGTCGAGGTTCTGGCGTACGGCGTCCCGGTCGGACTCGGGTCGCACGTGCACTGGGACCGGCGCCTGGACGCGCGGCTCGCGGCGGCCCTGATGGGCATCCAGGCGATCAAGGGTGTGGAGGTCGGCGACGGGTTCGAGCTGGCGCGCGTGCCCGGCTCGAAGGCGCACGACGAGATCGTCACCACGCCCGAGGGCATCAAGCGGGCCACGGGCCGCTCCGGCGGGACCGAGGGTGGCCTGTCCACCGGTGAGCTGCTGCGGGTCCGCGCCGCGATGAAGCCGATCGCGACGGTGCCGCGGGCGCTGCAGACGGTGGACGTCTCCACCGGTGAGCCGGCGCAGGCCCACCACCAGCGCTCGGACGTGTGCGCCGTCCCGGCGGCCGGGATCGTCGCCGAGGCGATGGTCGCCCTGGTCCTGGCCGACGCGGTGGCGGAGAAGTTCGGCGGTGACAGCGTGACCGAGACCCGTCGCAACGTACGGGGCTACCTCGACAGCCTGGCGATCCGGTGAGTGCGGTGCCTGTGGTCGTGCTGGTCGGCCCGATGGGGGTCGGCAAGTCCACGGTGGGACAGTTGCTGGCCGAGCGGCTGGGTGTCGGCTACCGGGACACGGACCAGGACATCGTGGCCGAGCAGGGCCGGTCCATCGCCGACATCTTCGTGGACGAGGGTGAGCCGGCCTTCCGCGCTCTGGAGAAGGCGGCGGTCCACAAGGCCCTGTCCGAGCACGACGGCGTGCTGGCCCTGGGTGGCGGAGCGATCCTCGACGACGAGACCCGCGCGCTGCTTCCCTCGCACCGTGTCGTCTACCTCTCGATGGACGTCGAGGAGGCGGTCAAGCGCACCGGGCTGAACACGGCCCGTCCGCTGCTGGCGGTCAACCCGCGCCGGCAGTGGCGGGAGCTGATGGAGGCCCGTCGTCACCTGTACGAGGAGGTCGCGACGGCCGTCGTGGCCACCGACGGGCGCAGCCCCGAAGAAGTCGCCCAAGCGGTCCTTGACGCACTGGAGTGGAAAGAAGCATGAGCGAGGCAGTCACCCGGATCCAGGTCGGCGGCACGGCGGGCACCGACCCCTACGAGGTCCTGGTCGGCCGCCAACTCCTGGGCGAGCTGGCCGGGTTGATCGGGCACAAGGCCAAGCGGGTCGCGGTGATCCACCCCGAGGCGCTGGCCGAGACGGGCGAGGCGCTGCGCGGCGACCTGGCCGAGCAGGGCTATGAGACCGTGGCCATCCAGGTGCCCAACGCGGAGGAGGCCAAGACCGCCGAGGTCGCCGCCTACTGCTGGAGGGCGCTGGGCCAGTCCGGCTTCACCCGCACCGACGTCATCGTCGGGGTCGGCGGCGGAGCGACCACCGACCTGGCCGGTTTCGTGGCCGCGACCTGGCTGCGCGGGGTGCGCTGGATCGCGATCCCGACCACCGTCCTGGCGATGGTGGACGCGGCGGTCGGCGGCAAGACCGGCATCAACACCGCCGAGGGCAAGAACCTGGTCGGCGCCTTCCACCCGCCCGCCGGTGTGCTGTGCGACCTGGCCGCGCTGGACTCCCTGCCGGTCAACGACTACGTCTCCGGGCTCGCCGAGGTCATCAAGGCCGGTTTCATCGCCGACCCGGTGATCCTGGAGCTGATCGAGGCGGACCCGCAGGCCGCCCGCACTCCCGCCGGCGCGCACACCGCGGAGCTGATCGAGCGGTCCATCAGGGTCAAGGCGGAGGTCGTCTCCTCCGACCTGAAGGAGTCGGGCCTGAGGGAGATCCTCAACTACGGGCACACGCTCGGCCACGCGATCGAGAAGAACGAGCGGTACAAGTGGCGCCACGGCGCCGCCGTCGCCGTCGGCATGCTCTTCGCGGCCGAACTCGGGCGTCTGGCGGGCCGGTTGGACGACGCGACCGCCGACCGGCACCGCACGATCCTTGAGGCGGTGGGGCTGCCGCTGCACTACCGCTACGACCAGTGGCCCAAGTTGCTGGAGACGATGAAGGTCGACAAGAAGTCCCGCGGCGACCTGTTGCGCTTCATCGTCCTGGACGGCCTGGCCAAGCCCACCGTGCTGGAAGGCCCCGACCCCGCGGTTCTGCTCGCCGCGTACGGCGAAGTCGGGCAGTAGCCGCGTACCGGCAAGTCGGGCAGTGGCTCCATCCGGTCCCGGGCGGCGGGCGACTCGTTCCCCTCGGGACCGGTTGCCCCGATTCGCCTGCGGGGATGGGCACTTCGGGCCGCTCCCGGCCGTTCACACAACGGCGGCCGGGGACGGTACCGTTCGGTAGGGAGCGGGGGATCACCCCCCGCTGCCAGTGTCGAACGCCCGTGAGCCCCAACACGAGACGGAGTGGCCACCGGATGCAGCACGCAGTGGGAGCTCCGCTGCCGCCGCCCCACCAGCCGGGGCACGGCCCGGCGACCACCTGGTCACCGGCCGCACACCACCCGGGACAGCCGGGCGCCCACCCGGGCCCCGCACCGCGGACCACGCCCACGCCGGGCTTCACGGCGCCACCGGCACCCCCCGGAGCACCTCCCGCCCACCGGCCGCCGCAGCACACGCCCGTCCCGCCCCCGCCGGACCCCACCGGGCAGATGCGGCTCCCGCCGGGCGCCCCGGTCGGTGTGCCGAGCGCACCCCCCGCCGCCGGCGCGCCCGACCCCGCGTCCGCCACGCTCGCCGTGCTGCTCATCGGCCCCGCGGGCGCCGGCAAGACCAGCGTCGCCAAGTACTGGGCCGACCACCGCCGGGTCCCCACGGCCCACATCAGCCTGGACGACGTCCGCGAATGGGTCCGCTCGGGCTTCGCCGACCCGCAGTCGGGGTGGAACGACAATTCGGAGGCGCAGTACCGTCTCGCCCGCCGCACCTGCGGCTTCGCGGCCCGCAACTTCCTGGCCAACGGCATCTCGTGCATCCTCGACGACGCCGTCTTCCCGGACCGCCCGGTGGTCGGCCTCGGTGGCTGGAAACGGCATGTGGGCCCCGGACTGCTGCCGGTCGTCCTGCTGCCCGGACTGGAGATCGTCCTGGAGCGCAACGCGGAGCGCACGGGCAACCGCCGGCTCACCGACGAGGAGGTGGCCCGCATCCACGGCCGCATGGCCGGCTGGTACGGCTCCGGCCTGCCGATCATCGACAACTCCCAGCTCGATGTGGAGGGCACGGCCCGCGTGCTGGACGAGGTCCTGGCCCGCGCCATCGCGAGCCCGCCGAAGTGGTGACGCGGTAGCGCGGCAGACGTCCCCGTCCACGGAGCGTCGTACCCGCCGCCCGTCCGGCCCTCTGGACCGGCGATATTCGGCCACCGCTCGTAGGCTCGGGTCATGTCAGAGGTGTACGCGGCCCGCCGGGAGCGGCTCAGGGAACGCTGCAGCGCGGGTGGCGGTGGGACGGCATTGGTCTCCCGCCCCGCCAACGTCCGGTATCTCGCGGGCGCCGCGCCCAAGGGCGCCGTGCTGCTGCTGGGCATCGGCGAGGACGTGCTGGTGTGCGCCGGACCGCCGGACGATCACCCCGCCGACGGGCGGCCCGACGAGGCGCTGCGGGTGCGCGTTCTGCCGGTGACCGGCGGCGACCCCGCCGTCGCCGCCGCCGACCTGGCCGCGGCACAGGGCGCCGAGTCCCTGGCGGTGGAGGAGCACCACCTCACCGTGGCCCGGCACCGCTCCCTGCGCTCGGTCGCACCGAGGCTGCGGCTCACGGACCTCGGCGGCGCGGTCGAGCAGTTGCGGGTCGTCAAGGACGAGGAGGAGATCGCCCTTCTCAGGATCGGCGCGGAGATCGTCGACCAGGCCCTGAGCGAGTTGCTGGAGTCGATCCTCGTCGGCCGCACCGAGCGCCATCTCGCCCTCGAACTGGAGCGCCGCCTCGTCGACCACGGCGCCGACGGACCCGCCTTCACCACCTCCGTCGCCACCGGTCCGAACGCCGGCCGCCGCGGCCACCGCCCCACCGACCGGCGTGTGGAAGAGGGCGACTTCCTCTCCGTCTGTCTCGGCGCCGCCTACCGCGGCTACCGCTGCGAGATCGGTCGTACCTTCGTCATCGGCACCTCGCCCGCCGACTGGCAGATCGAGCTGTACGACCTGGTCTTCGCCGCCCAGCGCGCCGGACGCCAGGCCCTCGCCCCCGGCGCCGCGTACCGGGACGTGGACCGGGCCGCACGTCAGGTGCTGGACTCCGCGGGGTACGGCGGGGCGCTGCCGCCGCTGACCGGGCACGGTGTGGGACTCGAAATCGACGAGGACCCTCAGTTGGCCCCCGCGGCCATGGGTAAACTGGACGCTTGCGTGCCGGTCACCGTCGAACCGGGGGTCCACCTCCCGGGCCGGGGCGGTGTCCGGATCGATGACACGCTCGTCGTACGCCCCGAGGCGGACGGCGGACCCGAGCTACTCACCATCACGACCAAGGAGCTGCTGGCACTGTAGGTGCCTGCCCCGGGGTCGTACGTCAGTCCAGGAGATTCCGCAACCGTGGCTTCCACGAACGACCTCAAGAACGGCATGGTGCTCAAGCTCGAAGGCGGCCAGCTCTGGTCCGTCGTCGAGTTCCAGCACGTCAAGCCCGGCAAGGGCCCCGCTTTCGTGCGCACCAAGCTCAAGAACGTGCTCTCCGGCAAAGTCGTCGACAAGACCTTCAACGCCGGTGTCAAGGTCGAGACGGCCACTGTCGACAAGCGCGACATGCAGTTCTCGTACATGGACGGCGACTACTTCGTCTTCATGGACATGGAGACGTACGACCAGCTGCACGTCGACCGCAAGGCCGTCGGTGACGCCGCCAACTTCCTCATCGAGGGGTTCACGGCCACCGTCGCCCAGCACGAGGGCGAGGTCCTCTTCGTCGACCTGCCGGCCGCCGTGGAGCTGACCGTCGCCGAGACCGAGCCGGGCGTCCAGGGCGACCGCTCCACCGGTGGCACCAAGCCCGCCACCCTGGAGACCGGCCACCAGATCCAGGTCCCGCTCTTCATCACCACCGGTGAGAAGATCAAGGTCGACACCCGCACGAGCGACTACCTCGGCCGGGTGAACAGCTAACCGTGGCTGCCCGTAACACGGCCCGTAAGCGCGCCTTCCAGATCCTCTTCGAAGGCGACCAGCGCGGGGCCGACGTCGTGACGGTCCTCGCGGACTGGATCCGGCTCTCGCGGACCGACACCCGGCAGCCGCCGGTGAGCGAGTACACCATGCAGCTGGTCGAGGGCTACGCGCAGCACACGAAGCGCATCGACGAGCTGATCGCGCAGTACGCGGTCGGCTGGACGCTGGACCGGATGCCGGTGGTCGACCGCAACATCCTGCGCCTCGGTGCCTACGAACTGATCTGGGTCGACGAGACGCCGGACGCCGTGGTGCTCGACGAGATGGTGCAGCTCGCCAAGGAGTTCTCCACGGACGAGTCCCCGGCGTTCGTCAACGGCCTCCTCGGCCGCCTGAAGGACCTGAAGCCGTCGTTGCGCCGTGACGAGGGCTGACGAGAAGTACCCGAAAACGCCGGAGGGCCCGCAGCGCGTGTGCTGGGGGCCCTCCGGCGTTCTCGGCCCTCCGGCGTTCTCAGCGTGGTGGCCGTGCCTGGCCGAAAACGCTGCCGGGGTGGCCGGAACCATGCGGTTCCGGCCACCCCGGCGGCACGTTTCTGCTGGGACCTGGGCGGTCAGCTCTCCTCGTGGGAGGCCACCGCGCGGCGCGCGTCCGCGTCCAGGACTCCCCAGCTGATCAGCTGCTCGGTCAGGACGGAGGGCGACTGGTCGTAGATGACTGCGAGCGTGCGCAGGTCGTCCTGGCGGATCGACAGCACCTTGCCGTTGTAGTCACCGCGCTGCGACTGGATCGTCGCCGCGTACCGCTGGAGCGGGCCCGCCTTCTCCGCCGGCACGTTGGCCAGGCGCTCCAGGTCCAGAACCAGCTTCGGCGGCGGCTCGGCGGCTCCACCGGGGGTGGTGCCGGGCAGCAGCTCCTGCACCGGGACCCCGTAGAAATCCGCCAGCTCGGCCAGGCGCTGCACGGTGACGGCGCGGTCGCCGCGCTCGTACGAACCGACCACGACCGCCTTCCAGCGTCCCTGGGACTTCTCTTCCACACCGTGGAGGGAAAGGCCCTGCTGGGTGCGGATCGCCCGGAGCTTGGCCCCGAGCTGTTTGGCGTATTCGCTGGACATATAGCTCCCCGGACACGGTGTCGACGTGCGGCTCGGCCGCGCGGCTGGTGACTCACTGTGAGGTTACGCAGCGTGACTCTTCTCCGTCAAGCCGAATGGTCCGGACCGACCCTTCCGTGGTAGACGGCGTGCGGCACCGCCGGACGGGTGACGCGGTGCGCCAGGGGGGTGACCGGGCTCCGCCCCCGGGCTGGTACTGTGTATGGCGCAATTCCGACGTCCTTTAAAGTCCGTCCCGTGAGGCGGAGAAGGAGGTCCTTTTCGTATGGACACGCGGCATTCCGATGCTCGACCCGTCCTCGAAGGTCCTGACATCGCGCGGGTGCTGACCCGCATCGCCCACGAGATCGTCGAGCGCGCAAGGGGCGCCGACGACGTGGTGCTCCTCGGCATTCCGACCCGAGGCGTCTTCCTCGCCCGGCGGCTCGCCGACAAGCTCGAGCAGATCACCGGCCGCAAGGTCCCGGTCGGCTCCCTCGACATCACCATGTACCGCGACGACCTGCGCATGCAGCCGCCGCGGGCGCTGGCCCGCACCGAGATCCCCGGTGACGGCATCGACGGCCGCCTCGTCGTCCTCGTCGACGACGTGCTCTTCTCCGGCCGCACCATCCGTGCCGCCCTCGACGCCCTGAACGACATCGGGCGTCCCCGCGCGGTCCAGCTCGCGGTCCTCGTCGACCGCGGCCACCGCGAACTGCCGATCCGCGCCGACTACGTCGGCAAGAACCTCCCCACGTCGCTGCGGGAGACGGTCAAGGTCCAGCTCGCCGAGGAGGACGGTCGCGACACCGTGCTGCTCGGTGTGAAGCAGACCGTCCACGGCGCGCAGCACTAGCACTCCGGCGCGTACGACGAGCCGCCGTACGCCTCGCGAGTGCGCCCCGACGCGCGCCTGTCTGTACCAAATCTCCCGAATGAACCGTCTTACGGAGCCTGAAAGATGCAGCGTCATCTCATCTCGGCCGCCGACCTCACCCGCGACGACGCCGTTCTGATCCTCGACACCGCCGAGGAGATGGCACGGGTCGCGGACCGGCCGATCAAGAAGCTGCCGACCCTGCGCGGCCGCACCGTCGTCAACCTCTTCTTCGAGGACTCCACCCGCACCCGGATCTCCTTCGAGGCCGCCGAGAAGCGTCTGTCCGCGGACGTCATCAACTTCTCCGCCAAGGGGTCCAGCGTGTCCAAGGGGGAGTCCCTGAAGGACACCGCCCAGACCCTGGAGGCCATGGGTGTCGACGCCGTCGTCATCCGGCACGGCGCCTCCGGAGCCCCCTACCGCCTGGCCAACTCCGGCTGGATCGACGCCGCCGTCATCAACGCCGGCGACGGCACCCACCAGCACCCCACCCAGGCCCTGCTCGACGCCTTCACCATGCGTCGCCGCCTGGTCGGCCGGGACGCCGGTATAGGGCGTGACCTCGCCGGCAAGCGCATCACGATCGTCGGCGACGTGCTGCACAGCCGGGTCGCCCGTTCCAACGTCGACCTGCTGCACACCCTCGGCGCCGACGTCACGCTCGTCGCCCCGCCCACCCTGCTGCCGGTCGGCGTCGGCTCCTGGCCGTGCGAGGTCTCGTTCGATCTCGACAGCACCCTCCCCAAGTCCGACGCGGTGATGATGCTCCGCGTCCAGCGGGAGCGCATGAACGCCGCCTTCTTCCCGACCGAGCGCGAGTACTCCCGGCGCTACGGCCTCGACGCCGACCGCATGGCGAAGATGCCGGAGCACGCCATCGTGATGCACCCCGGCCCGATGGTCCGCGGCATGGAGATCACCGCCGAGGTCGCCGACTCCGACCGCTGCACCGCCGTCGAGCAGGTGGCGAACGGCGTCTCCATCCGCATGGCGGTCCTGTACCTGCTGCTGGGTGGCGCCGTGTTCGACCCCAAGACCGCGCCCGCCGTCACCGACGCCCGCCCGCCCGTCTCCCACCACCACCCTTCCGACGAGCGCTCCGCGCACCCCCTTTCTGCCGCCGAGGAGAACCAGAACCGATGAGCAAGACCCTGATCCGTGGTGCGAAGGTGCTCGGCGGCGAGCCGCAGGACGTGCTGATCGACGGTGAGGTCGTCGAGGCGGTCGGCACCGGTCTGTCCGCCGAGGGAGCGGAGGTCGTCGAGGCCGGCGGCAAGGTGCTGCTCCCCGGCCTCGTCGATCTGCACACCCACCTGCGCGAGCCCGGCCGCGAGGACTCCGAGACCGTCCTGACCGGTACGCGGGCCGCCGCCAAGGGCGGCTACACCGCCGTGTTCGCGATGGCCAACACCTTCCCGGTCGCCGACACCGCCGGTGTCGTCGAGCAGGTCTGGCGGCTGGGCCGCGAGCACGGCTACTGCGACGTGCAGCCCATCGGCGCCGTCACGGTCGGCCTGGAGGGCAAGAAGCTCGCGGAGCTGGGCGCCATGCACGAGTCGGCGGCGGGCGTCACGGTCTTCTCCGACGACGGCAAGTGCGTCGACGACGCGGTGATCATGCGCCGGGCGCTGGAGTACGTGAAGGCCTTCGGCGGCGTGGTCGCCCAGCACGCGCAGGAGCCGCGGCTGACCGAGGGCGCCCAGATGAACGAGGGCGTCGTCTCCGCCGAGCTGGGCCTCGGCGGCTGGCCGGCCGTCGCCGAGGAGTCGATCATCGCGCGCGACGTCCTCCTGGCCGACCACGTCGGCTCCCGCGTCCACATCTGCCACCTGTCGACCGCCGGCTCCGTCGAGATCGTGCGCTGGGCCAAGTCCCGCGGCATCGACGTCACCGCCGAGGTCACCCCGCACCACCTCCTCCTCACCGACGAGCTGGTGCGCACCTACAACCCGATCTACAAGGTCAACCCGCCGCTGCGCACCGAGCGCGACGTGCTGGCGCTGCGCGAGGCGCTCGCCGACGGCACGATCGACATCGTCGCCACCGACCACGCCCCGCACCCGCACGAGGACAAGGACTGCGAGTGGGCCGCCGCCGCCATGGGCATGGTCGGCCTGGAGACCGCGCTGTCCGTGGTCCAGGAGACGATGGTCGACACCGGGCTGCTCGACTGGGCGGGCGTCGCGGAGCGCATGTCCTCCAAGCCCGCGAAGATCGGCCGGGCCACCGGCCACGGCCGCCCCGTCTCGGCAGGTGAGCCCGCCAACCTCACGCTCGTCGACACGGCATACCGTGGGCAGGTGGACCCCGCGGGCTTCGCCTCGCGCAGCCGCAACACCCCTTACGAGGGCCGTGAGCTGCCGGGCCGTGTCACGCACACCTGGCTGCGGGGCAAGGCCACGCTCGTCGACGGGAAGCTCACGTGACACCTGTACTCCTGTTCGCGGCCGAGAAGAGATCGGCCCAGGTCACCGACTGGACCGACCGCATCGGCTGGCTCGTCGGACTGGCCCTGTTCGTCGCGCTCGTCTACTGGCTGATGCGCGAGGGCTGGAAGTGGCGCGCCACCCTGCAGAGCGACCTGCCGGAGCTGCCGACCGCTCCCGAGGAGCCCGGCGAGGCGAAACTCACGATGAGCGGCCGCTACCACGGCTCCACCACCGCCGGGCAGTGGCTCGACCGCATCGTGGCCCACGGCCTGGGCACCCGCAGCCGCGTCGAGCTCACGCTGACGGACGCGGGCCTGGACGTCGTACGCCCCGGAGCGACGGACTTCTTCGTCCCGGCCGAGCGGCTGCGCGAAGTCCGGCTCGACAAGGGCATCGCCGGAAAGGTCCTCACCGAGGGCGGACTGCTGGTGGTGACCTGGGCGCACGGCGACAAGCTGATCGACTCGGGCTTCCGCTCGGACCGCGCGGCCGAGCACAACGACTGGGTCGACACCCTGAACCAGATGATCCACAAGACGGAAGGCGCACGATGACGACCTCCACCAGGGGAGCCGAGAAGTCTCCCGCCGTACTCGTCCTGGAGGACGGCCGGATCTTCCGCGGCCGCGCCTACGGGGCCGTGGGGGTGACCTTCGGCGAAGCCGTGTTCTCCACCGGCATGACCGGCTACCAGGAGACCCTCACCGACCCGTCCTACCACCGCCAGGTCGTGGTCATGACCGCCCCCCACGTCGGCAACACCGGCGTCAACGACGAGGACCCCGAGTCCAAGCGGATCTGGGTCGCCGGCTACGTCGTACGCGACCCCGCGCGCAAGCCCTCCAACTGGCGGGCCAAGCGCTCGCTCGACGACGAACTGCGCGCGCAGGGCGTCGTCGGCATCAGCGGCATCGACACCCGGGCCCTGACCCGCCACCTGCGCGAGCGCGGCGCCATGCGCGTGGGCATCTTCTCCGGCGACACGCTGCCCGACGAGGGCACGATGCTCGCCGAGGTGCGCCAGGCGCCGGAGATGAAGGGCGCGAACCTCTCCGCCGAGGTCGCCACCACCGAGCCGTACGTCGTCCCCGCGATCGGTGAGAAGAAGTTCACGGTCGCCGCGGTCGACCTGGGCATCAAGGGCATGACCCCGCACCGCATGGCCGAGCGTGGCATCGAGGTCCATGTGCTGCCCGCGACGGCGACCGCCGAGGACGTCCACGCCGTCAACCCCGACGGCGTGTTCTTCTCCAACGGCCCCGGCGACCCGGCCACCGCCGACCACGCCGTCTCGGTCATGCAGGCCGTCCTGGAGCGCGGCACGCCGCTGTTCGGCATCTGCTTCGGCAACCAGATCCTCGGTCGCGCCCTGGGCTTCGGCACCTACAAGCTGAAGTACGGCCACCGCGGCATCAACCAGCCGGTGCAGGACCGTACGACCGGCAAGGTCGAGGTCACCGCGCACAACCACGGCTTCGCCGTCGACGCCCCGCTCCACAAGGTCTCCGACACCCCCTACGGCCGCGCCGAGGTCTCCCACGTCTGCCTCAACGACAACGTGGTGGAGGGCCTCCAGCTCCTCGACAAGCCGGCCTTCAGCGTCCAGTACCACCCCGAGGCGGCCGCCGGTCCCCACGACGCCGCGTACCTGTTCGACCGCTTCGTGAAGCTCATGGAGGGCCAGCGTGCCTAAGCGCACCGATATCCAGTCCGTCCTGGTCATCGGCTCCGGCCCGATCGTCATCGGCCAGGCCGCCGAGTTCGACTACTCCGGCACCCAGGCCTGCCGCGTCCTGAAGGCCGAGGGCCTCAGGGTCATCCTCGTCAACTCCAACCCGGCGACGATCATGACCGACCCGGAGATCGCCGACGCCACCTACGTGGAGCCGATCACCCCGGACTTCGTCGAGAAGATCATCGCCAAGGAGCGCCCCGACGCGCTGCTGCCCACCCTGGGCGGCCAGACGGCGCTCAACACGGCGATCTCGTTGCACGAGAACGGCGTCCTGGAGAAGTACGGCGTCGAGCTGATCGGCGCCAAGGTGGAGGCCATCCACAAGGGCGAGGACCGCGACCAGTTCAAGGAGGTCGTGGAGGAGGTCCGCAAGAAGATCGGGCACGGCGAGTCCGCCCGCTCGGTGATCTGCCACTCCATGGACGAGGTCCTCGCCGGCGTCGAGGAGCTGGGCGGCTACCCGGTCGTCGTCCGCCCCTCCTTCACCATGGGCGGCGCCGGCTCCGGCTTCGCGCACGACGAGGAGGAGCTACGCCGCATCGCGGGCACCGGCCTCGCGCTCTCGCCGACCACCGAGGTGCTCCTGGAGGAGTCCATCCTCGGCTGGAAGGAGTACGAGCTGGAGCTGATGCGCGACAAGCACGACAACGTCGTGGTCGTCTGCTCCATCGAGAACTTCGACCCGATGGGCGTGCACACCGGCGACTCCATCACCGTCGCCCCGGCGATGACCCTGACCGACCGCGAGTACCAGATCCTGCGGGACATCGGCATCGCCGTGATCCGCGAGGTCGGCGTCGACACCGGCGGCTGCAACATCCAGTTCGCGGTGAACCCCGAGGACGGTCGCGTGATCGTCATCGAGATGAACCCGCGCGTGTCGCGTTCGTCCGCCCTCGCCTCCAAGGCGACCGGCTTCCCGATCGCCAAGATCGCGGCCAAGCTCGCCGTCGGCTACACCCTCGACGAGATCCCGAACGACATCACCCAGGAGACCCCGGCCTCCTTCGAACCGACCCTCGACTATGTGGTCGTCAAGGCGCCGCGGTTCGCGTTCGAGAAGTTCCCGAGCGCCGACAACACGCTGACCACCACCATGAAGTCGGTCGGCGAGGCCATGGCCATCGGCCGCAACTTCACCGAGGCGTTCCAGAAGGCGCTGCGCTCGCTGGAGCAGAAGGGCAGCCAGTTCACGTTCGTGGGTGAGCCCGGGGACAAGGATGAACTGCTGCGTGAGGCCGCCCGCCCCACCGACGGCCGGATCAACACCGTCATGCAGGCCATCCGCGCGGGCGCCACGCCCGAGGAGGTCTTCGAGTCCAGCAAGATCGACCCGTGGTTCGTCGACCAGCTCTTCCTGATCAAGGAGATCGCGGACGAACTGGCCGCTGCCGACCGCCTGGACGCCGACCTGCTCGCCGAGGCCAAGCGGCACGGCTTCTCCGACCAGCAGATCGCCGAGATCCGGGGTTCGCGCGAGGACGTGGTGCGCGAGGTGCGGCACGCCCTCGGCGTTCGCCCGGTGTACAAGACGGTCGACACCTGCGCCGCCGAGTTCGCCGCGAAGACGCCGTACTTCTACTCCTCCTACGACGAGGAGAGCGAGGTCGCGCCCCGCGAGAAGCCCGCGGTGATCATCCTGGGCTCCGGCCCCAACCGCATCGGCCAGGGCATCGAGTTCGACTACTCGTGCGTCCACGCCTCCTTCGCGCTCAGCGATGCCGGCTACGAGACCGTGATGGTCAACTGCAACCCGGAGACGGTCTCCACGGACTACGACACCTCCGACCGCCTGTACTTCGAGCCGCTGACGCTCGAGGACGTGCTGGAGATCGTCCACGCCGAGCAGCAGGCCGGGCCGGTCGCGGGCGTCGTGGTCCAGCTGGGCGGCCAGACCCCGCTCGGCCTCGCGCAGGCGCTGAAGGACAACGGCGTGCCGATCGTGGGCACCTCGCCCGAGGCGATCCACGCCGCCGAGGACCGCGGCGCCTTCGGCCGCGTGCTGGCGGAGGCCGGTCTCCCGGCCCCCAAGCACGGCACCGCCACCACCTTCGAGGAGGCCAAGGCCATCGCGGACGAGATCGGCTACCCGGTCCTCGTCCGGCCGTCCTACGTCCTCGGCGGGCGCGGCATGGAGATCGTCTACGACGAGTCCCGCCTCGCCGCGTACATCGCCGAGTCGACCGAGATCAGCCCCTCCCGGCCGGTGCTGGTCGACCGCTTCCTCGACGACGCGATCGAGATCGACGTCGACGCCCTGTACGACGGCGAGGAGCTGTACCTCGGCGGCGTGATGGAGCACATCGAGGAGGCCGGCATCCACTCCGGCGACTCGGCGTGCGCGCTGCCCCCGATCACGCTGGGCGGCTTCGACATCAAGCGCCTGCGGGCCTCCACGGAGGCCATCGCGCGGGGCGTCGGCGTCCGAGGCCTGATCAACATCCAGTTCGCGATGGCGGGCGACATCCTCTACGTCCTCGAGGCCAACCCGCGCGCCTCCCGTACGGTCCCCTTCACCTCGAAGGCGACGGCGGTGCCGCTTGCGAAGGCCGCCGCGCGCATCTCGCTGGGCGCGACCATCGCCGAGCTGCGCGAGGAGGGCCTGCTGCCGAAGAACGGCGACGGCGGCGAGCTGCCGCTGGACGCGCCGATCTCCGTCAAGGAGGCCGTGATGCCCTGGTCGCGGTTCCGCGACATCCACGGCCGCGGTGTCGACACCGTCCTCGGCCCGGAGATGCGCTCCACCGGCGAGGTCATGGGCATCGACTCCGTCTTCGGCACGGCGTACGCCAAGTCGCAGGCGGGCGCCTACGGTCCGCTGCCGACCAAGGGCCGTGCGTTCATCTCGGTCGCCAACCGCGACAAGCGTTCGATGATCTTCCCGGCGCGTGAGCTGGTCGCGCACGGCTTCGAGCTGCTCGCCACCTCCGGCACGGCCGAGGTCCTCAAGCGCAACGGCATCAATGCGACGGTCGTGCGCAAGCAGTCCGACGGCACCGGCCCGAACGGCGAGAAGACCATCGTCCAGATGATCCACGACGGCGACGTCGACCTCATCGTCAACACCCCCTACGGCACCGGCGGCCGTCTCGACGGCTACGACATCCGTACGGCGGCGGTGGCCCGCTCCGTGCCGTGTCTGACGACGGTCCAGGCGCTGGCCGCGGCGGTCCAGGGCATCGACGCGCTCAACCACGGCGACGTGGGCGTCCGCTCACTCCAGGAACACGCCGAATTCCTGACCGCGGCCCGCGACTAGCAGCCGACGAGGGGGACACCGAAAACGGTGTCCCCCTCTTCATGAGCATCATGAGGACTCCTGAGGACTCCCGAGACATGTACAAGCTTTTCTTCCGCCTGGTCTTCCAGCGGATGGACCCGGAGCAGGCCCACTACCTGGCCTTCCGCTGGATCCGCCTCGCCGCCCGCATCCCCGTGCTGCGCACCTTCCTGGCGGCCGCCCTCGCGCCCCGCTACAAGGAGCTGCGCACGGAGGCCTTCGGGCTGCGCATGCACGGCCCGTTCGGACTGGCGGCCGGCTTCGACAAGAACGCCGTCGCGATCGACGGGATGTCGATGCTGGGCTTCGACCACGTCGAGATCGGCACGGTGACGGGGGAGCCGCAGCCCGGCAACCCCAAGAAGCGGCTGTTCCGCCTCGTCGCGGACCGTGCGCTGATCAACCGCATGGGCTTCAACAACGAGGGGTCGCTCGCCGTCGCCGCGCGCCTGGCGACCCGTACGCCTGTGTTCAAGACGGTGGTGGGCGTCAACATCGGCAAGACCAAGGTCGTCCCGGAGGCCGAGGCCGCCCAGGACTACGTGGAGTCGACCGAGCGGCTCGCGCCGTACGCCGACTACCTGGTCGTCAACGTCTCCTCCCCGAACACGCCGGGCCTGCGCAATCTGCAGGCCACCGAGGCGCTGCGCCCGCTGCTGACCGCCGTCCGCGAGGCCGCGGACCGTACGGTCCGCGCGCGGCGCGTACCGCTCCTCGTGAAGATCGCCCCGGATCTCGCCGACGAGGACATCGACGCCGTCGCCGACCTGGCGGTGGAGCTGGGCCTGGACGGGATCATCGCCACGAACACCACCATCGCGCGCGAGGGCCTCGGCCTGAAATCGGAGCCCTCACTTGTGAAGCAGACCGGCGGACTGTCGGGCGCACCGCTGAAAACGCGCTCTCTGGAGGTCCTGCGGCGCCTCTACGCGCGCGTGGGCGACCGCATCACCCTGGTGGGCGTCGGCGGCATCGAGACCGCCGAGGACGCCTGGCAGCGCATCCTGGCCGGTGCCACGCTGGTGCAGGGCTACAGCGCCTTCATCTACGAGGGGCCCTTCTGGAGCCGCGCCATCCACAAGGGACTTCTCGCCCGCCTCCGTACGAGCCCGTACACCACCCTCGCCGACGCGGTCGGCGCCGACGTGAGGAAGGCCGCATGAGTCCTCTGGAGCCCTTCGGCGCGCGTCTGCGCCGCGCCATGGACGAGCGCGGCCCGCTCTGCGTCGGGATCGACCCGCACGCCTCGCTGCTCACGGAGTGGGGCCTGAACGACGATGTCGCCGGGCTGGAGCGGTTCAGCCGCACCGTCGTGGAGGCCACGGCCGACCGGGTCGCCGTGCTCAAGCCGCAGAGCGCGTTCTTCGAGCGGTTCGGGTCGCGCGGCGTCGCCGTCCTGGAGAAGGCGGTCGCCGAGGCACGGGCGGCCGGGGCGCTGGTCGTCATGGACGCCAAGCGCGGCGACATCGGCTCGACCATGGCCGCGTACGCCGAGTCCTTCCTGCATAAGGACGCCCCGCTGTTCTCCGACGCGCTCACCGTCTCGCCGTACCTCGGCTACGGCTCCCTGAAGCCGGCCGTGGAGCTGGCGCGGGAGAGCGGAGCCGGGCTGTTCGTGCTCGCCCTGACATCCAACCCGGAGGGCGGCGAGGTGCAGCACGCCCTGCGGTCCGACGGACGGAACGTCGGAGCGACGATGCTCGCCCACCTCGCGGCCGAGAACGCGGGGGAGGGGCCTCTCGGCTCCTTCGGTGCGGTCGTCGGCGCCACGCTCGGCGACCTGTCGTCGTACGACCTGGACATCAACGGGCCGCTCCTCGCCCCCGGCATCGGTGCCCAGGGGGCCACTCCGGCCGATCTTCCGGCCGTGTTCGGCGCGGCGGTGCGCAATGTCGTCCCGAACGTCAGCCGGGGTGTTCTTCGTCACGGTCCCGACGTCGTCGCGCTGCGTGACGCCGCGCAACGCTTCGCCGACGAGATCCGGGACGCCCTGGACGCGGAGTAGTGCCTCGCGGGGGCGCGCAGGCGCGCGGAAGAGTCCATCCAGAACGGCTCGAGGTCTGGATACATCCTCAAATCCGGGGCAGTATGTCCGAAAGGTCCGTCTCAACAGAGGCTGACCAGGACTTTTCCGCTGTTCTCGCTGACTCTGGCGGACTTGCCCGCTAGTCTCCGACGAGTGAGGGCACCTCCCGCGCCCTCAAGGTAGTGGGGGAGAACGGGCAAGCGTGTTGCTCGTAGCTCCCCAGGTGTGGGGCGACTAGGTTCCTCACCGGTCCGTATCCGACAGTTCGACATCCGAGGTGACGTAGGCGTGGCTCTTCCGCCCCTTACCCCCGAACAGCGCGCAGCCGCGCTCGAAAAGGCCGCCGCGGCTCGCCGGGAGCGGGCCGAGGTCAAGAATCGACTCAAGCACTCCGGCGCCTCCCTTCACGAGGTCATCAAGCAGGGCCAGGAGAACGACGTCATCGGCAAGATGAAGGTCTCCGCCCTCCTCGAGTCCCTGCCGGGCGTGGGCAAGGTCCGCGCCAAGCAGATCATGGAGCGACTCGGTATCTCCGAGAGCCGCCGCGTGCGGGGCCTCGGTTCCAACCAGATCGCCTCTCTCGAGCGCGAGTTCGGCGGCGCCGCCAGCTGAGTCCGGGGCACTCCGGGATTGCTGGGATAATCGCTGCATGAGTGAACGTCCGCGGCTGACCGTGCTCTCCGGCCCCTCGGGGGTCGGCAAGAGCACGGTCGTCGCCCATATGCGCAAGGAACACCCCGAGGTCTGGCTCTCGGTGTCGGCGACGACCCGCGCGCCCCGCCCCGGTGAACGGCACGGAGTCCACTACTTCTTCGTCACCGACGACGAGATGGACAAGCTGATCGCCAACGGCGAGCTGCTGGAGTGGGCCGAGTTCGCCGGCAACCGCTACGGGACGCCGCGGGCCGCCGTGATCGAGCACCTCGAGGCCGGGGTGCCGGTCCTGCTGGAGATCGACCTCCAGGGTGCCCGGCAGGTCCGCGAGTCCATGCCCGAGGCACAGCTCGTGTTCCTGGCTCCTCCCTCCTGGGAGGAGCTGGTGCGCAGACTCACCGGGCGGGGCACCGAGCCGCCCGAGGTCATCGAGCGCCGCTTGGAGGCGGCCAAGACGGAGCTGGCGGCCGAGCCCGAGTTCGACGAGACCCTGGTCAACACCTCGGTCGAGGACGTGGCGCGCGAGCTGCTAGCCTTGATGAACGTTGTGTGATCAGGGTTGTGTGATCAGGTCTGATCTTTCCCATCTTTCGGAAGGTAGAGCGTGTCCTCTTCCATCACCGCGCCCGAGGGCATCATCAACCCGCCGATCGACGAGCTCCTCGAGGCCACCGACTCGAAGTACAGCCTCGTGATCTACGCGGCCAAGCGGGCCCGCCAGATCAACGCGTACTACTCGCAGCTCGGTGAGGGCCTCCTCGAGTACGTCGGTCCGCTCGTGGACACCCACGTCCACGAGAAGCCGCTCTCGATCGCTCTGCGCGAGATCAACGCGGGTCTGCTGACCTCCGAGTCCGTCGAGGGCCCGGCCCAGTGACCATGCGGTGACGATAAGTAGTATCTACTGATCGCAGTAGGTTTTTCCACAGGCCCGGCAGCGCGACTGTCGGGCCTGTGGTGTCTCATAGACGCGTACGCCGATGAGCCGCGGCGTACAGGTGTCGAGTGCGGGGAGGTCCGGTGGGCAAGCCGAAGGTCGTTCTGGGGGTCAGTGGCGGCATCGCCGCGTACAAGGCGTGTGAGCTGCTGCGCAGACTGACCGAGTCCGGGCATGACGTCCGCGTCGTGCCGACCGCCTCCGCGCTGCATTTCGTTGGCGCCGCCACCTGGTCCGCCCTCTCCGGCAACCCGGTCTCCACGGAGGTCTGGGACGACGTCCACGAGGTCGCGCACGTCCGCATCGGCCAGAGCGCCGACCTGGTGGTGGTCGCCCCGGCCACCGCCGACACGCTCGCCAAGGCCGCCCACGGCCTCGCCGACGACCTCCTCACCAACACGCTCCTGACCGCCCGCTGCCCGGTCGTCTTCGCCCCGGCCATGCACACGGAGATGTGGGAGCACCCGGCCACACAGGAGAACGTGGCGACGCTGCGCCGCCGCGGCGCCGTCGTCATCGAACCGGCGGTCGGCCGGCTGACCGGCGTCGACACCGGCAAGGGCCGACTGCCCGAACCGGCCGAGATCTTCGAGATCTGCCGCCGGGTGCTCGCCCGAGGCGTCAGCGAGCCCGACCTCGCGGGGCGGCACGTCGTCGTCAGCGCCGGCGGCACCCGTGAGCCCCTCGACCCCGTCCGCTTCCTCGGCAACCGCTCCTCCGGCAAGCAGGGCTACGCCCTCGCGCGCACGGCTGCGGCCCGGGGCGCCCGCGTCACCCTGATCGCCGCGAACACGGGTCTGCCCGACCCGGCCGGAGTCGACGTCATACCGGTGGAGACCGCGGTGCAGCTGCGCGAGGCGGTCCTCAAGGCGGCCGCGGACGCCGACGCCGTCGTGATGGCGGCGGCGGTGGCGGACTTCCGCCCGGCGACCTACGCACCGGGGAAGATCAAGAAGAAGGACGGGCAGGACCCGAAGCCCATCACCCTGGTCAGGAATCCCGACATCCTGGCGGAGATCTCGGCCGACCGCGCCCGCCCGGAGCAGATCGTCGTCGGTTTCGCCGCGGAGACCGACGACGTGCTGGCGAACGGCCGGGCGAAGCTGGCGCGCAAGGGCTGCGACCTGCTCGTGGTGAACGAGGTGGGGGAGCGCAAGACCTTCGGCTCCGAGGAGAACGAGGCGGTCGTGCTGGGCGCCGACGGCAGCGAGACCCCGGTGCCGTACGGGCCCAAGGAGGCCCTCGCCGAGACGGTGTGGGACCTCGTCTCCCACCGCCTCACCTGAAGATGTCCTGCACTTCACGGCTCGTTCAAGCCCCGGACATTGGCGCGTGGCGACCCTGGAAACCGCGCTGGGCATTCGGCAGAATGCCCGTGCCGCAGGTCACAGGGCTCCCGAGAGGCGAGACACCTGGGCCGGTGGCAGAGCGCGACCGATAAACTGTTTCTCGGACGACGCCGGGCGCAGCCCCCGTCCCGTCCGCCCATGATCAGCCAGCAGCCGCTGCAACCCCAGGGAGCGTTGTGTCCCGTCGCCTGTTCACCTCGGAGTCCGTGACCGAGGGCCACCCCGACAAGATCGCTGACCAGATCAGCGACACCATTCTTGACGCGCTTCTGCGTGAGGACCCGACGTCCCGGGTCGCCGTGGAGACGCTGATCACGACCGGCCTGGTGCACGTGGCCGGTGAGGTCACGACCAAGGCGTACGCGGACATCGCGACGCTGGTCCGCAACAAGATCCTCGAGATCGGCTACGACTCGTCGAAGAAAGGCTTCGACGGCGCGTCCTGTGGTGTGTCGGTGTCGATCGGCGCGCAGTCCCCGGACATCGCGCAGGGTGTGGACACGGCGTACGAGACCCGTGTCGAGGGCGACGACGACGAGCTGGACCGGCAGGGCGCCGGTGACCAGGGCCTGATGTTCGGCTACGCGTCGGACGAGACGCCGACGCTGATGCCGCTGCCGATCTTCCTGGCGCACCGCCTGTCCAAGCGCCTGTCCGACGTCCGCAAGAACGGGACGATCCCCTACCTGCGCCCGGACGGCAAGACGCAGGTCACCATCGAGTACGACGGTGACAAGGCGGTCCGTCTGGACACGGTGGTCGTCTCCTCGCAG
Organism: Streptomyces sp. NPDC051104; assembly: GCF_040682835.1. NCBI lineage: Bacteria > Bacillati > Actinomycetota > Actinomycetes > Kitasatosporales > Streptomycetaceae > Streptomyces > Streptomyces sp. NPDC051104. Next base: position 95,785 of record NZ_JBFBBS010000020.1, on the reverse strand, counting down.
CACGCGAGCGACATCGACCTGGACTCGCTGCTGGCCCCCGACATCCGCGAATTCGTGGTCGAGCCGGAGCTGAAGGCGCTGCTGGACGACGGCATCAAGCTCGAGACCGACGGCTACCGTCTGCTGGTCAACCCCACCGGCCGCTTCGAGATCGGCGGCCCGATGGGTGACGCGGGCCTGACCGGGCGGAAGATCATCATCGACACGTACGGCGGCATGGCTCGCCACGGCGGCGGCGCGTTCTCCGGCAAGGACCCGTCCAAGGTGGACCGCTCGGCCGCGTACGCGATGCGCTGGGTCGCCAAGAACGTGGTCGCCGCGGGCCTGGCCTCCCGCTGCGAGGTGCAGGTGGCGTACGCGATCGGCAAGGCCGAGCCGGTGGGCCTGTTCGTGGAGACCTTCGGCACGGCCAAGGTCGACGCCGAGAAGATCGAGCAGGCGATCACCGAGGTCTTCGACCTCCGCCCGGCCGCGATCATCCGCGACCTCGACCTGCTCCGTCCCATCTACTCCCAGACCGCGGCGTACGGGCACTTCGGCCGCGAGCTGCCCGACTTCACCTGGGAGCGCACGGACCGGGTGGAGGCCCTGCGCAAGACGGCGGGTCTGTAAGCCCTCCAGCACGGTTGTCACGAGGCCCGGCCACCCTTCGGTGTGGCCGGGCCTCGGCGCGTGCAAACGGCCCGGCAGAGCGGGCTCAGGGGCCTAGGGGCCTGTCTTTGCAGCCGGCCTGATGCAAAAGACAGGCCCTGCGCGGGCGGAGTCGTCTCGGCGGACGTCGGTGTCAGTGGCGTTTGGTAAGAATGCAAGCGTGAGCAGCGAGAACGGGCAGCAGCGGGCGGGCGGGTCGGACGCCGCACCGCCCGAGCAGCTTGCCCTGCTGCGGGACGCGGTGCGCAAGGCCAAGGTGCCCCGGGCCAAGCCGCGGACCTGGCGGGGGGCCTCGCTGGCCAAGGACCTGCCCGTCGCGCGGGTGGTGGTCGACAAGGGCGTGCTGCATCTGGACCGCTACTTCGACTACGCCGTGCCGGAGGAGCTGGACGCCGTCGCCCGGCCCGGGATCAGGGTCCGGGTGCGGTTCGGGGCCGGCGGGCGCACGGTGCGGGATGGGCGGCGCGAGGGCGGCGGGCTCATCGACGGGTTTCTGGTCGAGCGGGTGGCCGAGTCCGACTACGCGGGGCCCCTCGCGGCGCTGGCGCAGGTCGTGTCACCCGAGCCCGTCCTCTCGCCCGAGCTGCTGGACCTCGCCCGCGCCGTTGCCGACCGTTATGCCGGCAGCCTCGCGGACGTACTCCAGCTCGCGGTCCCGCCACGGCACGCGCGCGCGGAGGCCGCTGAGCCGGGCACGCCGCCGGCGCCCCCGTCCGCACCGGATCCGGGATCGTGGCGGCGGTACGGCCGGGGCGCGGACTTCCTGCGCTCGCTGGCCGCCGGCGGCGTGCCCCGGGCCGTGTGGACCGCCCTGCCGGGGCCCCAGTGGGCGCAGGAGATCGCCCGGGCCGTGCAGGCCACGCTCGCCTCCGGGCGGGGCGCCCTGGTCGTCGTGCCCGCGGGGCGGGCCGTGGCACGGGTCGACACCGCGCTGCGGGAGCTGATCGGTGAGGGGCAGCATGCGGTGCTGACCGCCGACGCCGGACAGGAGCGACGGTACCGGGAGTGGCTCGCCGTGCGCCGGGGGGCCGTACGGGCCGTCGTCGGGACACGGGCCGCCATGTTCGCGCCCGTGCGGAACCTGGGGCTCGTCGTCGTGTGGGACGACGGGGACGCCAGTCACAGCGACGACCACGCCCCCTTCCCCCATGTCCGCGAGGTGCTGGAGCTGCGCGCCACCCGCGAGAAGTGCGGCTTCCTGCTGGGGAGCTGGACCTGCACCGTGGAGGCCGCCCAGCTCGTGGAGAGCGGATGGGCCGCACCGCTGGTCGCCGACCGCGAGCAGGTGCGCGCCACCGCACCGCTCGTACGGACGGTGGGCGACGGGGACCTCGCACGCGACGAGGCGGCGCGGGCCGCTCGACTGCCCACGCTCGCCTGGGAGGTCGCACGGGAGGGACTGCGGCACGGACCGGTTCTGGTGCAGGTGCCCCGGCGCGGCTATGTGCCCCGGATGGCCTGCGCGCAGTGCCGGGCCCCCGCGCGCTGCCGGCACTGCGCCGGGCCGCTGGCGGGCCAGGAGGCCGGGGAGCTGAGGTGCGGCTGGTGCGGACGGGAGGAGAGCGCCTGGCACTGTCCGGAGTGCGGGGGATTCCGGCTGCGGGCCCAGATCGTGGGGGCGCGGCGGACCGCCGAGGAGCTGGGGCGGGCCTTCCCGGCCGTTCCGGTACGGACTTCGGGGCGCGAGCAGGTGCTGGACACGGTGCCGGGGACACCGGCCCTGGTCGTCAGCACCCCGGGGGCCGAGCCCGTCGCCGAGGGCGGGTACGCGGCGGCGCTGCTCCTGGACGGATGGGCCATGCTGGGGCGGCCCGATCTGCGGGCGGGCGAGGACGCTCTGCGGCGGTGGATCGGCGCGAGCGCGCTGGTGAGGCCGCAGTCCGTGGGCGGCACGGTCGTGATCGTCGCCGAGCCGACGCAAAGGCCCGTGCAGGCGCTCGTCCGGTGGGATCCCGTCGGGCACGCGGTGCGCGAACTGGCCGAGCGGGCGGAGCTGGGATTCCCACCGGTGTCGCGGATGGCGGCGGTGTCGGGACCGGCCGAGGCCGTCGCGGACTTCCTCGCGGGCGCCCGCCTCCCGCCCGCCGCCGAGGTGTTGGGACCCGTCCCGCTGCCGGTCACCGAAGCCGGGCGGCCCCGCAAGGTCGGGGGGCCGCCGCCGGGGGAGAGCTGGGAGCAGGCACTGGTCCGCGTACCGCCTGGGAGCGGGGCCGCACTGGCGACCGCCCTGAAGACCGCGCTGGCCACTCGGACGGCACGGGCCGGCGGCGACGCGGTGCGGATCCGGATCGATCCGCCGGACATCGGGTGACGGCCGCCATCGGGCAGGGGCACCGGGGACGGAGCCGACCGGTCGGGCGGCGCGGGGCGGGACGGCCTCCCGGTGCGGCCGGGAGGCAGAGCAGAAGGGGCGGCCTCAGCCGTTGCGCGGTCCGGGGAAGGCGGTCGGCCTCGCCTCGTCGCGGAGAGTGGGGCTGCCCGCCGTCGGCTGGGTCGGCATCGAGCGGGCCGCGGGCACCGTGGGGATACCCGAGCCCACGTTGATCGTGCGGGTACCGGAGGGATCCGCCGCGCGGTCGGACTCGGCGGCCGCCTGCGCGGCGGCACGGCGGGCGCCGTAACGGCGGTGGACCGCCTGCTTGGTGACTCCGAGCGCGGAACCCACGGCGTCCCACGAGAAGCCGAGCGAGCGGTCGAAGTCCACGGCCGCGGTGACCAGGGTCTCGACACTGTCCCGCAGCTCCTGGGCGAGACGGACGGTCGGGGCGGGAGCGCGTCCGTAGACGACGAAGCCCGTGGACGGGCCGGAGCGCCGCGGGCGGTAGACATTGCCCAACTGGGCGGTGAGGGTGCGCAGTGCGTCCACCTGCCGGCGGACCCGCTCGATGTCCCGCACCAGCAAGTGCAGGCTGGCCCGGGCCTGGGCGTCGTGGGTTGCGTGGTCGGCCATGAACAAGCCTCTCGAACCGGCGTTGAAAAGGATCGGGCCGCTACAGCGGCCCGCTTGTGGTCAACTCTTTCTTGACCAACGCGCATTCGGGCCTGTGGTCACGCTGCGGGGGCGTAAGAGCATATGCGTACGCCCCCGGCGGATGGCGTGCGCTGCGAGCCCCCGCCTGCGGCCGGGCGCGCCCCGCCACGTCCTAGACTGGTGGGCCGCCCGCAGGCCCGGTCCGGCCGGGACCTGTGGGTCCGTCAGAACTCCCGCCCGAGAGGCCGTCACCCACCCATGAAGCTCGTCTTCGCAGGTACCCCCGAGGTCGCCGTTCCCGCGCTGGACGCTCTGATCGCGTCGGGCCGGCACGAGGTGGCCGCCGTCGTCACCCGGCCCGACGCACCGGCCGGGCGCGGGCGCAGGCTCGTCGCCAGTCCCGTCGCCGAGCGGGCGGAGGAGGCCGGCATCGAGGTCCTCAAGCCGAACAGGCCCCGGGACGAGGACTTCCTCGCACGCCTCCGGGAGATCGCGCCCGACTGCTGCCCCGTCGTCGCCTATGGCGCGCTCCTGCCCCGTGTCGCCCTCGACGTCCCCGCCCACGGCTGGGTCAACCTGCACTTCTCCCTGCTGCCCGCCTGGCGCGGCGCCGCCCCCGTGCAGCACTCCATCATGGCGGGCGACGAGATCACCGGTGCCTCCACCTTCCTCATCGAGGAGGGCCTGGACTCCGGTCCCGTCTACGGCACCGTCACCGAGCGGATCCGGCCCACCGACACCAGCGGCGACCTGCTCACCCGGCTCGCCTTCGCCGGCGCCGGACTCCTCGAGGCCACCATGGACGGCATCGAGGACGGCACCCTCAAGGCCGTGCCACAGCCCGCCGAGGGCGTCACGCTCGCCCCGAAGATCACCGTCGAGGACGCGCAGGTCGACTGGTCCGCGCCCGCGCTGCGCGTCGACCGCGTGGTGCGCGCCTGCACACCCGCGCCCGGCGCCTGGACCACCTTCCGCGGCGAACGGCTCAAGCTCATCCAGGTCACGCCCCGGCCCGAGGTGACGGACCTCGCACCCGGGCGGCTGTCGGTCGGCAAGGACAACGTGTACGTCGGCACCGGTTCGCACGCGGTCGAACTGGTGTGGGTGCAGGCCCAGGGCAAGAAGCCGATGAAGGCCGCGGACTGGGCGCGCGGGGTGCGGATCGGCGCCGCGGAGACCCTGGGGGGTGTCTGACGAAGCCCGCCGGGGACGCGACGCGAATGGTCGGACACCCCCTGGCGGCAGACCCCGCCGACCTCTGCGTCGGCCCGATATTCCGCGGACGTACGCTGTAAGCGCACGCCGTCCCACAACCGGAGCACCTTTTTCGTGACCGAGCAGTCCCGCCGTCCCCGCAAGCCCGGCAAGCCCTATCGCCGGCCCAAGAAGGACCCCGTCCGCATCCTCGCCTTCGACGCCCTGCGGGCGGTGGACGAACGGGACGCGTACGCCAACCTCGTCCTGCCGCCGCTGCTGCGCAAAGCGCGGGAGAAGGGCGACATCGACGGGCGGGACGCGGCGCTCGCCACCGAGCTGGTGTACGGGACACTGCGTCGGCAGGGCACGTACGACGCCATACTCTCCGCCTGCGTCGACCGGCCGCTGCGCGACGTCGACCCGCCCGTGCTGGACGTGCTGAGCCTCGGCGTCCACCAGCTGCTCGGTACGCGGATCCCCACCCACGCCGCGGTGTCCGCGACCGTCGAGCTGGCGCGCGTGGTGCTCGGCGACGGGCGGGCCAAGTTCGTCAACGCCGTTCTGCGCAAGGTCGCCCAGGACGACCTGGACGCCTGGCTTGAGCGGGTGGCACCCCCGTACGACGACGACCCCGAGGACCACCTCGCCGTCGTGCACTCGCACCCGCGCTGGGTCGTCTCCGCCCTGTGGGACTCCCTCGGCGGCGGACGCGCCGGCATCGAGGAACTCCTCGCGGCGGACAACGAACGTCCCGAGGTCACCCTCGTCGCCCGGCCCGGCCGCTCCACCACCGAGGAACTCCTCAGCGAGCCCGCCGCGCTGCCGGGCCGCTGGTCGCCGTACGCCGTCCGGCTCACCGAGGGCGGCGAGCCCGGCTCGGTGGAGGCCGTACGCGAGGGCCGTGCGGGTGTCCAGGACGAGGGCAGCCAGCTCGTCGCGCTCGCCCTCGCGGGCGCGCCCCTCGACGGGCCCGACCGGGCCTGGCTGGACGGGTGCGCCGGGCCCGGCGGCAAGGCCGCCTTGCTCGCCGCCCTCGCCGCCGAGCGCGGAGCCGTGCTGCTGGCCTCCGAGAAGCAGCCGCACCGGGCCGGTCTGGTGGCGAAGGCGCTGGCCGGGAATTCCGGCCCGTACCAGGTCGTCGCGGCCGACGGCACACGGCCGCCGTGGCGGCCCGGCACTTTCGACCGGGTCCTGATGGACGTGCCCTGCACGGGCCTCGGCGCCCTACGCCGCCGCCCCGAGGCGCGCTGGCGCCGTCGGCCCGAGGACCTCGACGGGTTCGCCCCGCTGCAGCGCTCCCTGCTGCGCACGGCCCTGGAGTCCGTACGGGTCGGAGGCGTCGTCGGCTACGCCACCTGCTCGCCGCACCTGGCCGAGACCCGCGCGGTGGTCGACGACGTCCTCAAGCAGTACCGCGACGCCGAACTCATCGATGCCCGGCCGCTGCTGCCCGGCGTGCCGGACCTGGGCGACGGCCCCGACATCCAGCTCTGGCCGCATCTGCACGGCACGGACGCGATGTACCTGGCCCTCATCCGCCGCACCGGCTGAACGCGCGACGGCCCGTGCCGCTCGCCGGGCCCGAACTCGACGATTCGGATGCGGGTGGACGGTGAGGAGCGGCTGGGCCTGCCCGACCGGCCCGGTGATGTGGTGCGGGACCGTGCTGGTGGGTCCCTGGCGGTGCGGCCGAACATGACGGTGGCCGCGCCGTCCGGGCACGCGGCGCGGAGCGATGCGTTCTGGCCGGGTACCGGCGCGAGCAACCGGGGCAGGGCATGGCAGGCTTGGGGCATGGCCGTGCAGATCAACCCCAGCATCCTGTCCGCCGACTTCGCCCGCCTCGCCGAGGAGGCGAAGGCCGTGGAGGGCGCCGACTGGCTCCACGTCGACGTGATGGACAGCCATTTCGTCCCCAACCTCACGCTCGGCGTGCCGGTCGTGGAGTCCCTGGCCCGGTCGACGGACACCCCGCTGGACTGCCATCTGATGATCGAGGACGCCGATCGGTGGGCACCCCAGTACGTAGAAGCGGGCGCTTCCTCCGTCACCTTCCACGTCGAAGCGGCCGCGGCCCCGGTGCGGCTCGCCCGCGAGATCCGCGCCAAGGGCGCCCGGGCCTCCATGGCCCTCAAGCCCGCGACGCCCATCGAGCCGTACGAGGACCTGCTGCCCGAGCTGGACATGCTGCTGATCATGACGGTCGAGCCCGGATTCGGCGGCCAGGCCTTCCTGGACATCATGCTGCCCAAGATCCGCCGCACCCGTGAGCTGATCAGCAAGCACGGTCTGGAGCTGTGGCTGCAGGTCGACGGCGGTGTCTCGGCCTCCACCATCGAACAGTGCGCGGAGGCGGGAGCGGACGTCTTCGTGGCCGGCTCGGCGGTGTACGGGGCGGCCGACCCGTCCGCCGCGGTACGTGCATTGCGCACCCAGGCGGAGCGGGCCACGGCCCGGGCGTCATGGGCGTGCGACGAGTGAGACAACGGAACCTGAACGCCGACCGTCCAGGCTGATCGTCTACGCCGGATCTGCAAGGATGAACGGCGAATGCAGAGTGTGAACAGCAGTGAGGAGATGGCCGTGTCGGGTATGTCGGCGGGCCGGTCAGCCATGCGGATGGGACCCGCTGAGCTGGTGCAGGCGGCGGCCATGGCCCGCCGCTTCTACCTCGAGGGCAAGTCCAAGATCCAGATCGCCGAGGAGTTCGGCGTCAGCCGCTTCAAGGTGGCCAGGGTCCTGGAGACCGCCCTCGAACGGGATCTCGTGCGCATCGAGATCCGTGTGCCGGCCGAGCTGGACGCCGAGCGCTCCGACGCGCTGCGCGCCCGCTACGGCCTCAGGCACGCCGTCGTGGTCGAGTCCCCGGCCGAGGCCGAGGAGTCGCCCGACCCCGAGAACCTCGGCGAGGTGGCCGCCGACCTGCTCGGCGAGCTGGTCACCGAGGGGGACGTGCTGGGCCTGGCCTGGGGCCGCTCCACCATCCACATGGCGGCGGCCCTCGACCGGCTGCCACCGTGCACGGTGGTGCAGCTGACGGGCGTGTACGACGCCGGGACCTCCGAGCGCGGCTCGGTGGAGGCCGTGCGCCGTGCCGCGCAGGTCTCGGGCGGCGACGCCCACCCCATCTACGCGCCGATGCTGCTCCCGGACGCGGCGACCGCGGCGGCCCTGCGCAACCAGACGGGGATCGCCCGCGCCTTCGAGTACTTCGACAAGGTGACGGTCGCCTGTGTCTCCATCGGCTCCTGGGAGCCCGGTATCTCCACGGTGCACGACATGCTCACCGAGGAGGAGCGCGCCCACTACGCCTCCCTCGGTGTCGCCGCCGAGATGGCCGCGCACCTCTTCGACGCCGAGGGCCGCAGAGTCGGACGGGACCTGGGGGAGCGGTGCATCACCGTCAAGGCGGACCAGCTCCGCCATATCCCCGAGGTCGTCGCGATCGCGGGCGGGCAGCGCAAGGCGGCCGCGATCGACGCGGTGCTGCGCTCCGGGCTCGTCACCAGCCTCGTGACGGACACGGCGGCGGCGGACTACCTGATGACGGCGGGCCCGACGCCGACGCCCGCGCTGAATCGGGCGGACCCGGACGGGCCCTGACAGGACCTCCCGGCGGGGCGGCTGTGGCAGCATCGGCATCATGCTGCCGCGGTCGGTCCCCCGCCTGCTCGCAGGGTTCCTCGTCTGTCTGACCGTCCTGCTCACCGGGTGCTCGGCCACGGACACCGGCACCCGCGCGCCCGCCCCGTCATGGGCCGGGCACATGGCCACGGCCAAGGAGAACCGGCTCCCCGCCGAGGCCCGGCACACCCTCGCCCTCATCGACAAAGGCGGCCCCTATCCCTACGCGCAGGACGGCACCGTCTTCGGCAACTTCGAGCACCGGCTGCCCGCGCACCCGCGCGGCTACTACCAGGAGTACACGGTGCCGACCCCCGGCGCGCTCGACCGCGGAGCCCGGCGCATCGTCACCGGGCAGGGCGGGGAGACCTACTACACCGACGATCATTACGACACGTTCCGGGCGGTGCTGAGATGACCGACGACCTGGCGGAACGGTTCCTGGTCACGCTGGATCTGGACGGTGTCGCCGACAAGGCGGCGTTCATGGAGCGGGTCGTGCGCGCCCTGGACCTGCCGTACTGGTTCGGCCGCAACTGGGACGCGCTCGCCGACTCGCTCACCGACGACACCGTCTGGCCCGAGCCGGCCGTCGAGCGGGGCCTGCTGCTCGTCGTACGCGGCTGGGAGGAGTACGCGAGGGCGTGCCCCGAGGAGTGGGAGACAGCCCGGGAGGTGTTCACCGAGGCGGCGGACCAGATGCCGGGCCTGTCCGTGGCGCTGACGCTTGGATGAACCCACAAGGCCCCTCTGACCTGCCTGGATGATTCACCCGGGGTTCGTGGGGCGCCCGTCATGGGAGAATGAAGTACGTGCTCTTCCCCCTGGCTGACCTGTCCGGGGGCCACCTCTGATCGACTGGGATGTGCAGCACGTGCGTTTCCTCAATGACATCCAGCCTGCCTATGACCTGACCTACGACGACGTCTTCATGGTGCCGAGCCGCTCCTCCGTCGGCTCCCGCCAGGACGTGGACCTCGCCTCCCCGGACGGCACGGGCACGACCATCCCGATCGTCATCGCCAACATGACCGCCATCGCCGGCCGCCGCATGGCGGAGACGGTGGCCCGGCGCGGCGGCCTGGTCGTCATACCGCAGGACATCCCGATCGACGTGGTCACCGAGGTCATCTCCTGGGTCAAGGGCCGCCATCTGGTGCTGGACACCCCGATCGTGCTGGCCCCGCACCAGACCGTCGCCGACGCCCTTTCGCTGCTGCCGAAGCGTGCGCACAACGCGGGTGTGGTCGTCGACGAGGAGCACCGGCCGGTCGGCGTGGTCACGGACGCCGACCTCTCCGGCGTGGACCGCTTCACCCAGCTCGAAGTGGTCATGTCCAAGGACCTGCTGCTGCTCGACGCCGGGATCGACCCGCGAGAGGCCTTCAACGTCCTCGACACCGCCAACCGCCGCTACGCGCCCGCCGTGGACGAGGACGGAAAGCTCGCCGGCATCCTCACCCGCAAGGGCGCCCTGCGGGCCACGCTCTACACGCCGGCCACCGACGCGCACGGCAGGCTGCGCATCGCCGCCGCCGTCGGCATCAACGGCGACGCGGTCGGCAAGGCCAAGCAGCTGCTCGACGCGGGCGTCGACACACTGGTCATCGACACCGCGCACGGCCATCAGGAGTCGATGATCAACACCCTGAGGGCGGTACGGGCGCTGGACCCGCAGGTTCCGCTCGTGGCGGGCAACATCGTCGCCGCCGAGGGCGTGCGTGACCTGATCGAGGCCGGAGCGGACATCGTCAAGGTCGGTGTGGGCCCCGGTGCCATGTGCACCACGCGCATGATGACCGGCGTCGGCCGCCCGCAGTTCTCGGCCGTCCTGGAGTGCGCCGCCGAGGCGAAGAAGTACGGCAAGCACGTGTGGGCCGACGGCGGTGTCCGCCACCCGCGGGATGTCGCGATGGCGCTGGCAGCGGGCGCGTCCAACGTGATGATCGGCTCCTGGTTCGCGGGCACGTACGAGTCGCCCGGCGACCTCCAGCAGGACGCGAACGGCCGGCTGTACAAGGAGTCGTTCGGCATGGCCTCGGCGCGCGCGGTCCGCAACCGCACGTCGGAGGAGTCCCCGTACGACCGCGCCCGCAAGGGGTTGTTCGAGGAGGGCATCTCGACGTCCCGGATGTTCCTCGACCCGGCCCGCCCGGGCGTCGAGGACCTGATCGACTCGGTCATCGCGGGCGTTCGCTCCTCCTGCACCTACGCCGGTGCAGGCTCCCTGGAGGAGTTCGCGGAGCGGGCCGTCGTCGGCATCCAGAGCGCGGCGGGCTATGCGGAGGGCAAGCCGCTGCACGCCAGCTGGAGCTGACACAACTCCCTTGCGCGCGGCCCCTGGTGTCCCCTCGGTGGGAGAGCGGGGGCCTCGGCGTGTCCCGGCCGGGACCCGGAGTCGTGAGCGGTGGCGTCCAGCAGGCGGGCGCAACCATCGAAACGGCCAGCGCAACAAATACGCGCGAACGTGCGATGAACGCAACGATCTTGCGGAGATGCGCAAGGTTGCTGCATTACGCCCGTGAAGGGGCGACTCATAGGGTCTGCGCTGTACGTGGCGTGGCGAGGACCCCGCTCGGCGGTCCCCGCCCCCTTGGGGTGCCGCCGGTCCCGCCCGCCCCCTTGACCGGCAGCGATAAGGAGCCCACGCGTGCTCGACCAAGGCGCACCCCCGCAGTCCCGCAGTCATCCAGCCCCCGCCGTCCCCGGCCTCGGCGCGCGTCTGATGCGCCGCAAGCCGGTGGAACACCTGGTCGCCGAGGGTGGCCAGGGCGAGGGAGGGACCCTGCGGCGGTCCCTCGGGCTGTGGCAGCTCACCATGATCAGCATCGGTGCCACGCTCGGCACCGGCATCTTCGTGGTCCTCGGCGAGGCCGTGCCGAAGGCCGGACCCGCCGTCACCCTCTCCTTCGTGATCGCCGGTCTCACCGCCCTCTTCTCCGCCCTGTCGTACGCCGAGCTGGCGGGCACGATCCCCGTCTCCGGGTCCTCCTACTCGTACGCATACGCAACGATGGGCGAGCTGATCGCCTGGATCTGCGGCTGGTGCCTGGTCCTCGAGTACGGCGTGTCGGTGGCCGCCGTCGCCGTCGGCTGGGGCCAGTACCTCAACGAGCTGCTGGACGGCACCATCGGGGTCACCATCCCCACAGCGCTGTCGGCCCCGCCCGGGGACGGCGGCGTGTTCAACCTGCCGGCGCTGATCGTCGTGCTGCTCGCCATGGCGTTCCTGCTCGGCGGAGCCAGGGAGTCCGCCCGGGCCAACACGATCATGGTCGTGGTGAAGATCGCCGCGCTGCTGCTGTTCTGTCTGATCGGCATCCAGGGCTTCCGCTCGGGCAACTACGCGAACTTCATGCCGCTCGGCATGGCCGGCGTCAGCGCCGCGGGGGCCACGCTCTTCTTCTCCTACATCGGCTTCGACGCCGCCTCCACGGCCGGCGAGGAGGCGAAGAACGCGCAGCGCGACCTGCCGCGCGCCATCATGCTGTCGCTGGTCATCGTCACGGCGCTGTACGTCGTCGTCGCGGCCGTCGCCGTGGGCGCGAAGCCCTGGCGCCGGTTCAACGACTCCGAGGCCGCGCTCGCCCAGATCATGAAGGACGTCACCGGGCAGACCTTCTGGGGCACCCTCCTCGCGGCCTGCGCGGTCATCGCCATCGCGAGCGTGGTCCTGACCGTGCTCTACGGCCAGACCCGCATCCTCTTCGCGATGTCCCGCGACGGCCTGGTCCCCAAGGTGTTCTCACGGGTCCACCCGAAGACCGGCACGCCCCGCGCCAACACGCTCATCGTGTCCGTCTTCTGCGGTGTGCTCGCCGCCGCGATCCCGCTCGGCCAGCTCGCCGACGCCACCAGCATCGGCACGCTGTTCGCCTTCGCGCTGGTCAATGTCGCGGTCGTGGTGCTGCGCCGGACCCGTCCGCACATGACCCGCACCTTCCGGGTGCCGCTGTCGCCGGTGCTGCCCGCGCTCGGCTTCGCCTTGTGCGTGTGGATGATGGGCAGCCTCTCGGCGGTCACCTGGGTGGTCTTCGGGGTCTGGATGGCCGTCGGGCTCGTGTTCTACTTCCTGTATGGCCACCGGCGGTCCCGGCTGGCCGCCGCGGACCCCGCGGGTACCGAAGTCGTCACGGAGAAGTGAACCACCCGCCTTGCTGAACGATCTCGACGAACGCATTGTGCACGCCCTCGCCGAGGACGCCCGCCGCTCCTACGCGGACATCGGGCAGTTGGTCGGCCTGTCCGCGCCCGCCGTGAAACGGCGCGTGGACCGGCTTCGCGCGACCGGCGCCATCACCGGGTTCACCGTCCGGGTGGACCCGGGGGCGCTCGGCTGGGAGACCGAGGGGTTCGTCGAGATCTACTGCCGGCGCAACACCTCGCCGGAGACCATCCAGCGGGGCCTGGAGCGCTACCAGGAGGTCGTGGCCGCCTCCACCGTCACGGGTGAGGCGGACGCGATCGCCCAGGTCTTCGCCTCCGACATGCGCCACTTCGAGCGCGTGCTGGAGCGCATCGCGGGCGAGCCGTTCGTCGAACGGACGAAGTCGGTCCTGGTCCTGTCCCCGCTGCTGCGCCGCTTCTCGTCGGGCGCACCCGGCTGATCCACGTCACATGGACCGGCGCCGGATCGCGGACAGCAGGCGCCGCATGCCGGCCGCATGCCCGCCCGTGCCGATGACGAGTCGCCGGTAGAGGCCGCCGGACAGTCCGGGGAAGAGCGCTCGGGTCTCGGCGCGCAGACGCGAGCGGCCGGGACCGGCCGGTTCGAGGCGGAAGATCAGGGCGTACGACGAGAAACGGTGGCGTCCGGAGAGCACCAGCTCCCGCCCCGGCACGGCGCAGACCACCCGGAACCCGGGCAGCGTGGACCCCTGGGCCGGCGGTCGCGGGCCGGAGGCCGCGGGGTCGGCGCATCCCACCAGGCGGGCGTAGCGGGCCGCCCCCGAAAGAACGATCCAGTACGTTGCCGATGCTCGACCACACGGCGTCGGCCTCCGCCGCTACGACCGTCGTGTGCTCGTCGACGTACGGCAGCGCCACGCTTCCACCCAGCGCGTCCACAAGGCCCCCTCCGCAGTGCGTGCTGCTGCGCCACGGGCAGGGTCGCCCACCACGTGGTGGGGGTGAAGCCCCAGCGCCCGAGCGGTGACAACGGCGCAACGGCGCCGCGGCCGAGGCGAGCGGGGGCCGCGCAACGAATCGCCGTCGTGTCCCCGCCGGACGCAACGAATCGCTCATCGGCGCGCAACGGCTCCTTCTTGTCCGGCCCAAGGGCGCGACCGTACCGTCTAACGGACCCCCGATCCCCTTCCGTACCGGTGGAGAAACACGCATGCGCACCGCCCTGCTCCAGAGCTCCGGACATCCCGGATCGGTCGGCGAGAACCTCAAGGTCCTCGACCAGGCCGCGGGACGTGCCACCGTCGCGGGCGCCGGGCTGCTGGTCGCGCCGGAGATGTTCCTCACCGGGTACGCGATCGGCGGTGACATCGCCCGCCTCGCCGAGCCCGCCGACGGCGACGCGGCGGACGCGATCGCCGAGATCTCCTCCCGGCACGGTCTCGCGGTCGCCTACGGTTACCCGGAGCGGGACGGCGAGACGGTCTTCAACTCCGCCCAGCTGATCTCCGCCGACGGCACCCGCCTCGCGAACTACCGCAAGACCCACCTGTTCGGCTGCTTCGAACGCGACCACTTCACCCCGGGCGACCAGCCGGTCGTCCAGGCGGAACTCGACGGTCTGCGCGTCGGCATCATGATCTGCTACGACGTCGAGTTCCCGGAGAACGTCCGCGCCCACGCCCTGGCCGGCACCGACCTCCTGATCGTGCCCACGGCGCAGATGCATCCGTTCCAGTTCGTCGCCGAGTCCCTCGTGCCGGTGCGGGCCTTCGAGAACCAGATGTACGTCGCCTACGTCAACCGGGTCGGGCAGGAGGGCGAGTTCGAGTTCGTCGGGCTCTCCACCCTGGCAGGTCCCGACGGGATCGCCCGAGCCAGGGCCGGCCGCGTCGAGGAGCTCGTCCTCGCCGACGTCGACCCCGTCCATCTCGCCGCCTCCCGCGAGGCGAACCCGTACCTGAAGGACCGCCGCCCCGGCCTCTACGGGTCCCTGGTCTGACCCCAGCCCTGCCCCGAGCCTCCACCGAGTTCTTTCCGCGCAAGGAGTCCGTACCCCATGACGTCCACGGTGCCCAACGCCGTCGAGCACGCAGACGAGCAGCAGCCGCCGATCACCATGTTCGGCCCGGACTTCCCGTACGCGTACGACGACTTCCTCGCCCACCCGGCGGGCCTCGGCCAGATACCCGCGACCGAGCACGGCACCGAGGTCGCCGTCATCGGCGGCGGCCTGTCCGGCATCGTCGCCGCGTACGAGCTGATGAAGATGGGCCTCAAGCCCGTCGTGTACGAGGCCGATCAGATCGGCGGCCGGCTGCGGACGGTGGGCTTCGACGGGTGCGACCCGTCGCTGACCGCCGAGATGGGCGCCATGCGCTTCCCGCCGTCCTCCACCGCCCTGCAGCACTACATCGACCTGGTGGGCCTGGAGACGAGGCCGTTCCCCAACCCGCTCGCCGAGGCCACCCCGTCGACCGTCGTCGACCTCAAGGGCGAGTCGCACTACGCCCAGACGATCGACGACCTGCCGCAGGTCTACCGTGACGTCGCGTGCGCCTGGAACCGGTGCCTGGAGGAGGGCGCCGACTTCTCCGACATGAACCGCGCCATGCGCGAGCGCGACGTCAAGCGCATCCGCGAGATCTGGTCGAAGCTGGTCGAGAAGCTCGACAACCAGACCTTCTACGGCTTCCTCTGCGAATCCGAGGCCTTCAAGTCCTTCCGGCACCGCGAGATCTTCGGCCAGGTCGGATTCGGCACCGGCGGCTGGGACACCGACTTCCCGAACTCCATCCTGGAGATCCTGCGGGTCGTGTACACCGAGGCCGACGACCACCACCGCGGCATCGTCGGCGGTTCCCAGCAGCTGCCGCTGCGTCTGTGGGAGCGCGAGCCGGAGAAGATCGTGCACTGGCCGCACGGGACTTCCCTGAAGTCCCTGCACGTGAACGGCGAGCCCCGCCCCGCCGTGACGCGGCTGCACCGCACCACGGGCAACCGGATCACGGTGACGGACGCGAACGGCGACATCCGCACCTACCGGGCGGCGATCTTCACCGCCCAGTCCTGGATGCTGCTGTCCAAGATCCAGTGCGACGAGGCCCTCTTCCCGATCGATCACTGGACCGCCATCGAGCGTACCCACTACATGGAGTCCAGCAAGCTCTTCGTGCCCGTCGACCGGCCGTTCTGGCTCGACAAGGACGAAGAGACCGGCCGCGACGTCATGTCGATGACGCTGACCGACCGGATGACCCGCGGGACGTATCTGCTCGACGACGGACCCGACAAGCCCGCCGTCATCTGCCTGTCGTACACCTGGTGCGACGACAGCCTGAAGTGGCTGCCGCTGTCCGCCAACGAGCGGATGGAGGTCATGCTGAAGTCGCTCGGCGAGATCTACCCGAAGGTCGACATCAGGAAGCACATCATCGGCAACCCGGTCACGGTCTCCTGGGAGAACGAGCCCTACTTCATGGGTGCGTTCAAGGCCAACCTGCCCGGCCACTACCGCTACCAGCGGCGCCTGTTCACGCACTTCGTGCAGGACCGGCTGCCCGACGACAAGCGGGGCATCTTCCTCGCCGGCGACGACATCTCCTGGACGGCCGGCTGGGCCGAGGGCGCCGTGCAGACCGCGCTCAACGCCGTGTGGGGCGTCATGCACCACCTCGGCGGCGCGACCGACCCGGCCAACCCCGGCCCCGGTGACGTGTACGACGAGATCGCCCCCGTCGAACTCCCGGAGGACTGAGCCCTCCCGAGGGCGGTCACACCCCGGCCGCCCGCGCCTTCTCGTACACCTCCGCGGCGACGTCCTTGAGCTCCTGGGCGTCCCGCAAAGGGGCCTGGAGGTCGACGAGGATCTCCTCCAGACCGATCGCCGCGTGCGCGACCAGGTCCTCGACGATCTGGTCGGCGCTGCCCTGGAAGGGGCGGCGGTCGGCGCCGTCGTAGGCCTTGGCCTGGTACTCGGCGTTCGCCCGCAGGACCGTCTGGAGGGGCTCCGGACGGCCGCGCTCGACCGCCAGGTCCTGCAGTTCCTGCCACTGGGTGGCGATCTGCTCGACGCCCATGCCCACCGGCAGCCAGCCGTCGGCGTGGTCGACTAGCCGGGTCAGGGCCCTCCTGCTGCCCGCGGCGAGCAGGATCGGGATCGGCCGTGCGGGCTTGGGGCCGACCACTGCGGAGGTGATCTTCGTGATACGGCCCTCGTAGCGCACCGGGTCCGGGCCCCACACCGCGCGGCACACATCGATCACCTCCTCCAGCACCTGGCCGCGCTCCTTGAACGGGCGGATGCCCGCGGCCGCGTACTCGTCCAGGGACCAGCCGGTGCCGAAACCGGCGATCACCCGTCCGCCGCTCGCCGCGTCCAGCGAGGCCAGGGCCTTGGCCAGCTGGAACGGCTGGTGCAGCGGGGCGACCAGCACGCTCGAGCCGAGCCGGACCCGCTCGGTGGCCGCCGCGGCCAGGGTGAGGGTGACCAGCGGCTCGGCCACGTTGCGATACGAGTCCGGCCAGGGGAGGCCCTCGATGCCGTACAGGCCCTGCCCGCCGGGCTCCGCGTACAGGGCCCGCTCGTACACCCACAGGCTCTCGTAGCCGATCTGCTCGGCGGTGCGCGCCACGTCGGGCACGTCCTTGCCGATGTGGTACTGCCGGTTCTGCGGAAGGCCGAGTCCGAGCCGGGTCGCCATGCCTGTGCTCCTTCGCAAAGGGGTCTGCGCGCGTCAACGTACAGCGATCTCAGGGGAGTTCCTGCCCGACAGGCAGGGATGGCCGGATCGGCGCGGCAGTGGCGTGAGCAGCATCCGGCTCGCGAACCCCACCGCGGCGTCGAGGCGCCGTTCGAACTCCTCGGCCACGTCCGCCAGTTCCCGCAGCGCCCACAGGGCCCTGGCCGCCGCCCAGGCCGCCTCGCGTGCCCGCTCCAGGCTCCAGGCGCCGATCAGATGGGTGAGCGGGTCGGCGATCTCGAGCAGGTCGGGACCGGGCATGAGGTCGTCGCGGATGCGCTCCTCCAGCGCGACGAGGACGTCACCGACGCGCTCGAACTCGTCCTCGACATCGGCCGGTTCGCAGCGCAGAGTACGACAGGCGTCCACGACGGCGAGCGCCAGGTCGTGCCCGATGTGCGCATTGATGCCCGCGAGCGCGAACTGCAGCGGCCGTACGCCGGGATGTCGCCGGAACTGGAACAGCGGCCGCCAGCAGGCCGGGACCGGTGCCCCTTCGGCCACGGACAGGTACCGCTCGGCGAACCGGACGTCCAGCGTGACCGCCTGCCGTCGGTCGGCGAAGTACCCACCGTCCAGGCGCCGGTCGATCTCCTCGGTGACGGCGAGGTAGACCCGGTTGAAGACCGCGACGCCGTCGTCTTCCGGCCAGGTCCCGCCGAGCGCGCGCATGCGTGTGACGACCGTGTCCACTTCCGTCGTGAACTGCTCCAACCGCACCATGAGGGAAGAGTTCCAGCCCAACGCCGACCGAAGCAGCACCGGCCCGCGGGCTTCCCCGGAACGGGGGATGGCACCGATGGGCCATGAGGGGGACAGGGGGAGCGGTAGGTGTCCGGCTTACGCATCCGGCGGCTGGCCGAGCGGAGGGCCGCCCGCAGGCGCGCCGCGCGACGCGCCGCCATGGTGGCGGTGGCGTCGGTGGTGGCCTCGGTGGGCACCGCGGCGGGGGTGATGTCCGCGTTCGACGACGGCCGCGCGACCGACCGGGCCCGGCCCGCCGTGACCCGCCGGGCCGTCGCGCAGCCGCCGCCCGTCCCGTCGTCGACGCCGGCCGAAACGCCCGAGACGTCCCCCACCCCGAGCCCCACCCGGGCCGCGTCCACCGCTCCCCGCCCCACTCCCTCGCCCTCCCGCAGGCCGAGGACCGAGGTCGCGCCCGTGGGGCTCTACCGTCACCCCGACTCGCAGGTGCTCGACTGGATCGCCACCCACCCCGACGACCCGCGGTGGGCCGTCATCGAGTCGCGCATCGCCGACCGCCCGGCCGCCGTCTGGTTCGCCGACCCTTCACCGTCGACGATCACCGCGCGCGTGCGGGCCGTCACCTCGGCCGCGGCTGCCGAGGGCCGCGTCCCGGTCCTGGTGCCGTGCACCGTTCCGGACCGCGACTGCGGCGGGGCCTCGCGGGGCGGCGCCCCGGATCTCGCCGCGTACGACGCGTGGATCGACGCCTTCGCGGCCGGACTCGGCTCCGGCGAGGTCGTCGTCATCCTGGAACCGGACTCGGTCGCCCAGTCCGACTGCCTCACCGAGGGGCAGCAGGCCGACCGCTTCACCTCGCTCGCTCGTGCCGGTCGCGTCCTGAAGGCGGCGGACCGCCGGGCGCGGGTCTACTACGACGGCGGCCACTCCGGCTGGAACCCGGCCACCGAACAGGCCTCGCTCCTCGAACGGGCGGGCGCCGGCTCGCCCCAGGGCTCCGACGGCATCTTCACCAACGTGTCCAACTTCCAGCGCACCGGCGACGAGATCGCCTACGCCCGCCAGGTGCTGGCCGGCCTCGGCGGCCGCGCGGGCCTGGGCGCCGTCATCGACACCAGCCGCAACCGCAACGGCGCCCCGGTCGACGGTCAGTGGTGCGACCCGGCCGGCCGCAGGATCGGGCAGGCCCCGACGCTGCGTACGGGACAGGCCCGGATCGACGCCTATCTGTGGGTGAAGCTGCCGGGCGAGTCGGACGGCTGCAAGGGGACGCCCGGGACGTTCTCGCCGTCGTACGCCTACGACCTGGCGCGGTGAGCCTTCGCGTCGGCTTCCTTGTCGGCTTCCTCGTCGTAGGCGGAGGTGCCCGAGTCCAGCAGCGGCTCTTGGGCCTTGAGGTGGGCGGGGGCGAACGCCCGCAGCGCGTGGTAGCCGGTGATGACGACCAGCGTGCCCAGTGCGATGCCGCTCAGCGAGAAGTGGTCGGTGAACTTCATGGTGACGTTGCCGACACCGATGATGATGCCCGCCGCGGCCGGCACCAGGTTCAGCGGGTTGCGCAGGTCCACCTTGGCGTGGAGCCAGATCTGCGCGCCGAGCAGACCGATCATGCCGTACAGGATGACGGTGATGCCGCCGAGCACTCCGCCGGGGATCGCGGCCACGACCGCACCGAACTTGGGGCAGATCCCGAACAGGAGGGCGAAGCCGGCCGCGGCCCAGTAGGCGGCGGTCGAGTAGACGCGGGTGGCGGCCATCACGCCGATGTTCTCGGAGTACGTCGTGTTGGGCGGGCCGCCGACCGCGGTCGAGAGCATGGAGGCGACGCCGTCGGCGGAGATCGCCGTGCCCAGCCTGTCGTCCAGCGGATCGCCGGTCATCTCGCCGACCGCCTTGACGTGCCCCGCGTTCTCCGCGACCAGAGCGATCACCACGGGCAGGGCCACCAGGATCGCGGACCACTGGAAGGACGGTCCGTGGAAGTGGGGCAGGCCGATCCAGTCCGCCTTGCCGACGCCCGACAGGTCCAGGCGCCAGTGGTCGGTGAGCTTTCCGCTCGCGTCCACCGAGTGGATCTTCCCGAAGACGCGGTCGAACAGCCAGGAGATCCCGTATCCGAACACCAGCCCGAGGAAGATCGCGATCCGGGACCAGAAGCCGCGCAGACACACCACGGCCAGCCCGGTGAACAGCATCACCAGCAGCGCGGTCCCCTGGTCCTGCGGCCAGTACGTCGACGCCGTCACCGGCGCCAGGTTGAAGCCGATCAGCATCACGACCGCGCCGGTCACGATCGGCGGCATCGCCGCATGGATGATTCGCGCCCCGAACCGCTGGACCGCGAGGCCGACGAGGAAGAGCACGATGCCCACGACGAACACCGCGCCGGTCACGGTGGCGCTGGTGCCGCCCTGCGCCCGGATCACCGCGGCGACACCCACGAAGGACAGTGAACAGCCGAGGTAGCTCGGTATCCGGCCGCGCGTCGCCAGCAGGAAGATCGCGGTGGCGACGCCGGACATCATGATCGCCAGGTTGGGGTCCAGGCCCATGAGTACGGGCGCCACGAAGGACGCACCGAACATGGCCACGACGTGCTGGGCGCCGAGCCCGACCGTGCGGGGCCAGGAGAGGCGTTCGTCGGGACGGACGACCGCTCCGGGCGCGGGCGTGCGCCCGTCACCGTGCAGCTTCCAGCGCACGCCGAGGTCCATGGTGCAGCTTCTCTTTCTCTGTACATGAAGAACTGTCCGAACCATTGTCACCGGCGCCAGGCGGTCCTACGCTCACACGGTCCCACTCATGAACTGCGTTCACATGGATGATCGGAGCCTTGATGAGTGCACGCCCCCGCCTGGCCACCCTGCTGGCCGCCGTGACCGCCTTCGCGGCCGTCCTGACTCCCGCCGCATCCGCCCACGCGGCACCGAAGGTCCCCCGAACCGCCGTCCTCGACGGCACCCGGACGCCCGGCTGCGCGGCGCGCTCAAGGACCTGATCGCGCGAGCCGACACCTGGCTGGACCAGGGCCCCTGGACGGTCGTCGACAAGCCGAAGCCCGCACCCGGCGGGGACGTCCACGACTACCTCAGCCAGGCTACTGGTGGCCCACCCAGCCGAAGACCGCCGACAACCCCTGGGGCTGCCCCTACGAGCAGCGCGACGGGCAGCGCAACCCCGAGGTCGACACCGGCACCGACCGCCAGGACCTGGAGAAAGTCGTCGACTCGACCTACGACCTCGCCCTCGCCTGGTACTACACCGGCAAGAAGAGCTACGGCGAGAAGGCCGCCCAGGTCCTGCGCACCTGGTTCCTCGCCCCGGCGACGAGGATGAACCCCAACCTGAACCACGGCCAGTTCATTCCGTGCAAGTACGACGGCCGCGCCATCGGCATCATCGACTTCTCGCAGTCCTACACCAGCGTCCTCGACGCGATCGCCGTCCTGAACACCGGCGCTCCCGGCTGGAGCAAGGAGGACCGGACCCGCATGCGCGACTGGAACGTCGCCTACCGCGACTGGCTGACGGACAGCGCCTTCGGCAAGGAGGAGGGAGCGGCCAAGAACAACCACGGCACCTTCTACGACATGCAGCTCGCCGCCCTCGCCTACGCGACCGGCGACGAGCAGCTCGCCCGGCAGACCGTCCTGGACGCCCGCGCCAAGCGCATCGACGCGCAGATCGCCGGTGACGGCAGCCAGCCCCAGGAACTCGCCCGCACGCGCAGCTGGCACTACTCGACCTTCGACCTGGTGGCCTACACACGGCTCGCCGCCATCGGACGCCATGTCGGCGTGGGCCTGTGGGCGTATCAGGGACCCCAGGGACAGAGCCTGTCCAAGGCGGTCGACTACCTGCTGCCCGCCGCGACCGGCGCCGCGCCCTGGACGCATCCGGAGCTGGAGTTCCACCGGTACGCGGCGACCGACGTGGTGCACGCGGCGGCGGACGCGGGGGACACGCAGGCGCAGAAGGCGGTACGCCTGCTGGAGGCACCGCCCGGCGGTGACCTGTGGGCGCTGAGGCCGGCCGCCGAGCAGCTGGACTCGATCGCCGGCTGACCCGCGGGCGGGGCGTCCTGAGCGAGCGCTTACCATGGCTGGGATCAAGCGCCGCAGCGTCGCGAGCGCCTCACCAGGTCAGATCGAGGAGCCCCGCCCGTGACCGTCGAAGCCGATCCCGCGTCCGTGACCGCCGAGTCCCGGCCAGGACCCGTCGTGTCGTACGGCCGGCTGATCCCCGTCACCGTCCACTTCGACGACCTGGACGCCCTCGGACTGCTCCACAACGCCCGCTACCCGGTCATGGTCGAGCGCGCCTGGGCCACTCTGTGGCAGGAGCGCGGCTTCCGCTTCGAGGGCGACTGGGAGGCGGCGGGCGACTTCTGCAACGCCGTGAAGGAGCTGCGGATCAGCTACGAGGCCCCGGTCACCAAGCCGGGCGCGTACGCCGTGCACCTGTGGCTGGAGCGGCTCGGGAACACCGGGCTCACGTACGGGTTCCGGTTCAGCTCGGCCGACGCGGCGGTGACGTACGCGCACGGCACCCGGGTCCTGGTCCGGCTGGACGCGGCGACCCTGCGGCCGACGTCGTGGAGCGAGCGGTTCAGGGCCGCGGGCCGGGAACTGCTGCGCTCGGCGGACTGACCTTCGGGCGGTCGCGGCCGCCCGCCCGAAGGACGCCCGCGAAGCCCGCGAGCCCGCAGGCCAGCACGGTCACCAGGCCGAACGACGCGACCAGGCTCGTGGCCTGGGCCAGCGTGCCGATCGCGCCCGGCGCGACCAGGCCCGAGGTGTACGTGATGGTGGCCACGCCCGCGATGGCCTGGCTCGGGTTGGGGCCGCTGCGGCCCGCCGCCGCGAAGCACAGCGGGACGACGACCGCGATGCCCAGACCCATCAGCGCGAAGCCGCCCATGGCGAGAGCCGGATGGTTCGCCACCACGATGAGCAGCCCGCCGAGCGTGGCGAGGACGCCGCCGACCCGGACGGTGCGCACCGCCCCGTAGCGGTCCACCACCTTGTCGCCCGCGATCCGCGCGAGTGCCATGGTCAGCGTGAAGCCGGTGGTGCAGGCGGCGGCCAGTCCCGCGGAACTGTCCAGCTGGTCGCGCAGATAGACCGCCGACCAGTCCAGGCTGGCGCCCTCCGCGAACACCGCGCAGAAGCCGACCGCACCGATGAGCAGCGCCGACTTGGGCGGCAGCGCGAACCGGGGCGGCGGCTCCTCGTCCTCGGCGGGCTGCAGGTCGAGGACCCAGGTGCAGGCGACGAGGCCCAGCACGGTCAGCACCGCGGCGGCCAGGGCGTGGTGCAGCCGGGCGTCCGAGCCGAGGTGGGCGGCGAGCGTGCCGGCCGCCGAGCCGATCAGGGCGCCGGCGCTCCACAGGCCGTGCAGTCCGGACATGATCGACCTGCCGAGACGGTTCTCCACCTCCACGCCGAGCGCGTTCATCGCGACGTCCGCCATGCCGGCCGAGGCGCCGTAGACGAACAGGGCCGCGCCCAGGGTGAACAGATCGGGGGAGAGGGACGGCAGGATGAGGGACAGCGTCCACAGGGAGAGCAGTCCGCGCAGTGCCGTCCGGGCGCCGAATCGGTGGCTGATCCGGCCCGCGAGCGGCATCGCCAGGGACGCGCCGAGCGCGGGGAACGCCAGGGCGATGCCGAGCTGGCCGGCGCCGACGTGCGCGTGGTCCTGGATCCAGGGCACCCGGGTGGCGAACGAGCCGGTGACGGCGCCGTGCACGGCGAACACCGCCGCCACGGCGTACCGGGCGCGCCTCACCTCTTGTCGGCTCGCTTCGCTCATCTCGCTCATTGTCGGGCCCCTCCCGGCGGTGTCCTCCCTGCGCGCCGCCGTAAACTATCAGGAACCCTGCCTGATAGATAGGGAGCCGAGGCCGCGCCGGAGCGGCGCGGTGGCCGATCTGGAAGGATCCCGGCATGCCCGCATCCCCGAGCACCGCACGGGCCATCAACGACCGGCTCGCCCTGCGCCTGCTGCAGCAGGAAGGCCCTCTGACGGCAGGGCAGTTGAAGCAGCTGACCGGACTGTCCCGGCCTACGGTCGCCGACCTCGTCGAACGGCTCACGGCCGCCGGACTGATCGCGGTGGTGGGGGAGTGGGGCGAGCAGCGACGCGGTCCGAACGCGCGGCTGTACGGGATCGTCGCCGACCGCGCCCACCTCGCTGCCCTGGACGTGCGCACCGAGAGCGTTTCCGTGCTGGTGTCGGATCTGCTGGGCGGGGTGCTCGCGGAGGCCTCCGTGCCGATCGGCGGCGACACCGGCACCGGGCCGGCGGTCGAGCAGGCGGTGCTGCTGGTGGAGCGTGCCGCGAAGGAGGCCGGTGCCGACAGGCTGCACACGGTCGGGATCGGGGCGCCCGGGCTCATCGACCCCGCCACCGGCGAACTCCGCGACTCCGCCGGGCTGCCGGAGTGGCACCGCCGCCTGGTCGCCGCGCTCCAGGAGCGGCTGCCCGCCCGGGTGATCGTCGAGAACGAGACCAACCTCGCGGCGCTGGCCGAGCAGCGCGAGGGCGTGGCGCGGGACCGCGACACGTTCGTCCTGCTGTGGCTGGGCCATGGCACGGGCGCGGCGGTGGTCCTGGACGGCGCACTGCGCCGCGGGGCTTCGGGCGGCACGGGCGAGATCGGCTTCCTGCCGGTCCCGGGCACCGTCACCCTGCCGTCGGCGACGGACTGCGAGGGCGGATTCCACTCCCTGGCGGGGGCGGCGGCGATCGTGGAACTGGCGGGAGAGCACGGGTTGTCGGCGGGGCGGGCCGCGCGCGAGCTGCCGGCGGCGGCCCTGGTGCGGGGCGCGGTCGCGGGGGTCGAGGCGGGCGGCGGCAGCGGGGTGACGGACGTGCCCCCGGCCGAGCGGGCCGGCCGTTTCCTCGACGCCCTCGCCGACCGGCTCGCCATCGGTGCCGCCTCCGTCGCCGCCATCCTCGACCCCGGCTGTGTCGTGCTCGGGGGTGAGGTCGGGCGGGCGGGCGGGGACGTCCTCGCCGCTCGGGTCGCGGAGCGTCTGGCTCGCGTGTCACCGCTGGCCACCGAGGTGCGCGCGAGCACCCTGGGCGGCGGGGCGGTCCTGCGGGGGGCCCTGCTGACGGCACGGGACGGAGCCCAGGAGGAGCTGTTCACGCCGCCCGAGCGATAGGCGCCCGCACTGCGCCAGGCGCCCACACTGCGACAGACGGCCGTACCGCCGTGGTCATGCCACACGCAGGCCCGGCGGCGGGCAAGGGCCTTCGTCACCGCCGCCGGGCCGTTCGAGGCGGCGCACCGCGCCGCGAGCGCCGACCCTAGGTGGGGCGGATCAGCCCAGTCAATAGGTATGGACCAATCCCAAGTGGCTCTCGCGGGGCGCGTGTTGTCGCGGTGGCAGCGAGGACGGGGCAGGCGCCCGCCGTCGGCCATGTCCGGCATGTGAACATGTGAGGCACCACACAGCAGTTCACCCGGTTGGCCATCGATCAGTCGTGGCACACTGAGCCTGTACCAGAAGCAGCGCACTCCGGGGTCGGTGAAAGTCCGAACCGGCGGTTACAGTCCGCGACCCGGTCGCTTCCAGCGGCCGGTTGACCAGGTGGAATTCCTGGACCGACGGTTAAAGTCCGGATGGGAGGCAGTGCGCGGCGGGCGGGCATTCGTGCGCGCCGCCGTCTCGGCTCGTCCATGCGGACGAGGCCCGTCCGGCGTCGCCCCCGGTGTCTCGCTCGTGTCTGCTGTCGTCATCGACAGGCCCCGGAGTCCGTGCCCCATCGAGGCAGGAGGACCCGGGAAGTGTTCACCGGAATCGTCGAAGAGCTGGGTGAGGTCACCGCCGTCGAGAATCTCGGCGACTCCTCCCGCTTCCGGCTCCGTGGACCCGTCGTCACCGAAGGCGCCCGCCACGGTGACTCCATCGCGGTCAACGGCGTCTGTCTCACCGTCGTGGAGCACGAGGGCGACGAGTTCACCGCCGACGTCATGGCGGAGACCCTGAACCGCTCCAGCCTCGGCGGCCTCACGGTCGGCTCCCGTGTCAACCTCGAACGCCCCACCGCCGTCGGCACCCGTCTCGGCGGCCACATCGTGCAGGGCCATGTCGACGGAACCGGCACGGTCCTGGAGCGCAAGCCCTCCGAGCACTGGGAGATCGTGAAGATCTCGCTCCCGGCGGACCTGTCCCGCTACGTCGTGGAGAAGGGCTCCATCGCGGTGGACGGCATCAGCCTCACGGTCGTCGAGGCCGGAGACGACCACTTCTCCGTGAGCCTCATCCCGACCACCCTCGCGCTGACCACCCTCGGCCTCAAGCAGCCCGGCGACCCGGTCAACCTCGAGGTCGACATCATCGCCAAGTACGTCGAGAGCCTCCTGGCCGGTCAGGGGGCCACCAAGTGAACTGGCTGAACTCCGAAGCCTTCACGCTCCTCGGCCAGCACATCAAGTGGTCGGACATGATCGGCAACGTGATCGGTCTGCTCGGGCTCGCCTTCGGCTGGCGGCGCTCCATATGGAGTTGGCCGGTGCAGTTCCTGTCCGGCCTGATCCTCTTCGCCGCCTTCGCCACGGCCCACCTCTCCGGCAGCGCCGGCAAGCAGGTCGTCGTCATGGTCGTCGCCGTCTACGGCTGGTGGCAGTGGAACCGCGGCAAGGGCCAGGCGGAGGACGGCCACATCGCACCGCGCTTCGCCACCTGGCGGGAACGCGGCATCCTGGCCGGCGCCGCGGCCGTGGGCACCCTCGCCGTGGCCGGCCTGTTCACCGCCTTCCCGACACTGTCGTGGGACCCGTGGCCGGACGCGTACATCTTCGTCGGCACGATCGTCGCCATGTACGCCCAGGCACGCGGCATGGTCGAGTTCTGGTTCGCCTGGCTGCTCGTCGACGCCGTCGGCGTCCCGCTCAACTTCGCCAACGGCTTCGCCTTCTCCGGATTCGTCTACGTCATCTACGGCGCACTCGTCCTGTGGGGCATGCGCGACTGGTGGCTGCGCTCCCGCAGGGCCGCGCGGCCCGTCCTGGAAGGAGCCGCCGTATGAGCACGGCGCCGATTCTGTACAGCACGGACACCATCGAGGACTTCGCGCTCGACCCGGTCGAGCAGGCCATAGCCGACATCGCGGCCGGCCGGCCGGTCGTGGTCGTCGACGACGAGGACCGCGAGAACGAGGGCGACCTCGTGATCGCCGCCGAGAAGGTCACCCCCGAGATCGTCGCCTTCATGATGAGCGAGTGCCGCGGCCTGATCTGCGTCCCCATGGAGGGCGAGGAGCTGGACCGGCTCGGGCTCCCCCAGATGGTCGACGAGAACAACGAGTCGATGAAGACCGCCTTCACGGTCTCCGTCGACGCCTCCGCCGCCCACGGCGTGACCACCGGTATCTCCGCCTCCGACCGCGCCACCACGCTCCAGCTGCTGGCGCGCGGCACGGCGGAGCCCTCGGACTTCGTGCGCCCCGGCCATGTCTTCCCGCTGCGCGCCAAGCCCGGCGGCGTCCTGGTCCGCAACGGCCACACGGAGGCCGCCGTCGACCTCGCCCGGCTCGCGGGACTGCGCCCGGCCGGCGCCATCGTGGAGATCGCCGGCGAGGACGGCCACATGCTGCGGCTGCCCGAGCTGATCCCGTTCGCCCGCAAGCACGGCCTGACGATCATCTCCATCGAGGACCTGATCGCCTACCGCCGCACCTCGGACGAACCGACCGTCCGCCGCGAGGCCGAGGTCCGGCTGCCCACCGCCCACGGCACCTTCACGGCGTACGGCTACCGGTCCACCGTCGACGGCGTCGAGCACGTCGCCCTCGTCCACGGCGAGATCGGCGAGGGTGAGGACGTTCTGGTCCGCGTCCACTCCGAGTGCCTGACCGGCGACGTCTTCGGCTCCGCCCGCTGCGACTGCGGCCCCCAGCTGGAGGCGTCCCTGCGGCGCATCCAGGCCGAGGGCCGGGGCGTGGTCGTCTACCTCCGCGGCCATGAGGGACGCGGTATCGGACTGATGTCCAAGCTGCGCGCGTACGAACTCCAGGAGCGCGGCCGTGACACCCTGGACGCCAACCTGGAGCTGGGCCTGCCCGCCGACGCCCGGGACTACGCCGCCGGCGCCCAGATCCTGAAGGACCTCGGCGTGAGCAGCGTGCGCCTGATGACCAACAACCCGGAGAAGACCGACGCCCTGCTGCGCTACGGCCTCAAGGTCACCGCCCGGGAACCGATGCCCGTCCAGGCGGGTGAACACAACCTCCGCTACCTGCGCACCAAGCGGGACCGGATGGGGCACGACCTGCCCTGGCTGGACACGACCGCCGTGTCCGCCTGCGGCAACCAGTAACAGAGCACTGAGGAGAGACGTGAGCGGCAAGGGTGCACCGGAGCTGTCCGTACGCGACGTGAGCGACCTGCGGGTCGCCGTCATCGCGGCACAGTGGCACGACAAGGTGATGGACGGTCTGGTCGACGGCGCCCTGCGCGCCCTGCGGGAGCTGGGGATCGACGAGCCGACCCTGCTCAGGGTCCCCGGCAGCTTCGAGCTGCCGGTCGCGGCGAAGGTCCTCGCGGGCCGCGGATACGACGCGATCGTCGCCCTCGGCGTCGTCATCCGCGGCGGCACCCCCCACTTCGACTACGTGTGCCAGGGCGTCACCCAGGGCCTGACCCAGGTCTCCGTCGAGACCGGTGTCCCCGTCGGCTTCGGGGTTCTGACGTGCGACACGGAGGAGCAGGCCCTGGACCGCGCGGGCCTCGAGGGGTCCAACGAGGACAAGGGGCACGAGGCGGTGACGGCGGCGGTGGCGACGGCCGCCACGCTCCGCTCAGTATCTGAACCCTGGCACTGAGATACGGCCCTCAGCGCGTAGGGTTAGGGCCACCATGTCCAAGAAGACGTTCGAGGAGCTCTTCACCGAGCTCCAGCACAAGGCCGCCCACGGCGATCCCGCCACTTCCCGCACCGCCGAGCTGGTCGGCAAGGGCGTTCATGCCATCGGCAAGAAGGTCGTCGAAGAGGCCGCCGAGGTCTGGATGGCCGCCGAGTACGAGGGCAAGGAGGCGGCCGCCGAGGAGATCTCCCAGCTGCTGTACCACGTCCAGGTGATGATGGTGGCGCGCGGGATCTCCCTGGACGACGTCTACGCCCACCTCTGAGCCGTAAACCGAATACCCGTACAACCATACGCACGAACGAAGGAAGCCGACCTCATGCTGCGCATCGCCGTCCCCAACAAGGGTTCACTGTCCGGCCCTGCGGCGGAGATGCTGCATGAGGCCGGCTACCAGCAGCGCCGGGAGTCCAAGGAGCTGAGGATCGTCGACCCGGAGAACGAGGTCGAGTTCTTCTACCTCCGCCCCCGCGACATCGCGATCTACGTCTCCTCCGGCCGCCTCGACATCGGCATCACCGGCCGTGACCTGCTCATCGACTCCGGCGCCAACGCCGAGGAGATCCTCCCGCTCGGCTTCGCCCGCTCCACCTTCCGCTACGCCACCAAGCCCGGCACGGCGAAGGGCGTGGAGGACCTCAACGGCATGACGATCGCCACCTCCTACGAGGGCATCGTCGCCAAGCACCTCGCCGACAACGGCATCGACGCCGCTGTCGTCCACCTGGACGGCGCGGTGGAGACCGCCATCCAGCTCGGCGTCGCCGAGGTCATCGCGGACGTCGTCGAGACCGGCACCTCGCTGCGCAACGCCGGCCTGGAGGTCATCGGCGAGCCGATCATGAAGTCCGAGGCGATCGTCGTCCGCCGCACCGGCGCCGACGCCGAGGAGCCCAAGGTCCAGCAGTTCCTGCGCCGCCTCCAGGGCGTCCTGGTGGCCCGTACGTACGTGATGATGGACTACGACTGCCGCGTCGAGCAGCTCGAGAAGGCCGTCGCCCTCACCCCGGGCCTGGAGTCCCCGACCGTCTCGCCCCTGCACAACGAGGGCTGGGTCGCCGTGCGGGCCATGGTCCCCGCCAAGGAGTCCCAGCGGATCATGGACGACCTGTACGACATCGGTGCCCGGGCCATCCTCACCACGGCCATCCACGCCTGCCGCCTCTGAGGAACCGCGTACCGATGTCGGACCTGCCCACCCTTCCCGTCACCTTCCGGCCGGGCCGCACCCGCGCCGTGCTGCTGACCGCCGGCGTCGCGATACTCGTGGTGATCACCACGGTCGCGCTGCTGCTGGACCAGCTCACCACCGGGGAACGTCTCAGCTTCATCCTCACGGCGGCCCTTCTCTTCGGAGTGCTGCTCCTGCTCGCCCGGCCCAAGGTCGTCGCCGACGAGAGCGGGGTCACCGTCGTCAACATCGCCAGCCGGCGCCAGCTGGACTGGGCGGAGATCGTCCAGGTCAACCTGCGTCCCGGCGACCCCTGGGTGTTCCTGAACCTCAGCGACGGCACCAGCCTGCCCGCCCTCGGTATCCAGCCGGGCATCGCCAAGAAGCGCGCCATCGAGGACGCACGCACGCTCCGGGCGCTCGCCGAGGCCCGCTCCACGGCCGATCCCGAGCGACATCAGGGCTGACTCGGGGACGTCCACCCTGCCGCACTGGGCGAAGTCTTGATTAATCTGGTGGCAGAGGCGCTTACGTGGCGCCTCCGCCCCTGAGGTTCCACCCGGTGCTCAGGGGTTCCTGCTACCCGAGGAGTGACTCCCTCCGGCGATGGACGGATCGTCCTGTAGTACCTGCGCCGCCCCCTGCCGACATAGCGCGGACCGTGTCCGTGTGAACGCGGAGGCGGCGGCATCATGACCATCCCCTTGCTGCTCCTCGGGGCGGCGTTCCTGCTGATTCTCGCCAACGGTTTCTTCGTGGCGGCCGAGTTCGGGCTCGTCACGGTCGAGCGCCCGGACGCCGAGCGGGCCGCGGCCGAGGGCGACCGGCGTGCCCGTACGGTCGTCGAGTCGCTCAAGGAGCTGTCCTTCCAGCTCTCCGGCACCCAGCTCGGCATCACCATCACCTCGCTCGTCGTCGGCATGCTCGCCGAACCGGCGCTCGCCGAGCTGCTGCACGCCCCGTTCGGGCTGCTCGGGCTCCCCGAGGGCGCGGCGAGCGGCGTCGCGGTCGTCGTCGGCATGCTGCTCGCCTCGGCCGCGCAGATGGTGATCGGTGAACTCGTCCCCAAGAACTGGGCGGTGTCCAGGCCCCTCCAGGTCGCCCGCTTCGTCGCGGGTCCCCAGCACCTGTTCTCCCGGCTGTTCCGGCCGGTCATCGCGGCCCTGAACGCGGTCGCGAACCGCCTGGTGCGGGCCCTGGGCGTGGAACCCGCCGAGGAACTGGCCTCCGCCCGCACCCCCGGCGAGCTCGTCTCGCTGGCCCGCCACTCCGCGCGGGCCGGCGCGCTGGAACAGGACACGGCCGACCTGTTCGTCCGCACGCTCTTCCTCGGAGAGCTCACCGCCCAGCATGTGATGACCCCGCGCGTGCGGGTGAGCGCGCTGCAGTCCTCCGCCACCGCGCAGGACGTGGTCAACCTCACCCGGGCCACCGGCCTGTCCCGCTTCCCCGTCTACCACGACAAGATCGACGAAATCGTCGGCATGGTCCACCTCAAGGACGCCCTCGCGGTCCCCTCCCACGAACGGCTGCGTACTCCCGTCACCCGGATCGCCCAGGCACCCCTGCTGGTCCCGGAGACGCTGCCCGTGCAGCCCCTCCTGGAGCTGCTGCGCAGCCAGCAGCCCATCGCCGTCGTCGTCGACGAGTACGGCGGCACGGCCGGCGTCGTCACCCTGGAGGACATCGTCGAGGAACTGGTCGGCGAGGTGCGCGACGAGCACGACGGCCTCGACCTGCCGGAACTCGCCGTCGCGCCGCTCGAGGACGGGTGCCCCGCGTGGGACGCCGACGGAAGCTGCCGCGTCGACGTCCTCAAGCGGATAGGCCTGGACGTGCCCGAGGGGCCGTACGAGACCGTGGCCGGACTGGTCGCCGGCCTGCTGGGCCGGATCCCCGCCCTCGGTGACCGCGCCGAGCTGCCGGGCTGGCGGCTCACCGTCCGCCAGGTCGGCCACTACCGCGCCGAGCGCGTCAGGCTCGTGAAGCTCGCGGACGCCCCCGCGCCGGCCGCGGAGGCGGTGCGATGAGCCTGCTCCAACTCCTGTTCGCGGCGCTGCTGGTGCTCGTCAACGGGTTCTTCGTCGGCGCCGAGTTCGCGCTCGTGTCCGTACGCCGCAGCCAGATCGAGCCGCTGGGGACCGCCCGGGCGCGACAGGTGCTCTACGGCCTGGAACGGCTGCCGCAGATGATGGCCGCGGCCCAGTTCGGGATCACCGTGTGCTCCCTGACACTGGGCGCCGTCGCCGAGCCGACCGTGGCGCATATGCTCGAACCGGTGTTCGCTGCGGCGCACATCCCCGACGACTTGGTCCATCCGCTCGGCTATGTGATCGCGCTCGCGGCGGTCGTCTTCTTCCATCTGGTGATCGGCGAGATGGTGCCGAAGAACCTGGCGATGGCGGCCCCGGAGAAGGCCGCGCTGTGGCTGAGCCCGGGCCTGGTGGCGTTCGCGCGGCTGTGCCGTCCCGTCACGGTCACGCTGAGCGCCTGCGCCCGGGTGATCCTCAAACTGTTCCGGGTCGAACCGAAGGACGAGGTCGAGGCCGCCTTCACAAGTGAGCAGCTCAACCAGCTCGTGGAGGACTCCGGCCAGGCCGGCCTGCTCGACCCCGAGGAGGCGGAGCGTCTGGAGGACGCGCTGGAGCTGGGCTCGCGCCCGGTCACGGACGTGCTCCTGGACCCGGACCTGCTGGTGACGGTCGAGGCCATGGTGACCCCGGGTGAGGTCGTGGCACTCACCGCTCGCACGGGCTACTCACGCTTCCCCGTGGTCGCGGGCAACGGCGCCTTCATGGGCTATCTGCACGTCAAGGACGTCCTCGACCTCGAGGAATCCGAACGGGCGGTGCCGCAGCAGCTCTGGCGGCCCATGACGACGCTCGCGGCGGAGCTCCCGCTGGACGACGCGCTCACGGTGATGCGCCGGGCGGCCACCCATCTGGCCCAGGTGGCGGACACCTCCGGCCGGGTCCTGGGCCTGGTCGCGCTGGAGGACGTACTGGAACTCCTGGTCGGCGAGGTCAGGGACCCGGCGCACCGGGGGGCTCCGCCTCAGCCGCGCATGGCGGAACCGAGGGAAGCGGTAGCGAGCTGAGAAGGGTTCCCCGCGCCTCGTTCAGGGGCGCGGGGACCTGTCGGTATGCGGCTCTGCCGCGTGGACGCGACAATGCACGACGAACCGGCAGCCGCAGACGCGCAGGCTCGACCGAACTGGTGGGCGTTGCTACAACCCCGAAGGATCCTGCGGCCCTCGGCCGGACAAGACCTCCCCATAGGCCTGCATCAGATCCGGCAACCGCAATGTCGACAAGTCGTCCCGAGACGGCATCCCCGGATAGCCGCTCAGTCGCAGATCCCGATACGCACAACTCTTCTCGTACAGCGTCCGCAGGAACCGCCCGTTCCCGAGCTCGTCGATCCAGCCCTGGTCGACCACATGCCCGGCGATCGACCGAAGCTCCTCCAGAGCCTCCTCGTCCCAGACGTCCCCGTTCTCGGCGGCCAGCACCTCGCCGATCGCCGTCAGCTCCAAGGGACGGTACGAGGGGAAATCGACCCGCGTCGTGAAGCGTGAGGACAGTCCCGGGTTGGCGGCCAGCAACCGGTCCATCCCCTCGGGGTACCCCGCGAGGATCACCACCAGGTGGTCCCGGTTGTCCTCCGCCCGCTTCAGCAGCACCTGAAGCGCCTCGTCCCCGTAGGCGTCCCCCTTGCCGTATCCCGTGTTGGACAGCGAGTACGCCTCGTCCACGAACAGGACGCCGCCGATCGCCGAGTCGATCAGTTCGTTGGCCTTCACCGCCGTCTGGCCCAGGTACTCGCCGACCAGATCCGCCCGCTGCGCCTCCACGAGGTGATCGCCGCCGAGCAGGCCGAGCGCGTAGAAGACCCGGCCCAGAATCCTCGCCACGGTCGTCTTGCCGGTGCCGGAGGGTCCCGAGAACACGAAATGCCGTTTCGGCGGCTGGACGGGTAAGCCCTGGCCGGCCCGCAGCCGGGCCATGTTCAACTGTGCCGACAACGCCTTGACCTGGCGCTTGACCGGTTCCAGACCGACCATGCGCTCCAGCTCGGCCAGCGCCTCGTCCAGCAGTGCCGGATCCGTGGGCCCGGCCGGCCACGACTGCGCCGGCACCGAGGCGGCCTTCTCCCGCACGGGGTCGCCCTGCGCCGGCAGCGGACCGGTCGGCGGCGGTTCGGGATCGGACAGCTTCACGTCCCGGCCCTCGGCGCCGAAGAGCGGATCGAGACCGTCCGGTGCCTCCAGCGTGTCGCCGCCTCCGGCGAGCGCCATCGCCGTCAGATCGGTCGAGTCGTCGTACCCGTCCCCCTCGGCGATCGCGGCGAGCCGCGCCGAGGTGTCCATGAACGCCGGGTCCACCCGGTGCACGGCACGGTAGAGGGGGAGTGCGGCGGCCGAGCGGCCCGTGCCCTCGTGCGCCCGGGCCAGCCAGTACCGCAGCTCCTTGCGCTGCGGCTGCTCGCTGCGGCAGCGCATCAGGGCGGCGGCGAGCAGCGGCTCGGCCTGCCCGAACATCTCCAGGCGGACCCGGGCCATGCCGCCGAAAAGTCCGGCCTCTATGCCGAGCATGGGATCGTCGATCAGCGGATCGGTGTGCCGGACCAACTGCTCCCAGTCCTTGACCAGGTAGGCCCGGCAGGCGTGCAGAAAGCGCACCTGGGGGTCGGCGTCGACCGGCGGCAGGCCCGCCAGCGCGCGGTCCAGCTCCGGGACGTGGCGGCCGTCCAGCCAGTGCGAGGCGTGCGCGAGCAGCAGGTCGCGCGGGCTCTCCAGCACCGGCTGCACCCACCAGCCCAGCCAGTACCAGGAGTTGAGGGTGCGCCGGTGTCGCGTCCGCTGCTCCCCGAAGCGGTCGCGGTGGCGGTACATCCTGAGCAGCGCGGTCGTCGTGTCGACGCGCAGCGCGTGCAGCCCGAGCCAGCCGTCCGCCATCCCCGGATCCATCCGGACCGCGGCGCGGAACTCCTCCTCCGCCTGCGGATAGGCGCCCATCGTGTAGGCGTCGACCCCTCGCAGCCAGGCGAGGTCGGCCGGGGCCTGAGGGCCCTGCGTGCCGAAGTCCATCACGTCCCCCACAAACCGTGCCCCCGTTGGTTCACCGCCGGGCCCGTGCCCGTCGGCCGCCTTGCTCGAACCGCTGTGCTGCGGACCGGAGTTGCCACGGTGCGCAGAGCAGCGTCCGAACGTCGCACCGAGAGGCATCGTACCTGCGGGGGAGGGGCGCACGAAGGGTGCCGCACGGGCCGTTCGGCGAGGCGGGAGCAGACGGGGCGCGCGGCACGTGGTGACCGAGGGTGAGCGGATCACGCCTCTTGGCGCCCGCGGAAGGTGCCGGGAGCAGAACGAAGCCCCCGATCACGGGGGAACAACCGGGGGCTTCGCGTCTGGGTGCGACTGCGAAAGCCGCACATTGAGAACGTAAGACCTGTACGGCCCCCCGGTCAAGCCGACTTGGGGCACTCGAGGAAGTTGCCCGGCGAGGGGTCTTCACGAGTTCAGCACACTGCCGATGGGTCGTCACTCTGGGTGAGATCTTGGTCCGGACCAGGAAGCCCGGCGGGCCCAGGAAGCACCTCATATCCCTCCGGCTTCTGATGCACCAGAAGGCAGGCGTGGGGTCGCGAAGGGTCCTCGGCGAAGTGCCGGCGCTCCGCTTCGACCCAGCCGTCCCAGAACGCGCGTTGCTCCTCGCCGTCCCGGGCCCGCCCGCGCGTCCACGCCTCCTCGCGCGCCAGGTCCATCCACAGCAGCCGGGCGAGATACGGGCGCAGCGCCCGGCGGCCGGCGCCGACTCCCTCGATCAGGATCACGGGGGCGGGTGGCAGCGTACGGGCGGGACCGAAGCGCCGTGCGCGCCAGTCGTAGGGCCGGTAGTGCGCGGTCCGGCCGTGGCCGAGCGGCTCGATCACCTCCCGCAGCACCCGGTCCGTCCAGGAGAACAGCTCCTCATGGGTGGCGATGTCGTCCAGGTGCAGCACGGGCGCGCCGCCGAGTGCGGCCGCCAAGTGTGCGGCGAACGTGGACTTCCCCGACCCCGCGTGCCCGTCCACGCCGACGAGACGGACGGGGCCGCAGGAGGGCGGTAGGTGCTGAAGGCGGGACACGAGAGCGTGAATGGCGATTCCCGGGCGAGAAGGTGTGTCGGCATGTTTCGGCATGTTTTCGAGGGGACAGCTTACTCGCGCGAATGGGCTGTCCCTCTTCACGGAGAAAGCGACCTCTCTCCGGAATTTCCCCTACTTCGGGTTCGGTGTGGACGCGGGTGATTCGCCTCTCCGAATTCCCGCCCCCCATTCCGAGGAGACCGCCACAGGTCGGGACCAATATTGGTGGGCGCGTCGGCGGCCGAAGTGCTGGCAGAAGTCCGTGCGTGGCGGCCATAGTTGGCGCACACCGTGCGTCCGAACCGCTGCTTGAAGGACTCCTGGGGGTCACCCACCGATGACCAGAGCTTCAGAGCCGTCCCGCAGAACCATCCTCGCCGCGGCGGTCGCCGCAACCACGGCGGCCGGCACCGCGGGCCCGGCGGCCGCGGCCACGCCGACCGCCCGGCCGACGAAAGCATCACCGACCCTCGTGGACTACCGCGCCTGGACCTCGTACCCCTACTGGCGAAGCGGCACCGCGCAGGGCGTTCGCGCGCTCGCCGGCCTCCGCCCCGGCCTGGTGATCGCCACGCCCGCCGGTCGTACCGACTACACCGACCCGCACACCGGAAAGTCCGCCACCTGGGAGTACGCCACCTGGGCCTCCCCGGCGCACCGCCTCGCCGTCCCGTCCACCGAGCTCGTCGCCTCCTGGAACGCGCACACCCCGGCCGGCACCTGGCTCCAGGTCGAACTGAAGGGCACCTACTCCGACGGCACGGACACCCCCTGGTACGTGATGGGCCGCTGGGCGGCCGGTGACCAGGACATCCGCCGCACCTCCGTGGACGGCCAGAGCGATGGCAGGAGCAACATCTGGACCGACACCTTCGCCATCGCCGATCCCGCCTCGGGCCTGCGCCTGGTGTCGTACCGCCTGGGCCTGACCCTGTACCGCACACCCGGCACACGGATCACGCCGACGGTGTGGCGGCTCGGCGCCATGGGCTCCGACATTCCCGACCGCTTCACCGTCCCGGCCTCCACGCCGGGGCTCGCCGAGGAACTGATCGTCCCGCGCTACTCGCAGGAGATCCACAAGGGCCAGTACCCGGAGTACGACAGCGGCGGCGAGGCCTGGTGCAGCCCCACGTCCTCACAGATGATCATCGAGTACTGGGGGCGGCGGCTCACACCCGAACAACTGTCCTGGATCAACCCGTCGTACGCGGACCCGCAGGTCTGCCATGCCGCCCGCTTCACCTACGACCACCAGTACGAGGGCTGCGGCAACTGGCCCTTCAACGCGGCCTACGCGGCGACGTTCAAGGACCTTCAGGCCGTGGTCACCCGGCTGTCCTCGCTCACCGACCTGGAGACGCTGATCGCTGCGGGCATCCCGGCCATCACCTCGCAGTCGTTCCTGAAGGAGGAGCTGACCGGGGCGGGGTACGGGACAGCGGGGCATCTGATGACCGTGATCGGGTTCACCGCCGACGGCGACGTGATCGCGAACGACCCGGCGTCGCCGAGCGACGAGGCGGTGCGGCGCGTGTACCGGCGGCGGGAGTTCGAGAACATCTGGTTGCGCACCAAGCGGTACAACGCCTCCGGCAAGGTCGCCTCCGGCACCGGCGGCGTCTGCTACCTGTACTTCCCGGCCCGTCCCACCTCGCGGCAGCGCAAGGCGCTCGCGGCGGTGGGCGTCCGCTGACGCGCCCACCGGGGAACCAGGCGGCACATTTCCCAACAGGGTCCGACTCTGGCGACCGACTCTGCCGATCAGAGCCGAACATGCTGGTGGTGTCATTCTGCAATACTGCGGATGTCCCGCCGGCAGTTGGAGACTTGGGCCGAAATTGAAGAGCAGTCAACAGCGAGGTGCCGTGCGCCCCCAGGTGCGCGGTACCGATCGCTCCCTGGCGCGCCGCGCCGAACTCATCGCGATCGGACGGAAGTTATTCGCCGACACGTCCTACGACACGCTGTCGATGGACGACATCGCGCGCCATGCCCAGGTGGCGAAGGGGCTCATCTACTACTACTTCAAATCGAAACGCGGCTATTACCTCGCCATTGTCGAGGATTCGGTGGCCGACCTCGTGACCTCCGCGGCCGCCGGCCTGGATCTGCCGCCGGTGGAACGGGTGCACCGCACCATCGACCGCTATCTGCGCTACGCCGAGCACAACCAGGCCGCCTACCGCACGATCGTCAGCGGCGGCGTGGGCTTCGACGCAGAGGTCCACGCCATCCGGGACGGGGTGCGCGAGGCGATCGTCACCACGATCGCCGAGGGGGCGTACGGGCGGCGTGACATCGCTCCGCTGGTGCGCACGGGACTGCTCGGCTGGGTGTGCGGCGTGGAGGGCGTGACTCTCGACTGGATCGACCGCCCGCTACTGTCCCGCGACACGATGTGCGACCTGCTCGCGAAGACGCTGGGCGGCACCCTGCGCGCGATCGAGGAACTGGAACCCGCGTACCCGGCCCCGCCACCGGCCCGCCGGCCGTCCTGACCACAACGGGAGGACTGATCGACCCCCGAGCGGTCCCACCCGGGTGCCGGCGAAGCCGTCTCGGGCTGGTCCACGGCGAGCGGAGACGGCCTGGGGGCAAGACCCCTCCGTCGGATGTCGATCACGCCGCGGCACGGCATCCGCTTTCTTGAAGTAAGCGGTCGTTAACCGGTGACGCCATGCCTCCGATCGGGCATACTCCAAGCGCCACAGCCGCTGGTCAGCCGCCTCCGCGACCCGGAGCGGCGAGCATCGGCCAGGCTCAGTGAGACCCGGCGGCGCCGCCCCACCCAAGGCGCATGTCCGCCGACGTGCCCAAGAGGGAGGAGAGCGTCGCCATGCCCGACCGCGCCCCGCAGCCGGTGGACCGACAACTGCCCACGGACGAGGCCCGGGATCTGATCTCGCTCGTCCGCGACATCGCGCAGCGCGAGATCGCCCCGAAGGCGGCCGAGGAGGAGCACTCCGGGCACTTCCCGCGCGAGACCTTCCGCCTGCTCTCCGACTCCGGACTGCTCGGCCTGCCGTACGACTCCGAGTACGGCGGTGGTGACCAGCCCTACGAGGTCTACCTGCAGGTCCTCGAGGAGCTGGCCGCGGCCCGCCTCACCGTCGGCCTCGGCGTCAGCGTCCACACCCTGGCCTGTCATGCCCTCGCGCACTACGGCACCAAGGAACAACAGCTGGAACACCTGCCCGCGATGCTCGGCGGGGGCCTCCTGGGCGCCTACTGCCTCTCCGAGCCGTCGTCCGGGTCGGATGCCGCGTCCCTGCGGACGAAGGCGGTCCGGGACGGCGACCACTGGGTGATCAACGGCACCAAGGCATGGATCACTCACGGAGGGATCGCCGACTTCTACACCGTGATGGCGCGCACCGGCGAGGAGGGCCCCCGCGGGATCACCGCGTTCCTCGTCCCCGCCGACACCGAGGGGCTGAGTGCCGCGGCGCCCGAGAAGAAGATGGGCATGAAGGGGTCGCCCACCGCACAGGTCCACTTCGACGGGGTGCGCGTGCCTGAAGAGCGGCGCATCGGCGACGAGGGACAGGGCTTCGCGATCGCGCTGTCCGCGCTCGACTCCGGGCGGCTCGGCATCGCGGCCTGCGCCATCGGCCTGGCCCAGGCGGCCCTGGACGAGGCCGTCGCGTACGCCACCGGGCGCCGGCAGTTCGGGCGGCCGATCTCGGACTTCGAGGGGCTGCGCTTCCTGCTCGCCGACATGGCGACGCAGATCGAGGCGGGCCGGGCGCTGTACCTGGCGGCGGCACGGCTGCGCGACGCCGGGCGGCCGTTCGCCAAGCAGGCGGCCATGGCCAAGCTGCACTGCACCGACACGGCGATGAAGGTCACCATCGACGCCGTCCAGGTGCTCGGCGGGTACGGCTACACCGTGGACTTCCCGGTCGAGCGCTATATGCGGGAGGCCAAGGCGCTGCAGATCGTCGAGGGGAC
The DNA here is from genome assembly GCF_040682835.1 of Streptomyces sp. NPDC051104. Taxonomy (NCBI): domain Bacteria; kingdom Bacillati; phylum Actinomycetota; class Actinomycetes; order Kitasatosporales; family Streptomycetaceae; genus Streptomyces; species Streptomyces sp. NPDC051104. The sequence continues at coordinate 55,638 of NZ_JBFBBS010000020.1, read as the reverse complement.
GAACCAGATCCAGCGCATGGTCATCGCCCGTCACCTCGCTGGTCCCGAGTCCCGCTGAACGACTCCTGGCCCGCCGCGAGCCGGCGCGGGCCGGCCGGCGGCGCCGCGAGCCGCACCCACTCCGGGTCGTGGCGCCCCGGGAGCGTGCGGCCGCGGTCGGCCCAGGTGCGCATCAGCGCGCGGTAGATGGGCGGATCCTGCGGCTGCGGCGGCGGCAGCGTCGCCGCCGGTACCGGGATGAACACCGGCCGCCGGGGTCCGGTCGTCGAATAACTGGGGCTCATACACGGAGCAACGCCCCGACGCCCGCCGAGGTCACCGACCCCGCTAATCGAGCGTGAGTTCCGCGGCGGACCGCCCGGGGAACCGCCGCTGCCCGCGACGTGTCAGGCGGCCTGGCGGCGCAGTGTCGCGAGCCGCAGCGGGCGCGAACCCGGGCCGCCGACGTGCGAGAACGGCTGCGTGCGCCAGTCGAGCCCCTGAGGGAGGGTCAGCAGCAGGGCCGTGTCCTGCTCCTGGGGCTCCAGGGACTCGTCCGCCGGGCGGGCGTCGGCCGCCGCACGGCCCGTACCGGAGCAGACCGTGAGACCGAACGGGTTCCACGGCGAGGCGCACAGCGCGTGCTCGGGCAGGACCTCCTCGTCCGCCAGGAGCGCGATGGGCTGCGCGCAGTCCGGGCAGATCACCCGGTACATCTCGAAGGTGTCGTACGCGTCGAACTCCTCGCCGTCGAGGGCGTCGGGTTCGACGCCCTCCGGCTCGGGATCGATGACCGGCTGCTGCCGCTTGGGCACGGTGCGACCAGGGCGCTTGGGATTCTGCATGGGTTTCTCCCCCTCGGGCTGGGCCGACAAGGCACTGCGGCCTCGACCACAGCAAGCACTTCCCGTCCCGTCTCCGGAGTAATCACGAGAGCATCACGAAGCCTGGCCGGACGCTGTGGCGTTCGTCACATGCCGCTCGCAGGTGCCCCGTGCGGCCGCGGGTCACCCGGGCGGCTCACGGACCGCTGTCACCAACATCACAAACCGGGTATGACCTGCGCTGCTGAGGTATCCGCGGAGTCAGGGCGCACTGTAGGTTCTAGCGCCATGGAGGAGCTGGACCGACAGATCGTGCAGCTGCTCGTCAAGGACGGGCGGATGAGCTACACCGACCTGGGCAAGGCCACGGGCCTGTCCACATCGGCCGTGCACCAGCGGGTGCGTCGGCTCGAGCAGCGGGGCGTCATCCGCGGCTATGCCGCCGTCGTCGACCCCGAGGCCGTCGGCCTGCCGCTGACCGCCTTCATCTCGGTGAAGCCGTTCGACCCCAGCGCCCCCGACGACATCGCAGAACGCCTCGCGGGCGTCCCGGAGATCGAGGCCTGCCACAGCGTCGCGGGCGACGAGAACTACATCCTCAAGGTCCGCGTGGCCACGCCGCACGAACTGGAGGAGCTGCTGGCCCGGCTGCGGAGCCTCGCGGGGGTGTCCACGCGCACCACCGTGGTCCTGTCCACGCCGTACGAGGCAAGGCCGCCCCGGATCTGATCGACCTCCGTGCGGTGCGTCCCGTGCCAGGGGCGACACTGTTGCCCATGAGTGAGCGCACCGCCGAGCCGAAGACCGTCCTCCTGCGCCGTGGCGAGGTCCACAGCCCCGCCGATCCCTTCGCCACCGCGATGGTCGTGGAGGCCGGACATGTCGCCTGGGTCGGTTCCGAGGGCGCGGCCGACGCCTTCGCGGACGGTGTCGACGAGGTGGTCGACCTCGACGGCGCCCTCGTCACTCCCGCGTTCACCGACGCGCACGTGCACACCACCGCCACCGGCCTCGCGCTCACCGGCCTCGACCTGTCCGGTGCCCCGTCCCTGACGGCCGCCCTCGCCCTCGTACGGGACTTCGCCGCCGCCCGGCAGGACGACCGGATCCTGCTCGGCCACGGCTGGGACGCGGCACGCTGGCCCGAACGGCGGGCGCCCCGCCGGGAAGAGCTCGACGAGGCCACCGGTGGGCGTCCCCTGTATCTCAGCCGCATCGACGTCCACTCGGCCGTCGTCACCAGCGCCCTGCTGGACCTCACCCCGGGCGTGCGCGACAAGGCCGGCTTCACGGACGGCGAGCCGCTGACCCGCGACGCCCACCACGCCGTACGGGCCGCCGCGTTCGCCGCGGTCACCCCCGCCCAGCGCACCGACGCCCAGCGCACTGCCCTCGCCCACGCCGCCTCGCTCGGCATCGGCTCGCTCCACGAGTGCGCGGGCCCGGAGATCTCCTCCCAGGACGACTTCACCGGGCTGCTGCGCCTCGCCGCCGAGGAGCCCGGGCCGCGCGTCGTCGGCTACTGGGCCGAGCAGGACGTCACCAAGGCCCGGGAGCTGGGTGCGCTCGGCGCCGCGGGCGACCTCTTCGTCGACGGCGCCCTCGGCTCGCACACCGCGTGTCTGCACCAGCCGTACGCGGACGCCGCCCACACCGGCACCGCCTACCTGGACGCCGCCGCGGTCGCCGCGCATGTCGTGGCGTGCACCGAGGCCGGGCTGCAGGCGGGGTTCCACGCCATCGGGGACGCCGCCGTCACGGCCGTGGTGGAAGGGGTGCGCGCCGCCGCCGAGAAGGTGGGCACGGCCCGGATCCGCGCCGCCCGCCACCGCGTCGAGCACGTCGAGATGCTCACGCCCGAGACCATCGCGGCCTTCGCCGAACTGGGCCTGACCGCCTCCGTCCAGCCCGCCTTCGACGCGCTGTGGGGCGGCGAGGACGGCATGTACGCCGAGCGCCTCGGCGCCGCCCGGGCCCGCACGCTGAACCCGTTCGCGGCCCTGTTGCGCGCCGGCGTCCCGCTGGCGTTCGGCTCCGACAGCCCGGTGACCCCCCTCGACCCCTGGGGCACGGTCCGCGCGGCGGCGTTCCACCGCACCCCCGAACACCGGGTCTCCGTACGCGCCGCGTTCACCGCGCACACGCGCGGCGGCTGGCGGGCGATCGGACGGGACGACGCGGGCGTGCTGGTGCCGGGCGCGCCCGCGGACTACGCCGTGTGGCGCACCGACGCACTCGTCGTCCAGGCCCCCGACGACCGGGTGGCCCGCTGGTCCACCGACCCCCGCTCCGGCACCCCCGGACTGCCCGATCTGACCCCCGGGACCGACCTTCCCGTCTGCCTGCGCACCGTGGTCGCAGGCCGAACCGTGTTCGTAGGGCCGGGCGAGTGATCTCCCGGGGTGGCGCGGCGGCGACGATCCGTCAGAACCCCGTCGCGCGACCTGCGTATCCTCCGCTGCGGCCAGGCCCTTCGCCGAAAACCCGCAGGTGGGGCGGCTGTTGACAGTGAGGCGCGGAGGGCCGGTAGGTTCGGCCGGGTCCACCACCGAATCGTCCGACCGGGGAACCTCCGCGCAGTCGCCCGAGCGCCGCTGGGTCAGGGATGGTGTGCCGCGCCGGCGCATCACCACTGGGAGCCAGGCTCAGCGCCCGCGCCACGGCGAGGGCAACGTTCCGGTCGGTCGGCAGGGTGCGACCCGGGTGGGGCCCGGACGTCCAGTAGACAACGGCTCTCGGTCGATCCGCAGCCAGCGGGTCCCAGGTCGGCCCGAAGGGCGCCGGGCCCCGATCCGCAGCCCCCTGGCCGTGGCGAGCACTGGACCCGCTCTCGAAACCCCGTGGGCACCAGTGCGACCGGCCGGTGCATGCCGCCCGCGCGGTGGGCATTCATACCCGACTCTTATGGAATCGACACCTCCAGACGAACCCGCGGTGGCGGAGGCCCATGCCACGACCACTATGGTGGACCTCTGCGTACGGATGTGAAGGGGCAGCAGTGAACCACGGCGACGGGACCCTCGGGGCATCGGCCCAGGGCAAGCAGTTCGGTCCGCTCGGCACCGCCTTGGTGATCATTCCGACCTACAACGAGGCGGAGAACATCAAGACGATCGTCGGCCGAGTGCGGTCGGCGGTGCCCGAGGCGCATGTCCTCGTGGCCGACGACAACAGTCCCGACGGCACCGGCAAGCTCGCGGACGAACTCGTGGCCGAGGACGATCACGTCCACGTCATGCACCGCAAGGGCAAGGAAGGGCTGGGCGCCGCGTACCTCGCCGGCTTCCGCTGGGGTCTGGAGCACGACTACGGCGTCCTCATCGAGATGGACGCCGACGGCTCCCACCAGCCGGAGGAGCTGCCGCGCCTGCTGACCGCGCTCAAGAGCGCGGACCTCGTGCTCGGCTCCCGGTGGGTGCCGGGCGGGCGGGTCGTGAACTGGCCGAAGTCCCGCGAGTTCCTCTCCCGCGGCGGCAGCACCTACTCGCGTCTGGCCCTCGGCCTCTCGCTGCGCGACATCACCGGCGGCTACCGCGCCTTCCGCCGCGAGACCATCGAGGGCCTCGGGCTCGACGAGGTGGCCTCGCAGGGGTACTGCTTCCAGGTCGACCTGGCGCGGCGCGCGGTCAAGGCCGGGTTCCACGTCGTCGAGGTGCCGATCACGTTCGTGGAGCGCGAGCTCGGCGACTCCAAGATGAGCCGGAACATCGTCGTGGAGGCGCTGTGGCGCGTCACGGCGTGGGGTGCGGAGGAGCGCTTCGGCAAGGTCCTGGGCCGGGGCAGGAAGACGCGCCGGTAGGGACACGGGCGGCGTCACGGGCGCCGCTGAACGCCCCTTATCCCGCACTGAGCCGGGTCCGGGCACACTGGGAGCATGACGACTGGCGCTTCGACCTCTCCCCGCACCACGACCCGGCCCCGGCGCTCCCGATTGCGCACCTTTCTGCCGCTGGGCGTCGCCGCGTGGCTGGTGCTGGAGATCTGGCTGCTGACCGTGGTCGCCGGTGCGACCAGCGGATTCACGGTCTTCCTGCTGCTGGTCGCCGGCCTGGTGCTCGGCTCCGTGGTCATCAAGCGGGCGGGCCGCCGCGCCTTCCGAAACCTGAACGAGGCGCTGCGCAGGGGCGGCTCCCCGTCGAGGACCGGCGGCAACGGCCTGATGATGCTCGGCGGCCTGCTGCTGATGCTGCCGGGCCTGATCTCCGACGCGGCGGGCCTGCTCCTCCTGCTCCCGCCGGTCCAGAAGGCGGTCGGCCGATACACAGAGCGCACGATCGACCGCACACTCCGCCAGTCCCCGTACGGCAGCTTCGGTGACGCCTTCCAGCAGGCTCGTATGCACCGCCCCGACGGGAAGATCGTCAAGGGCGAGGTCGTCAGGGACGAGCCCGCGGACACCCCGGGGGAGCCCCGCCCGCCCCTGCCCCGCTGACTTTCCGGGCCGGGGGCGGAGCCCCGCAGGCGCCCGACCCACCCGCGCCCGACAACAAAACAGTGGGCGCCGCACGTCACAAAGACGTACGGCGCCCACTGACTGGCACGCGCAGTATCCCGCCCGATCCCCGGAGGGACTACGCGGACTTGCGGCTGTCCCGCGGATGCACCGCGATGTTCATCGCGCCGGACCGCAGAACCGCGAGACGCTCCTCGAGGACCTCTTCGAGCTCCTCACGGGTGCGCCGCTCCATCAGCATGTCCCAGTGCGTACGCGCGGGCTTCGCCTTCTTCTCCTCCGGACCGTCGCCGTCCACCAGGAGCGCCTGGGCACCGCAGACCTTGCACTCCCACTCCGGCGGGATCTCCGCCTCGACCGAGAAGGGCATCTCGAACCGGTGCCCCTTCTCGCATGCGTACTCCACGGCCTGGCGCGGAGCCAGGTCGATGCCGCGGTCCGTCTCGTAGCTGGTCACCACGAGGCGCGTGCCGCGAAGAGCTCGCTCACTCATGAATCGTGCCTCCCGGGCTTGTCGCCCACAGGACAGGTGTCGCTGTCGTCGTCATCCGGTCAACGTCCGGTCGGCGGTAAAGATTCCCGTTCCGAGTCCCGTTCCGGGTCATGCGTCGCCGTCGTAGCCGCCCCTTGTTGTACCCACCGGCGCCCGGTTTGTCACATCTGCTAGCAGATGTCACCCAGCGTTTCGGCTCCTTTGACGCGCAGTAACGGTACGCCTGGCAGGCCAAACGCGTACACTACCGCCCTTTGCGCTCGGACGCTAAATCCTCTCGGGCACCGGATTGCCCGCGTCGCGCACCGCCTCGCGTACCGGAACCCGGGCCAGCAGCACGAACCCGAGGGCGAAGAACACCACCAGCGAGATGATCGCGTCCCGGTAGCTTCCCGTCAGCTGGTACGTGACCCCGAACAGGAGCGGGCCCAGCCAGCTCATGCCGCGGTCGCTCATCTCGTACGCGGAGAAGTACTCGGCCTCCTTGCCGGGCGGGACCAGATGTGAGAAAAGCGACCGGGACAGCGCCTGGCTGCCGCCGAGGACCAGCCCGATGCAGGCCGCCAGCGCGAAGAACCCGGCCGGCGCGCCCGCAGGCAGAAAATAGCCGGCGGCGAGCGTCGCCGTCCAGGCGACCAGCGAGCCGAGGATCGTGCGCTTCGCGCCGTACGTCCGGGCCAGCCGGCCCATGCCCAGCGCGCCGCCCACCGCCAGCACCTGCACCAGCAGCACGGCGGCGATCAGGGTCGACTGACCGAGGCCCAGCTCCTGGGAGCCGTACACCGACGCCTGTGAGATCACCGTCTGGATGCCGTCGTTGTAGACGAGGTACGCCAGCAGGAAGGCGAGGGTGAGCGGGGTGCGCCGCATGTCCCGGACCGTCGCGGCGAGTTGCCGCCAGCCGTGCACCCCCTCAGCCGTCGACGTCGTACGGCGGTCGCGCAGGCGCCTGAGCGGGATCAGCGTGAAGGCGCCCCACCACAGGCCCGCCGCGGCCAGGCAGATGCGGACCGCCGTCGACTCCGAGACACCGAAGGAGTCGTGGGCCGTGAACAGGACAAGGTTCGCGATCAGGACCAGCGCACCGGCCGCGTAGCCGAAGGCCCAGCCACGCGAGGAGACCGCGTCACGCTCCTCGGGCGGGGCGATCAGCGGCAGATACGAGTTGTAGACCACCATCGAGACGGCCACCGACGCGTTCGCGACGATCAGCAGCAGGCCGCCGAGCAGATACCGGTCACCGTCCAGCAAGAACAGGCCCGTCGTGGCCGAGGCGCCCAGGTACGCGCACAGAGCGAGCAGCGGCTTCTTGCGGCCGGTGCGGTCGGCCGCCGCGCCCGCGAGCGGCATCACGAGAATCGCCACGACGACCGAGGCCGAGACGCAGTAGGCGAAGAACGAGCCGGCGCGCACCGGAACACCCAGCGGGTGGACATATCCGTCCGGATCCGCCGCCGACTTGGCCACCGAGGTGAGATAGGGACCGAGGAACACCGTCAGCACGCTCGTCGAGTAGACCGAGCACGCCCAGTCGTAGAAGTACCAGCCGCGCTGTTCGCGCCGCCGCTCGGCGGCCTCGTCGACGGCCCGTGCCCGCACGGTGTCGGTGCCCACCCGTGCCCTCGCTTCCCCGTGGAACGTGATCGTGCGCGGTGCGTTCAGACCCAGGTGCCCCGTTCTTCGAGGACCTTGCGCAGTGTGTCGATGTGATCGGTCATGATGCCATCCACTCCCAGGTCCAGGAGGCGGTGCATGCGATCGGGTTCGTTGATCGTCCACACGTGCACCTGCAGTCCGAGCGCGTGGGCGGTGCGCACGAAGCGGTGGTCGACCACGGGGACGCCCGACTGGGACTCCGGCACCTGGGCGGCGACCGCCGAGCGGCGCACCGCCGCAGGGATGCCCCAGGACCGCAGCCGCAGGTTGAGGACACCGCGGGTGCCGTACGACGTCGCCAGGCGCGGTCCGGCCAGGCGCTGGGCGCGCACCACGCGCGCCTCGGAGAACGAGCCGACGCAGATCCGGTCCCAGGCATCGGTGCGCTCGATCAGGTCCAGCAGGGGCCGCAGCGCGGGCTCCGCCTTGACGTCCACGTTCCAGCGCACATCCGGGAACTCCTCCAGCGCGTCCTCGAAGAGGGGCACCGGCTCGCTGCCCGCCACGCGCGCGTGCCGCACGTCCTCCCACGGCAGGTCGGCGATCCGGCCCGCGCCGTCGGTCACCCGGTCCAGGGTCGCGTCGTGGAACGCCACCAGCTTCCCGTCGGCCGTGGCGTGCACGTCCGTCTCGATATAACGGTAGCCCGCCGCCACCGCGCGCCGGAACTGCGCCATGGTGTTCTCCAGGCCGTGGGCCGCCCCGCCCCGGTGGGCGAAGGCGATCGGGCCGGGATGGTCGAGGTAGGGGTGGCGTATGAGGGTGGTCACGGACGCAGTATCGCGCGCTCCGGTTGCCCGGCGGCAACGACCGTGCTGCGCCCCGATGCCGCGGGGGCGGCGAACACGCGCAGGAAGAACTGGGCGAGCGGTCCGATGGACAGCGCGTACACGAGGGTGCCGATCCCGACGGTGCCTCCGAGGGCGAAGCCGGTCGCGACGACGGTGATCTCCACGGCTGTGCGGATCAGCCGGATCGAGCGGCCCGTGCGCTGGTGCAGTCCGGTCATCAGGCCGTCGCGTGGGCCGGGACCGAAGTCGGCGGCGATGTAGAGGCCGGTCGCCACGCCGTTCAGCACCACGCCCGAGACCAGGAGGGGCACACGGACGGCCAGTGAGCGCACCTCGGGGAGCACGGCCAGGGTGGCGTCCATGGCGAAACCGATCACCAGGACGTTGGAGACGGTGCCGAGTCCCGGACGCTGCCTCAGCGGGATCCACAGCAGCAGGACGGCCGCGCCCACGATCGTCAGTACGACACCCATGCTGAACCCGGTGAGCTCGGACAGACCCTGGTGCAGGACGTTCCACGGCTCCAGGCCGAGCCCCGCCTTCACCAGGAGGGCGGAGCTCGCGCCGTAGAGGGCGAGACCGGCGTACAGCTGGAGGAGCCGCCGCCCGAGACGACTCCTCATGGACTTGTCAATGTACGGGTCGCCCGGCGAGCCGACAGACAAAACGTGCCCCCCTGTGGTGGTAGTGGCCTGACGTATGTCACTCTGTGGCTTGGAAAGACGAGCCATCCATGGCCAATTCCGGGAAGGTGGACTGGGACTCATGGCACAGTGGACATCAGCGGTGGGCGCGGCACAGCTGGCCCGGCTGCTCACCTCCCAGCAGGACCGTCCCGCGGGCCCCGGCAGCCGCCGCCCACCCGCCTATCGGGCGCTCGCGGACGGCATCCGGCTGCTCGTGCTGGAGGGCCGGGTACCGGTCGCCGCCCGGCTGCCCGCGGAGCGGGAGCTGGCGCTCGCCCTGTCGGTGAGCCGTACCACGGTCGCGGCAGCGTACGAGGCGTTGCGCACCGAGGGTTTCCTGGAGTCCCGCCGCGGAGCGGGCAGCTGGACCGCCGTCCCGGCCGGGAACCCGGTGCCGGCGCGCGGCCTCGAACCGCTCCCGCCCGAGGCGCTCGGCTCGATGATCGACCTGGGCTGTGCCGCGCTGCCCGCGCCCGAGCCCTGGCTCACCCGTGCCGTGCAGGGTGCCCTCGAGGAACTGCCGCCGTACGCGCACACGCACGGCGACTACCCGGCGGGCCTGCCCGCGCTGCGGTCCATGCTCGCCGACCGCTACACGGCGCGCGGCATCCCGACCATGCCCGAGCAGATCATGGTGACCACCGGCGCCATGGGCGCGATCGACGCGATCTGTCACCTGTTCGCCGGGCGTGGTGAGCGCATCGCCGTCGAGTCGCCGTCGTACGCCAACATCCTCCAGCTGATGCGGGAGGCGGGCGCCCGGCTCGTCCCCGTCGCCATGGCCGAGGGGCTCGGCGGCTGGGACCTGGACCGCTGGCGCCAGGTGCTGCGCGAGGCTGCACCGCGGCTCGCCTACGTCGTGGCCGACTTCCACAATCCGACGGGCGCGCTCGCCGACGAGGACCAGCGCCGCCGCCTGGTGGAGGCGGCCCGCTCCGCCGGGACGGTCCTGGTCGTCGACGAGACGATGGGCGAGCTGTACCTGGAGGAGGGGCTCGAGATGCCGCGCCCGGTGAGCACCTTCGACCCGGCGGGCTCGACCGTCATCACCGTCGGCTCGGCGAGCAAGGCGTTCTGGGCGGGCATGCGCATCGGGTGGGTGCGGGCCGCCCCCGATGTCGTCCGCAGCCTGGTCGCGGCCCGGGCCTACGCCGACCTGGGCACCCCGGTCCTCGAGCAGCTGGCCGTGAACTGGCTGCTGAGCACCGGCGGTTGGGAGCAGGCGGTGGAACTGCGGCGCGGCCAGGCCCGGGAGAACCGGGACGCCCTGGTCGCCGCGGTGCGCAAGAAGCTGCCGACGTGGGAGTTCTCGGTGCCCCGGGGCGGCCTGACGCTGTGGGTGCGCACCGGCGGCCTCTCGGGCTCCCGTCTCGCGGAGGCCGGGGAACGGGTCGGTGTCCGGGTGCCGTCGGGGCCGCGCTTCGGCGTGGACGGGGCGTTCGAGGGCTATGTGCGACTGCCGTTCACGGTGGGCGGCGCGGTGGCGGAGGAGGCGGCGGTGCGTCTGGCGGCCGCGGCCCGCCTGGTCCAGACGGGCGCTTCGGGGCCGGCCGAGGCTCCGCGGACGTTCGTGGCCTGATCAGGGGCCCGGCGCGGGGCTGCCGTCAGCCCTCCACGGCCAGCGCCTCCGTCGGGACCGACTCGACCGGTGCGCCGCGGCCGGCCGGCTTCTCGCAGTCGATCGGAGCGCTGGAGGCGGTCGGTGCGCTTGGCGCGATCGGTTCGCTGGGGGCGATCGCTTCGCTGCGGCGGGGCAGCAGGGCGAGGACCGCCTGTCGGTGCTGATCGCCGGCGGTGTCGTCGTACGGGTCCGGGGTGGCCGGTACCTGGAGGCGGTGCACCGGGCCCGAACCCAGGCGGGCGTAACCGCGGCCGGGTGGCACGTCCTTGACGGGGGTGGTGTGCGGCGGCGCGCCGAGCACCGCCTCCAGCTCGCCGGGGGCCGCCGGGCCGAGCGCCACGCGCGCGCGGGTGTGCTGCAGGACCGCGTCGGACAGGCCGTCCAGGGCGTCCACCTGCTCGGCGACCACGACCGTGACGTTCGCGGCGCGGCCGTGCCGCAGCGGCACCTGGAGCAGGGCCTGGGGGTCGGCGCGGCCGTCGGCGGCGGCGAGAGGCCCGAGGACGGTCGGCCGGTCCAGCAGAATCCACAGCGGGCGCCTGACGTCGTCCGGCGGGGGGTGACCGGCCTGCCGGGCACGGTTGGCGGCGATCAGCCGCCGCTCCGTCTCACGGGTCGCCCACTCCAGGCTCGCCGCCGCCCCCGCGAGCCCGGACTCCACCGCCAGCACCCCGTCTCTGCCCGTCAGGAACGCGTACTCCCCGGCGCCGCCGCCCTCGACGATCAGCACGTCCCCGTGCTGCAGCGCCTGCAGGGCGATGGAGCGCACCAGCGTCGTCGAGCCGCTGCCGGGTGTGCCCGCGATCAGCAGGTGAGGCTCGGCGCACCGCGGGCCGGTGCGCCACAGAACCGGAGGCACGTCGCGTCGCTCCTCGCCGTGGGTGAGGGGGAGCGTGCGCTGGACTCCGGTGGGGTCGGTGAAGCCGAGGACCGTCTCGCCCGGGGCGGTCACGAAGCGCTGCGCGGCGATGTCGGTGGGCAGGGGAGGCAGCACGGTGACCGTCAGTTCGTTGCCCTCCTCGTCCCAGGCGAAGTGGTACTCGCGGTCCCGGCCCGACTTGGCGTGCAGGAGCTGTTCGATCCTGGCCCGTGATGCGGGCTCGCCGTCGGTGAAGTAGGCGGGATAGCGGATGACGAGGCGGGAGACGCGGCCGGTGTCGTCGAACTCGAAGGAGGAGAAGGCCCGGGTGAATTCCCCGCCGTGCGCGTACAGCGGAGCCGGGTCCTCGGCGGCCGAGAAGTACGGCACCAGGGCCTCGTAGAGGGCGCTCAGCCGCTTGGTCTGCGCGGGGTCCGGGCCCGGCGGCGCCGTCGGCCTGCTGTCCCGGCCCGTCCAGGCCGACGCCGCCATCAGCGTGATGGCGGTGAGCAGCGGCCCGTACGGCACCAGCGCCACGACCAGGATCACCGAAGCCACCAGGAAGAGCAGCGGTCCCCGCCCGTCCTTCGGCGTGTCCGCCCACCTGCGCCGCCCGGCTGCGGCCAGCCGGCGCAGGCCGCGCGTGATGGTGATCAGCGGGTGGAGGACGTCGGTGGCGCCGCCGGCCGCCGCCCGCGCCAGCTCCCGGCTGCGGGCGATCCGGTCGCCGCCGTTGCTCAGAATGCGGGGGAGGGGACGCCGAACCACTCGTTCTCCTGGGGGTGTGTGCGGACGGGAGCCGGGTCAGAAATTGATCCCGCCGAGGAGGCCCGCGAGACTCGCCCCGCCGGCCTTGATGCTCGGCGCGATGGCGGTGCTCGAGAGGTAGAACCCGAAGAGCCCGCAGGTCATTGCGTGCCGGCCCTTGAGACCGTCCTTGCGGCAGAACAGGAAGACGATGGTGCCGAGCAGCAGGACGCCCGAGATGTTCAGAATCATTTGCTCTCTCCTGGTTCGTGGGGGCAGTCACCATGAGTCCTTCCAGGCTCACAGAATGTATCCATACGATAAAAGGTGCAACTGGGTGAAATTCACCGGATTTCCTTCGGTCGGCCGAGCCGCCTGCACCCCTTGACCAGCCCTGACGCCCGCCACAGGCCTCGTCTGGATCTTTGCCTAGTACGGTGCCGGTCGTGTGACGCGGAAGCCAGTACGCTGGCGATTCACCCATACGGGGCACCAGTCCAGGCACCCTTGGGGCATCAGTACCAGCAGCCGTAGTGGAGAGGCGGTCCGGCCGATGAGTGAAGCCCCCGACCCCGAGGTCGTGGAGCTCGCGACCAAGATCTTCGATCTGGCGCGCCGAGGCGAGACCGAGACGCTCGCGGCATACGTCGACGCGGGCGTTCCGGCCAACCTCACCAACGAGCGCGGCGACACTCTGGTGATGCTCGCCGCCTACCACGGCCACGCCGACGCCGTCCGGGCCCTGCTCGAGCGCGGCGCGGAGGCCGACCGGGTCAACGACCGAGGCCAGACACCGCTCGCCGGAGCCGTCTTCAAGGGCGAGGCCGAGGTCATCCGGGCCCTACTGGACGGCGGCGCCGACCCGGCCGCGGGGGCGCCCTCGGCGATCGACACCGCCAAGATGTTCGGCAAGACGGACCTGCTCGAACTGTTTGGCGCACACTGATCCGAACACACTGACCAGCGGAAACGACGAAAACGGGGGAGGCGGTACCGGACCGCCCGAAATAAGGTCGCGGCAGCGCGAGAGCCCGGGTCATCATGACGTCGTGATTCACGGACGCCACGGCCGGGCAGGTGATGCCGCACCGCGCGGACCGTGATCGGTCCCCACGGGCCACCAACGAGAGGCAGAGGAAAATGGTCTTCAGCAAGCAAGAGACGGCGGGCGTCCCGACGTGTTGTCACGCGGCCAGGTAATGCGTGTCCCCCGGTTGCGTCGACGCTTGATGTGAGGCTGTTTCCCATGTTCGAACCGGTCATAGCGCCCAGCGGCACGCTGCTCGGCCTGCTCCAGAGGGGCCGCGGCGACGGCACACTGCACGCGCTCACCGCCCCCCGCGCCGAGGCGCTCGCGGCCCTCGACCACTGTGTGCTGCGCGACCCCCGCCACGACTGGCAGGTGGAGAACCGCTCCCTGTACTACGCCCGGCTCTACCTCGACCTGGGCGGCGAGCTGGACGCCATCGAGGCGCACCTGTTCAGCGCCGAGGACGTCCTCGAGGCGGACGAGTGCCGTACCGGACTCGCCCTCGCCGTCCTCGGGCACCTCGCCTCGTACGGCAGGCGCGACGCGCTCCAACTGCTGCGCAGGTACGCCGCCTCGGGCACCAACTGGGCCTGGGCCCTGGACGAGCTCGCCCTGCGCGACGACGACGCGGGCCTGCGCGCCCTGGCCGCCCCCGTCCTGGCCCGCTTCCCGGCCGACCCCGAGGGCGAGGCCGAACTCGCGGCCGCCGTCCGCGACGCCTTCGAACCACGGCCCTGGCGGCTGTGGGCCGACGACCCCCGCGAATCGATCGCCTCACGCGTGCGTGCCGCACAGGAGGCCGGCTGTTTCGACCGCTGGCAGCGGCAACTGCGGCCCCAGGGACCTCGCCCGGGGTGGAGCGTGCAGGCCGTCTTCGACTGGGCGCAGCAGGGCATCGAACGCGGTGCCGCGCTGCACGTGCCCGCCGCGCGCTGTCTCACCGCCGTCGCCGGCCCCGAGGATCGCGCCGAGATCGTCGAGGCCGCCCGCTCGGGCGGCGACGGAGCCCGCTCGACGGCCCTGCGGTACCTCGCCGACAGCAACGATCCGGATGCCCTCGAACTCATCGAGGATGCCGTGTCCACGGGTTCCGCGCTCGTCGTCGACGCGGCCCTGGACGCCTTCGAACGCATGTGCAGTCTTGCCGCCGTGGACCGCGCACGAGGCTGGGCCCGCCGGCCCGACGCCCTCGGGGCCGCCGCCGGGCGCATGCTCGCCTGCCGTGGCGGTGCCCAGGACAGCGACCTGGTCCTCGAGGCGCTCCGGGAGGCGGTTCGGGGCGAGGGCCCCGACGCGCCGACGCTGTGGACCCTCGTCGACGGCGCCGGACGGCTCGGCATCGCCTGCGCCGCACCTGTCCTGCGCCATGTCTACCGCGAGACCGCGTCCTCCCATCTCCGGGGGCGAGCCGCCCGCGCGCTGGCCGCCACCGACCCCTCCTTCGCCTCGGGATTCGCCGTCGAATGCCTCTGGGACTGCGAGGAGTCCACCCGCGAGATCGCCGCACGGCACGCCGAGACGGGAGACGCCCGCGTCGTGGAGCGGCTGCGCCGGCTCGCCGCGGATCCCGCCGAGGAGGCCGAGGTGCAGACCGCCGTACGCAGCCGGATCGGGCCCGACATGCCGGCCGTGTGAACATCCGGTGACCCGCGTGTCAGGAGTACGTGGACACGGGTGGACCTGTTCGGCTGTGCAGCTCAACGCTCATGGGACGTTCCCCGGCCGGAAAGATCGACGTTGACGCGGCCACGTCCGGCCCGGCGAGAACACGGGTATGCGTGTCGTCATCGTGACCGAATCCTTTCCCCCCGATGTGAACGGCGTGGCCCACTGCGCGCTGCAGACCGCCCGGCACCTCGTCGATCGCGGTCATGTTCCCCTCGTCGTCGCTCCGGCCACCTCCCCCAAGTTCTCGACTGAGCTCGACCAGGGAGGCGCCCCCATCGGTACCGGGCCCGACGCCCTCGCGCCGTGCCCCGTCGTCCGTGTCCCCTCCCTACCGCTCCCCGGCTACCCCCAGGTGCGCGTGGCACTCCCCAGCCGACGCGTCGCCGCGGCCATCACCGAACACCGCGCCGACATCGTGCACCTGGCCAGCCCCTTCATCCTCGGCGTCCGCGGCATGGCGGCCGCCGCCCGGCTCGGCATCCCCGCCGTCGCCGTCTACCAGACCGACCTCGCCGGCTACGCCCGGACCTACATGGGCGCCGGCGAGGCGGCGGCCTGGCGGCGCATCCGCTCCGTGCACGCCGCCGCCGACCGCACCCTCGCGCCCTCCAGCGCCGCCCTGCACGACCTGGAGGCACACGGTGTGCCCCGGGTGCAGCTGTGGCCGCGCGGCGTCGACACCGTCCGTTTCCGGCCAGACCTGCGGGACGAGGCGATCCGCAGGGAACTCGCCCCGAACGGTGAGCTGATCGTCGGCTACGTCGGCCGGCTCGCCCCCGAGAAGCACGTCGAACTCCTCGCCGGCGCCTGCGGTCTGGACGGCGTACGCGTCGTCGTCGTGGGCGACGGGCCGAGCGAGACCACCCTGCGCGCCGCCCTGCCCGGCGCCGTCTTCCTGGGCCGCCGCACCGGCGACGAACTCGCCCGGATCTTCGCCTCGCTGGACGTCTTCGTGCACACCGGCCCCTTCGAGACGTTCTGCCAGACCGTCCAGGAGGCCATGGCGAGCGGTGTGCCGGTCGTCGCGCCCGCCGCGGGCGGCCCGCTCGACCTGGTGGCCCACGGCCGCACCGGACTGCTCGTGCCGCCCGGGGACGCGGCCGCCTTCCGGGACGCCGTGTGGTCCCTGGCGGCCGACCCGGTGCTGCGGGCCGCCTACGGGGCCGCCGCGCGCACTCTCGTCGAGGGCCGCACCTGGGCTGCCGTCGGCGACCAGCTCATCGGCCACTACGCGGACGTGCTCGCCGCGCGCAAGACGGTGGTGGCGGCATGAGCTTCGCCACCGAGCGGACCGGCGCCGGGCTGCGTATCGTGCGGCTCGCCAACTTCGTCGCCCCGGCGTCCGGCGGTCTGCGCACCGCGCTGCGCGAGCTGGGCAAGGGCTTCAAGGAGGCCGGGCACGAGCCGGTGCTCATCGTGCCCGGCGAGCGCCACACCGACGAGACGACCGAGCAGGGCCGGGTCATCACCCTGCCCGGGCCGTTGCTGCCCGGCACCGGCGGCTACCGCGTCCTCGTGGACAAGCGCCGCGTCGCCGCCCTCCTGGAGGAACTGGACCCCGACCGTCTCGAGGTCTCCGACCGTACGACCCTGCGCTGGACCGGCAAGTGGGCCCGGCGCGCCCGGGTCCCCTCCGTGATGGTCTCCCACGAGACCGCCGACGGCGTCCTGCGCACCTGGGGCCTGTCCGAGACCATGTCCCGGCGCGCCGCCGACGCCCTCAACTCCCGTACGGCGCACACCTACGCGCGCGTGGTGTGCACCACCGAGTTCGCCGAGCGTGAGTTCGTGCGGATCGGCGCCCGCAACGTCGTACGGGCACCGCTGGGCGTCGACCTCGCACAGCGGCACCCGGCGCTGCGGGACGCGGGGCTGCGCGCACGGTACGCGCGCGGGGACGAGACGCTGCTCGTCATGTGCTCCCGGCTGTCCGTGGAGAAGAAGCCCGGCACGGCCCTGGACGCCCTGGAGGCCCTGCTGCACCGCGGACGGCGCGTGGTGCTGGTGGTCGCCGGGGACGGGCCGCTGCGGGCCCGGCTCGAACAGCGGGCCGAGGAGCGGCGGCTGCCCGTCACCTTCCTCGGCCACGTCGCGGACCGGGACCTGCTCGGCGCGCTGCAGGCCACGGCCGACGTGTGCCTGGCCCCGGGACCCGCCGAGACCTTCGGGCTCGCCGCCCTGGAGGCGATGGCGTGCGGCACGCCCGTGGTGGCCAGCGTCCTCTCCGCGCTGCCCGAGGTGATCGGCTCGGCCGGGGCGACCGCCGTGAACACCGGTGAGGCCTTCGGGGACGCGGTGGAGCTGCTCATGGAGCGGACCGAGTGCGAGCGCCGGGAGACGGCACGCGCGCGTGCCGAGTGCTTCGGCTGGAAGACGGCGGTGGACGCGTTCCTCGCGGCCCACGACGCCCTGCCGTTCGACGGTCCGACGGCGGCCGGTGACGCCCGCCCGCGGGAGGCGGCCCGGGAGGGCGTGCGATGAGACCCCTACGGTTCGTCTCGCTCGGCGACTCGCTGACGGAAGGCGTGGGCGACCCCGTCGGGGACACCTGGCGGGGGTGGGCCGCGCTCCTCGCCGACGGGCTCGCCCCGGCGGACAGCCCCGCGGAGTTCACCAACCTCGCCGTCAGCGGCGCCCAGACCCGGGATGTCCTGGAGCGACAGACCCCGGCCGCGCTCGACCTGCGCCCCGACGTCGTCTCCGTGGTCATAGGCGTCAACGACACCCTGCGCTGCACCTTCGACATCCACGCCGTGGCCGCCCGCCTCGACCAGGTGTACGCCGCGTTCCGCGCTCAGGGCACGGTGCTGCTCACGGCCTGCCTGCCCGACCCGGGGACGATGCTGCGGCTGCCCGGGGCGCTGGCGCGCCCGCTGGCGCGGCGGCAACGGGCCGTCAACACGGTCGTGCACGCGCTGTCCGAACGGCACGGGGCGGTGCATCTGCACGCGGCGGACGGGGACTGGATCAGCGACCGCGCGATGTGGAGCGCGGACCGGCTGCACCCGGGGGAGCGCGGGCACCGGCAGCTCGCCCTGCGCTTCCACGCGCTGCTCGCCGAGGCGGGCCTCGTCACCGGTGCCACGCCCTCGGCGGAGCCCGAGTTCCCGGCGCCGGGCCGCTCGGCGAGCCTGTGGTGGCTGGCCACCGCCGGGACGGGCTGGGTGGCCAGGCGGTGCACCGATCTGCTGCCGCAGCTGCTCACGCTGGCCGCCGACGAGGTCCGCCACAAGGCCAGGGGGACCAGCTCCCGACTGGACCTGACCGCCTCGCACGCGGTGGCCTCCGCGCTGGCCGCGCTGAAGGTCGCGGAGCAGCCGGACGCGGCGTGAGCGGCCCGCCTACCGACGGCTCACGGCCGTGAACCGCACGGGCGTGCCCGGGGCCGCCTGGGCGGCGGCCGCGAGGTCGGCGGTGCGGACGACCGCGATCACCGGGTACCCCCCGGTGGTCGGATGGTCGGCCAGGAAGACGACCGGGCGGCCGTCGGGCGGCACCTGCACCGCGCCCAGCACCATGCCCTCGCTGGGGAGTTCACCGGTCCGGGCACGCTCCAGGGCGGGTCCTTCGGTGCGCAGGCCGATGCGGTTGCTCGCGGCGGACACCCGGTACGCGCGCGTGCCGAGCGTGCGGAGCGCGTCGCGGGTGAACCAGTCGGTGCGCGGCCCGAGCGTCACCCGCAGCACCAGCTCGGCCGGCGGGCCCGGCTGGGGAACGGTGTCCACGCGGGCGTGAGGGCCCACCGGCACCCCCAGGGGCAGTACGGCACCGTCCGCGAGCGGGGGCGGGCCGAGCCCGGAGAGCAGGTCGGTGGAGCGGCTGCCGAGCACCGGGTCCACGGCCACTCCGCCCGCGACACCGACGTAACCGCGTACTCCGGCCCGTGCGGGCCCCACCTCCAGCAGCGCCCCGCCCGGCACGCGGAGCGGCGCTCCCCAGGGGGCGGGGCGGCCGTCCACGGTGACCGCGCAGGGCGCGCCGCCGACCGCGACGGTGACCGTCGAACGCGGGCGCAGTGCGCAGCCGTTGAGTGTGGTCTCCAGGACGGCGGCTTCCGGTGGATTGCCGACCAGCCGGTTGACGAGCGCCGCCGCGGGCGCGTCGAGCGCCCCGGAACGCGGTACCCCGAGATGGGCGTGGCCGGGCCGGCCCCGATCCTGCACGGTGGTCAGCAGCCCCGCCCGTACGACGACGAGAGCACGGTCCGCCATCAGGACCCCACCGGGACGAATCGGACGCTGACGCCCGGGGCGAGCAGCGCGGCCGGTACGCGCGCGTGGTCCCACAGCACCGCGTCGGTCGTGCCGATGAGCTGCCAGCCACCCGGCGACGAGCGCGGATAAACCCCGGTGTACGGGCCCGCGAGCGCCACCGAACCCGCCGGGACGGCCGTGCGCGGGGTGGCCCGGCGCGGCACGTGGTAGCGGTCCGGCAGGCCGGTGAGATAGCCGAAGCCGGGCGCGAACCCGCAGAAGGCGACCCGGAATTCGGCCGCCGCGTGTATCCGCGCCACCTCCTTGCGCGACACGCCCCACACGGCGGCCACCTCCGGAAGATCGGGACCGTCGTACCGTACGGGGATCTCGACCGGCTTCTCCGCGCGCGTGGCGGCCGGCGGGATGTCCCACTCGGCGATCCGGGCCGCGAGCCGGGCAGGGTCGGCGACGCCGTCGAGGAGGACCGTGCGGGCCGCGGGGACGACCTCACGCGCGGCCAGCTGACCAGAGGCCCGACGGCGCAGCAGCTCGGCGTGCAGGGCCTGTGCCTCGTCGCCGCTGGAGAGCTCGACCAGCAGCGCCTCGTCCCCCACGGGCAGCACCCTCATGCGAAGGCCTCCACCCGCACGCCCGAGGCCTCCAGCTCGGCGCGCACCCGGCGGGCCAGGTCGACCGCCCCCGGCGTGTCGCCGTGCAGGCACAAGGAGCGTGCGCGCACCGGGATCTCGCGCCCCGAGTGGGCCACGACGGTCCCGGAGCGGGCGAGGCCCACCGAGCGCGCGACGACCGTGTCGACGTCGGTGATCACCGCCCCGTCCCGGCCGCGCGGCACGAGCGTGCCCTCCTCCGTGTAGGCGCGGTCCGCGAACGCCTCGGTGACGACCGGGAGCCCGGCCTTGCCGGCCACCTCGAGGAAACGCGACCCGGGCAGCCCCAGCACGGGCAGCGTGGCATCGGCGAGCAGCACGCCGTCCACGACCGCCTGGGCCTGCCGCTCGTCGTGGACCACCCGGTTGTAGAGCGCGCCGTGCGGCTTCACATACGACACGCGGGAGCCCGCCGCGCGCGCGAAGACCTCCAACGCGCCGATCTGGTACGCCACTTCGGCGGCCAGTTCGTCGGGCGGCACGTCCATCGAGCGCCGCCCGAAGCCGGCCAGGTCGCGGTAGGAGACCTGGGCACCGATCCGTACGCCGCGCTCGGCCGCCAGTTCGCACACCCGGCGCATGGTGGCCGCGTCCCCCGCGTGGAACCCGCAGGCCACGTTGGCGCTCGTGACGACCGACAGCAGCCGCTCGTCGTCGGTGAGCTGCCAGCGGCCGAAGCCCTCGCCGAGATCGGCGTTCAGATCGATCATGGTCCCTCCTGGTCGGGCGCCGTCGGGCGGCGCGGTGCCGGTCGTCGTCGGGCGACGCGGTGCCGTTCGTCGTCAGACCACGCGGTACTGGTCGTCGCGGGCGTCGGTGATGAACATCTGCCCCGGTGCGTGGGTGATGGCGAACGGCGGGCGCGAGGCCATCACCGCGGCCTGCGGGGTCACGCCGCAGGCCCAGAACACCGGGATGTCGTCCGGTTCGGCGTCCACCGGGTCGCCGAAGTCGGGTCGCCCGAGGTCCTCGATGCCGAGGACCGACGGATCGCCGCAGTGTACGGGGCCGCCGTGCACCGCGGGGAGGAGACTGCTCTCCCGGATCGCGGCGGGCAGGTGCCGTGGCGGGACCGGGCGCATGGACACCACCATGGGGCCGTGCAGCCGCCCTGCCGGACGGCAGGGGCGGGCGGTGACGTACATCGGGACGTTGCGGCCCTGCTCGATGTGGCGCAGGGGCACGCCCGCCTCGCCGAGCGCCCACTCGAAGGTGAAGCTGCACCCGATGAGGAACGACACCAGGTCGTCCCGCCAGTGGGCGCGCACGTCCGTCGGCTCGTCCACCAGTTCGCCGTCCCGCCACACCCGGTAGCGCGGCAGATCGGTCCGCAGGTCGGCGCCCTCCGCGAGGACCGTCGTGGGCGAGCCCGCGTCGGTGACGTCCAGGACCGGACAGGGCTTGGGGTTGCGCTGGCAGAACAGCAGGGTGTCGTACGCCCAGTCGGCGGGCACCGAGATCAGGTTGACCTGGGTGTGGCCGGCGGCGACCCCGGCGGTGGGGCCGCTCAGGCCCTCCCGGACACGGGCCCGGGCGTCCTTCGCGCTCCACGCGTGCGCGTGCTCGTCGACGACGACGATCAGCGGTCGGTCTTCCGTGAGGGTCGGGGAGTGGTCTTCCGTGCGGTTCACCGCAGCTCCTTCCCGCGCGTCTCCGGCAGGCCCAGCAGCGCCAGTGCCGCGATCCCGTACCCGATCGCCCCGAAGACCAGCGCACCACCCACGCCCCAGCTGTCGGCCAGGAAGCCCACCAGGGTCGGGAAGGCGGCGCCCACCGCCCGACCGGCGTTGTAGGTGAAGCCCTGTCCCGTGCCGCGCACCGCCGTCGGGTACAGCTCGCTCAGGTACGACCCGAAGCCGCTGAAGATGGCCGACATGCAGAACCCGAGCGGGAAACCGAGCACCAGGAGCACGGTGTTGGCGCCGCTCGGGATGTTCGCGTACGCCAGGATGCAGATCGCCGACAGCAGGGCGAAGAGCCAGATGTTGCGCCTGCGGCCGAGCCGGTCGGTGAGGTGGCCGCCGGTGAGGTAGCCGAGGAAGGCCCCCGAGATCAGGAACGTCAGGTAGGAGCCGGTGCCGACGACCGACAGGCCCCGCTCCGACTTCAGGTACGTCGGCACCCAGGTCGCCAGTGTGTAGTAGCCGCCCTGGACACCGGTGGAGAGCAGACCCGCGAAGACCGTCGTGCGCAGCAGGCCGGGCTGCCCGTCCCTGCCCGGCTTGAAGATCGCGGCGAAGGAGCCCTTCTGGGCGCTCTGTTCGCGCTGGGCCGTCGCCTCCGGGGCGTCGTGCACCCGGCGGCGCATCCAGATCACCAGCAGCGCGGGCAGCGCACCGGTCCAGAACATCACCCGCCAGGCCAGGTCGTCGCCCAGGAACGAGAAGACCAGGGTGTAGACGACCGCGGCCAGCGCCCAGCCGACGGCCCAGGAGCTCTGGATCGCGCCGAGCGTACGGCCCCGGTGCCGGGCGCTCGCGTACTCGGCGACCAGGATCGCGCCGACCGCCCACTCGCCGCCGAAGCCGAGGCCCTGGAGGGCGCGGAAGACCAGCAGGGTCTCGTAGGTCGGAGCGAAGCCGCAGGCGACCGTGAAGACGGCGTACGTCACCACGGTGATCATCAGGGCCTTCACCCGTCCGACGCGGTCGGCGACCACACCCGCGACAGCGCCGCCGACCGCCGAGACGACCAGGGTGACCGTGGTGAACAGGCCGGTCTGGCCGCTGTCCAGACGGAAGTACGCCGCCAGCGCGACCATGCTCAGCGGAAGCGTGAAGTAGTCGTACGAGTCCAGGGCATAGCCGCCGAAGGCGCCCGCGAAGGCACGGCGGCCGCGCGGGCCGAGGGCGCGCATCCAGCCCAACGCGCCGTCGTCAGCGCCCCGTTCACCGGCGCCGGAGCGGGCGTCGGCGGTCGGGGCCGGGGAGGGAGGAGTCGTGCTCATGGGCACCTCGCAGTGAGGGACGGAGCGTGCTTGGGGGATGAGCCGTGCGGTGCGGAAGCCGCGACGCCGCGGTGAGCGGAGCGGTGCCGTGCTCAGCAAGGTAGAGGATCGTTGAACGATCCTTCAATACCCATGTTGTCTCGTCCTTGTCTCTGCGCTTGAATTCCGGGCATGGCAGAGGAGCTGACGGGACTGGCCGACGACCGCGCGCTGCTGGGGCGCACCAGCACCGCCGAGCGGGTGTCGGACATCCTCAGGAGCCGTATCGCCGAGGGCTACTTCCCGCCCGGCACCCGGCTGTCGGAGGACAGCATCGGCGGCGCCCTCGGCGTCTCGCGCAACACGCTGCGCGAGGCATTCCGGCTGCTCACGCACGAGAGGCTGCTCGTCCACGAGTTGAACCGGGGCGTCTTCGTACGGGTCCTGACGGTGGACGACGTGGAGGACATCTACCGCACCCGCACGCTCGTCGAGTGCGCCGTGGTACGGGGCCTCGGTCAGCCGCCGTACGCCCTCGAAGGTCTCGCGGCGGCAGTCGCGGAGGGGCAGCGGGCGGCGCGCGAAGGTGACTGGAAAGGCGTCTCGACGGCCAACATCCACTTCCACCGTGAACTGGTGGCGCTCGCCGGGAGCGAACGCACGGACGAACTGATGCGCAGCGTCTTCGCCGAACTGCGCCTGGCGTTCCACGTGGTGGCGGACCCGCGCCGGCTGCACGAGCCCTACCTGGCTCGCAACGAACAGATTCTCCGGACCCTGCAGGCGGGGCAGCGAGAGAGGGCCGAGCAGCTCCTGGCGGTCTACCTCGACGACTCACGAGCGGGCCTGGTCGAGGTGTACGGGCGCCGGGTGGCCGACACAGGTCAGTGACGCGGGGCTTGACATCGGCGGCTTTGCCGCGGGGCGCGGCCGACGGAGCGCACCCGGCGATTTGGGTCGTTGTCGGACCCAGGACCTAATCTGTGCACCGTGACTTCGCCTGCATCGACGGATCGTGTTCCGCCCCAGTTCAGCACGGGGCCGCGCCCCGCTTCCGGGCCGGCCGCCGACGAAGGGCTGGCCCGGCGGCTGCGCGCGCTCGCCTGCACCGCGCCGCTGCACGACCTGGACGCGCGCAAGGCCAACCTCGCGGGTGAGTACTCGGTGTACGGCATGGCGGAGATCGCCCTCGCCGCCATCGACCTGGTCACGCTGAACATGGACTTCGACACGGGCGCGGACCACGACCAGATAGTCGCCCGCCTCATCCCGCGCATCGCCGCCCAGGCCCCGCAGCGCCCGCCCGCCGAACACGAGCGCGTGGCCCGCTGGGTCCTGGAGAACCTGATCAACGTCGGCAGCGTCGACCGCGGCTTCCGGGCCGTCTACGGGACGTTCGCCCCGGACGGCACGTACGTCCGCCGCGACTACGACTTCAAGCTGATCGAGGAGGTCCCGGGCTACGGCGGAGGCGTCTACCTGCGGACGACGGACGAGGCGGTCAACGTCCTCGTCGGCGCCCTCGACACCGATGTCACCAGCGCCCAGATCGCCGCCGAGGTCAAACTGGAGGTGCTGATCAGCCGGGGCCGCCTCGCCGACGCCCAGCTCGCCGCCGAGCAGGCGCGCTACCGGACCGTGCAGTACTCGGAGTCCCTGCGCAAGGCCCTGGACGCCACCCGGCGCAACGTCCGTGCGGTGGACTGGCTGAACACGGTCCCGGACATGATCACCGAGGCCCTGGACCACGTCGCCGAGCGCTACCGCCACGAGAACGCGATCCTCACCAACATCCGCAAGGCCCGAGACGAGTCCGAGGACCCCGATCAGAAGCGGCGTGCCGCCGAACTCGTCGACATCGTCAAGGACTGCATCCGCCGGCACACGCAGCTGCAGTCCCGGCTCCTGGAAGCGGGCCCGCTGTTCCGCGCCGAGCAGGACCGGCAGGCGTTCGCCACGCCCGTCACGACGTCCGGGATCGACCTGTACGGGCATCTCGTCGCACAAGTGCTGCCCCTGGCGCTGGAGCGGGCGACCCGCGTCACGGACGCCTTCTTCACGCACGGTACGGGACTGCGTACGCCGTTCTCCGTGCGGGTCTCAGACCTCGTCGACCTGCTGCTGACGCCTCCGGTGGAGCGCGAGCACCTGGGCGCCGAGATGCCCGAGCCGGAGCTGATCGCCACACCGGACGACAGCAGGTTCAGCGAGGAGCAGCTGGCCGCCGCCATGGAACTGCTCGACCTGCCGGCGGACGCGCCACGGCGGCTGTCGGGGCTGTTGGCCGAGGCGCGCCGCAAGGACCCCGACCTGCCCTATCTCGTCGCCCTGCTGGCCGTGCACGCGGCGAGCCCGCCGGTGGGCACGGCGTACCGGCAGGGGGAGGAGAAGCTGCTGTTCGCGGTGGACGACGGCACGGAGCTGGACGACCCGGAGTTCGGCGGGGCCGACCTGATCGTGGGCACGGCCCTGCTGGACGCGGCGGGCATGGCGGCGGACCGGACGGAAGCGGCGTGATGCCGATGACCACGAAGCAAGAACCAGTGCACCAAGGAGCCCCAACCGTGACCGAGCACGTCGAGTGGAGTGAGCCGGACGCCGCCGCCACGCCGGTGAGCAGCGCCGTCACCCCCGCCGACGCCGCCGACGCGGCGCGGCTCGTCGCCTTCGGCCTGCAGCCCAAGCTGCAGCCCGCACGCGACCAGGAGTACGCCGACCTGCTGCGCCGCTACCGCGAGGACCCGCCGTTCGCGCGGCTCGCCGACGCCGTCGCCACCGGGCTCGGCCTCATCGTCCTGGAGGTGTCCCCGCGCGCGGGCATGGCCGTCACCGCGGCCGAGGACTCGGTGTTCGCGGTCCGCATGGGCGACTACGCGCGTCGCACATCGGCCGACTCCGCCGACCGCTTCCTGCACGGGCTCGCCCATCTGGCCGTCGCCGCCCTGGCGTTCCCGCGCCCGGAGGACCTCGCCGACGACGGTTACATCGGGCGCGTCACGGTCAACGGCGTCGACGCCTTCGTCCGCCAGGCCTGCCGCCGCCTCGAGGAGCGGGCCGAGGAGCAGGGGGAGAACACCGACCCGGCCACCGACGCGCCCGGCCTCGAGGCCGCCTGGCGGGTCTGGGCCAGACGCAGCGCGACCGGTGCCACCAAGGACGCGCGCCGACCGGCCGCCTCGACCACCGGCATCGTCGCGAAGGCCGTCGCGTTCCTCACCGACTCCGGATTCCTCCAGCGCACGGGCGACGAGAACGGCGGCACCTACCGCACCACGGCCCGCTACCAGCTCCAGGTGCGCGACATGGCCGGCAGCGCCGCCATGGCCGAACTCCTCGAACTCGGCATCGTCCCGGTCACCGACGGCGCGGCGACCCTGCTGCCCGCCGAGGACACCGACGACCTGGAGCTCGTGGCCGACGCCGGACTGCCGTTCCACTCCTGAAACACCCGCACTGTTCCGAACACCAGCAAGACTTACGACGAGAGTCCGCCGCCATGTACGAGCTGTCCCGGGTCCGCCTCTACTCCATCGGCCCGGCCGGTGCGCGCTACGCCGACACCGTGCTGGACCTGCGGGGCGTGGGTGATCCGGTGCTCGAACCCGCGCCCACGCAGGCGGAGTTCTTCGAGGAGGAGCCCGTCGGGCCACCGTGCAGGCCCGCCCCCGCGGGCGTGCTCTTCCTGGAGAACGGCGGCGGCAAGTCCGTCCTGCTCAAGCTGATCTTCTCCGTGATGCTGCCGGGCCACCGCAACACGCTCGGCGGTGCCAGCTCCGGTGTGCTGCGCAAGTTCCTGCTCGCCGACGACTGCGGACACGTGGCCCTGGAGTGGCAGCACGTGCAGACCGGCGAGTGCGTCGTCGTCGGCAAGGTCAGCGAGTGGCGCGGGCGCCAGGTGTCCAATGACCCGCGCAAGTTCGCCGAGGCCTGGTACTCCTTCCGCCCGGGCCCCGGACTCACCCTGGACAACCTGCCCGTCGCCGAGTCCACCGCCGTACGGCCGCCCGTCGAGGGCACCTCCGGGGCGCAGGGGCGGCGCCGCACGATGAAGGGCTTCCGGGACGCCCTCATGGAGGCGGGCAAGGCGTACCCGCACTTGGAGGTGCACTGGGAGGAGATCCACGACCGCTGGAACGAGCACCTGACGGACCTCGGCCTGGACCCCGAACTGTTCCGCTACCAGCGGGAGATGAACGCGGACGAGGGTGAGGCCGCCGGTCTCTTCGCGGTCAAGAAGGACTCCGACTTCACGGACCTGCTGCTGCGTGCCGTGACCGACACCCGGGACACCGACGGACTCGCCGACCTGGTCAGCGGTTTCGGCAACAAGCTGGGCCGACGGGCCGAGCTGATCGCCGAACGGGACTTCACCGCCGGGTCCGTGGACCTGCTCGGGCGTATCGTCGACGCCGCCGAGGTCCGCTCGCGGGCGCGCGACATCCACGCGGGCGCCGAGCGGCGGACACGCACGCTGGCGCGGCGCCTGTCCGCGCGCGGAGTTCAGGAGCGGATGCGCGCCGCCGACCTCGCCGAGCAGGTCACCGCGGCCGCGCACGCCGTCACCCAGGCGGAGACCGCCCGCGAGCGCAGCGAGCTCATCGCGGCCGAACTCGCTTACCGGCACGCCTCCTTGGCGCTCGCCGGTGCCGAGAAGGCCGCCGCCGCGCAGAAGCGCGAACTGGCCGACGCCCGCCAGCTCTACTCCGCGTGGCAGGCCGCCGAGGCCGTGCTGCGGCACCGTGCCGCAGCCGACCGGGTGGCGCGCGTGTCGGCCGCCATCCAGGAGGCCGAACGGGACGCCGCGCCCGCGCTCGCCGCCCGCGCCAAAGCCGCCGTCGATCTCGTACGGGCGCTGCACGGGGCCGCCGAGAGCGCCGAGTCCCTCGCCAACGAGGAGGAGGAGCGGTCCGCCGCCCTGCAGGAGGTGAGCGAGTCCGCCTACCGGGACTCGACGTCCGCCGCCACCGAGGCGCAGCGTGCCCGCAGCGAGGCCGGGCACCTGCGCCAGCGGCTCACCGAGGTGGAGCAGGAGACCGCCGAGGCCGTGCGTGCGGGCTGGCTGGACGACAGCGCACCCGACGCCGACCCGGCGCGGGCGGCGCTCGCCGCGAGCGACGCCGAGAAGACCGCCGTCGCCGCCTGGGACATCGCACGTGAGGCCTCCCGCAGGGCCTCCGAGCACGCACGCGAGGCGGCCACCGCCGAGTCACGGGCGGAGCTGACGGCGGCCCGCGCCGCGGACGCGGCCACAGCCGCCGAGCGGGCGTACGAGGCCGAGCGGCGCACCGCCGAGGCGCTGGCGGCCGAGGAGCGCCTGGCGGAACTGCTGAGCCTGTCCGGCACCGGTGCGCGCCCCCGGGTCCCCGGGCCCCGGCGCGACGAGGACACCGGCGAGGCCGACGCCAAGGCGGCACCGGACGGCACCCTCACCGCCGAGGAACTGGACCGCTTCGCCGACGAACTGCGCGAACTGCTCGACGACTCCGTCTCCTCCGCCGAGCGGCAGCTCTTCGAACTGCGGACCGCGGCGGCCGACGACGCGCGCATCCTCGGGGCCCTCGGTGACGGCGGGCTGCTGCCGCCCGGCCCGGACGTGCTCGCCACCGTCGAGTACCTCGGCGAGCACGGCATTCCCGCGCTGCCCGGCTGGCGCTACCTCGCGCAGGCCGTCGACCCCGCCGACCACGCGCGCGTGCTGACCGCCCGGCCCGAGCTGGTCGACGGCGTGATCATCACCGATCCGGAGTCGCACGTCCGGGCCCGTCAGGCGCTGAGCGAGGCCGCGCTGCTGCCCCGCTCCGCCGTCGCCGTCGGCACCGCCGCCGCGCTGCTCGCCCCGACCCCGCCCGTCGACGAACGCGACCACACCGGCGATGTGTTCCTCGTCCCGCCGAACCCGGCCATGCACGACGAGCACGCCGCCGACGAGGAGCGCCAGGCGCTGCGCGCCCGCGCCACCGAGCGGGACGAGGAGATCCGGACGCTCGCGGCCCGGCTCGGCAAGGACCGCGAGCTCGTGGCCCGGCTCGCCTCCTGGCGCACGGGATGCCCGGCGGGCCGGCTCGCCGAGCTGGCGCAGGCCGCCCGGGACGCCCGCGCGTTCGCCGAGGAGGCCGAGGCCGAACTGGCCGAGGCACGCACCGCCCGGGCCGAGGCCGACGAGACGGCCGCCGAGGCCGCCCAGGTGCGCGACGAGCGCCAGGAGGCCGCACAGAAGGCCCGCCGCGCCGCCGACGCCCTCGCCGGACTCGCCTTCCGGCTGCGCGAACGCGCCGGCTGGCAGGTCAAGCTGCGCGAACTCGCCGACGAGGCGGTAGAGGCCGAGGCCCGCGCCCAGGCCTGCCTGGAGCGCGCCCGCGCCGCCGACGAGGACCGGCGCGCCGCCCAGCGCGCCGCCGACGACGCCCGCCGCACGGCGCGTGCGCTGCGCGCCGAACGCTCGGAGATCGCGGGAGCCCCCGACGACGTACCGGAGGACGACACGGACGCGCCGAAGGCGTCGCTGCCCGCCCTCCGCGAGGCCTACCGGGCCGCCTCCCAGGTCTACGAGAAGGTCGGTGTCGGTGCCGACCTGCGCGCCGAGCAGGCGCGGGCCGAGAGCGACGAGTCCGCCGCACGCGCCGAACTGGACCGGCTCAGCAACAAGGTCCGCACCCGCGCCGAACAGCTCCTCGCCTCCCCGGACGGCTCCGACGGGCCGTCCCGGCAGGCCGCCGCCGCCCGCGCCGAGGAGCTGGTGCAGATCCTGGAGACCCGAATGTCCTCCGCCAGCGAGCAGCTCGGCCGACTGCGCGGGGAGGCCGAGCGGCACGCACCCGAGAACGGCGAGGCCCACACCGAACTCCCCGAGGAACTGGTGCCGCGCGACACCGAGCACGCTCAGGCCCTGCTGCGCACCGCGACGGCCGAACTCGCCTCCCGCACCGAGGCCCTGACCCAGGCCCGCGACGCCCATGCCGAACTTCTGGAGGCCCACCGGGCGGCCGAGGACGCGGCGAGCGGCTTCGACGAGATCGCCGCGATGCTCCGCGACCTGCTGCGCGAGCACGCCTCGGAGGAGGAGCACGAGGAGCCGGAGCCCTACCCGGGCACCCTGGAGGAGGCCCGGAAGGCCGCCGCCGAGGCCCGCCGCTCCCTGCGTGGCTGCGCCGCCGACCTGTCCGCCGCCGAGGCCGCCGTACGCGAGGCGAGCGACGTACTCGTACGGCACGCCAACTCCACACGGTACGAGCAGGTCCGCACACCCGCCCGCCAGCAGATCCGCGAACTGCCCGCATCCGCGCTGCCGGAGCACGCGCAGCGCTGGGCGGAGGCCTTCGCACCCCGACTCCGGGTTCTGACGGACGAGTTGGCGCAACTGGAACGCAACCGGGACTCCATCGTGGACCGGCTGCGCGGCCTCGTGGAGTCCGCGCTGGCGACCCTGCGCTCTGCCCAGCGCCTGTCCCGGCTGCCCGAGGGACTCGGCGAGTGGTCGGGGCAGGAGTTCCTGCGGATCCGCTTCGAGGAGCCCGACCAGGCCACGCTCATCGAACGACTGGGCGAGGTCATCGACGAAGCGACCCGCGCGGCCGTCAAGAAGAACTCCGACCTGCGCCGCGACGGTATGTCCCTTCTCCTGCGCGGCGTCAGCGCGGCACTCCAGCCCAAGGGTGTCGCCGTAGAGATCCTCAAGCCGGACGCCGTGCTGCGCGCCGAGCGGGTGCCGGTCGGGCAGATGGGAGACGTCTTCTCGGGCGGCCAGCTGCTCACCGCCGCCATCGCGCTGTACTGCACGATGGCCGCCCTGCGCTCGAACGACCGGGGCCGCGACAAGCACCGCCACGCGGGCACGCTGTTCCTGGACAACCCCATCGGACGCGCCAACGCGACGTACCTGCTGGAGCTGCAACGGGCCGTCTCGGACGCGCTCGGGGTGCAACTGCTCTACACCACCGGCCTGTTCGACACGACGGCGCTCGCCGAGTTCCCGCTGGTCATCCGGCTGCGCAACGACGCCGACCTGCGAGCGGGCCTGAAGTACATCCGGGTGGAGGAACACCTGCGGCCGGGACTGCCGCAACAGCCCCATACCGGAGAGGCGGTGCACAGCGAGATCACGGCGACGCGGATGTTCAAGCGGCCCGCGTGACTGCCCGCGTGACCGTGGGGCGGACCCACTTGCGGTCCGCCCCACCGCGCGCCCCGCTGTCCCGTGCCCTCCCAGGCGCGAGGGGCCCTCATTCCGTCACGGATGCGACAACTGCCCGGTCCCGCCCCGCCGACGTATGCGCTCCTGAG
Organism: Streptomyces sp. NPDC051104; assembly: GCF_040682835.1. Classification (NCBI taxonomy): domain Bacteria; kingdom Bacillati; phylum Actinomycetota; class Actinomycetes; order Kitasatosporales; family Streptomycetaceae; genus Streptomyces; species Streptomyces sp. NPDC051104. The sequence continues at coordinate 24,761 of NZ_JBFBBS010000020.1, read as the reverse complement.
CCCGCTCCGCCACCCGTGCCCGACGGCGGGCCGCGCGGCGTTCACGGCGCAGGGCGCGGGCCGTGCTGCTCGGGGTCGACACCACTCCATAGCGCTGGTTCCACACCTGGCGCGTCACCCAGACGTCCAGCGCGCCCCACGTCGCCACCACCGTGCTCGCCACGCTGCTGAGCACCATGGGGAACGCCAGCCAGGAGTCGGCCAACGTGCACAGCACGGCGATCACCGCCTGCATCAGCGTCACCGCGATGATGAGGACCGCCCGAACTGCCGCCGTCCGCACGGGATCCGGCAGCCGCCGCCGACGCGCGGGCTCCTCCACCCACAACGGCCGGTAGGACGGCGCGTCCCGCTGCTCCACGTCCGCCGCAATGTCGCGATCCGGTGCCTGGGGACCCCGTCGCGCTGCTGTGGGCGCCGCGGCGCCCGTCCCGGGTGCCCCGCGCCGCTCCGCCGTGTCCATCAACCCGTCACTCCCCACCGCCCGCAGACCACTCGTCCCGGTGTCACCCGACACCGACTCCTCAGTGGCTGCCCGGCTTGCGCTGTTTTACGCCGCCCGAGTGCGGCATGCGGCGCCTGTGGCCGATTCCGCCCCCAATTCCCCTACAGGAAGACGATCGTCGTTCCGTGAAGATTCCCAGCGAACGAAAAATTCCGGCCAAGGAGCCCCCAATTCCCGGCCGGATACCCCGCCGCACCGCGTGCATGTCGCGGGGAGGCGATGCGCCGTAATGGCAGGACAACTGCCCACCTGCTGCCCGCCTTCCGCGGGCGGCGCGCCCGCTCGCTCCTTCGAGATACCCGTGGGTCGGTAGTAGGCTCACGCCGTTTGTTGACGCACATGTGTACCCCCGGGACCGAGGGGGTCGAGCTGGGGGAGGCCATGCGCTTTCGCGGGAAGTCGATCCGCCGGAAGATCGTGGCGCTGCTTCTCGTGCCGCTGCTGTCCTTGACCGCCATCTGGGCCTTCGCCACGGTCCTCACCGGCCGTGAGGCCCAGTCGCTGTTCAACGTGTCCCACATCGTCGAAGAGGTCGGCTACCCCACCGAGGACACCGTCCGCGTCCTGCAGCAGGAGCGCCGCCAGACCCTCGTGTATCTCGCCGACCCGCGCGCCTCCGACTCCCTCGCCGCGCTCCGTCGCAGCCGCGCCGCCACCGACGAGATGGTGGCCAAGCTCCGCCGCAACAGCAAGGACGAGGACCTGCACGAGGACATGGGGCAGGGCACCGCCGAGCGCCTCGCCTCCATCCTGGACGCCCTGGACGGCATGGCGTCGCTGCGCCGCAGCGTCGAGGACGGGACCGTCAACCGCTCCCAGGCCCTCGACCTCTACAACCGTCTCGTCGACCCCTGCTTCACGCTGCTGGCCAATCTCCACCTCCTCGACAACGTGGAGATGGACAAACAGGGCCGCGCTCTGGTCAACGTCTTCCGCGCCCGCGAACTGCTCTCCCGCGAGGACGCCCTCCTCGGTTCCGCACTCGTCGCCGGCCGGCTCACCCGCGATGACATCCACGACGTCTCCGTCCTCGTCACCCAGCGCTCCGTGATGTACGACGTCAGCCTGCCGCTGCTGCCGGCCTCGGAGAGTCAACGCTTCCAGCGCTACTGGAAGAACGCCGGCACCGCGCCGCTGCGCGTGGCTGAAAAGGCCGTCGTCGGCGCCGCTCCCGGCACCCCGCACGGCGTCACCGCCAAGAGCTGGGACGAGGCCGCCGGCCAAGTCCTGGACCGGCTGGACCGGATGAGCACGCAGGCCGACGACCGCTATCACGACCGCGTCCGCCCCCTCGCCGTCGACGTCGTCATCAAAGCGGCCATCCCCGGTGTCCTGGGCCTCATCGCCCTGCTGGTCTCCCTGGTCATGTCCGTCCGGATCGGCCGCGCCCTCATCCGTGACCTGCGCCGGCTGCGCCTGGAGGCCCACGAGGCGTCCGGGGTGCGGCTGCCCAGCGTCATGCGCCGTCTCTCGGCGGGCGAACAGGTCGACGTCGAGACCGAGGTGCCCCGCCTGGAGTACGACAAGAACGAGATCGGCGAGGTCGGCCAGGCCCTGAACACCCTGCAGCGCGCCGCCGTGGAGGCCGCCGTCAAGCAGGCCGAGCTGCGCGCCGGTGTCTCCGAGGTCTTCGTCAACCTCGCCCGCCGCAGCCAGGTCCTGCTGCACAAGCAGCTCACCCTGCTCGACGCCATGGAGCGCAGGACGGACGACACCGAGGAACTCGCCGACCTGTTCCGCCTCGACCACCTCACCACGCGCATGCGCCGCCACGCCGAGGGCCTCGTCATCCTCTCCGGCGCCGCCCCCTCCCGGCAGTGGCGCAAGCCCATCCAGCTCATGGACGTGGTCCGCGCCGCCGTCGCCGAGGTCGAGGACTACGAACGCATCGAGGTGCGCCGGCTGCCCCGCGTCGCCGTAACCGGGCCCGCCGTCGCCGACCTCACCCACCTGGTGGCCGAGCTTCTGGAGAACGCCACGGTGTTCTCGCCGCCGCACACCGCCGTGCAGGTCGTCGGCGAGCGTGTCGCCAACGGCTTCACCCTGGAGATCCACGACCGCGGTCTCGGCATGACCGCCGAGGCGCTCATGGACGCCAACCTGCGGCTGGCCGAAACGCCGGAATTCGAGCTCTCCGACACCGACCGGCTCGGCCTCTTCGTGGTCAGCCGTCTGGCCCGGCGGCAGAGCGTCCGCGTCTCCCTCCAGCCGTCCCCGTACGGCGGCACCACGGCCGTCGTCCTCATTCCCGACACACTCCTCACCGACGACGTCCCGGACACCAACGGCATCGGCTTCCGCCTCGACCGCGCCCTGCCCGACACGTCGTCCGGCACCCGCAAGGACCGCGCCTGGGCACTGCCCCACGCTCCCGTCAGGCTCCCGGGTATCCCCGCGTCGATCCTGGACGGCCCCGTCGAGCTCGAAGCCCCCATCGACCTGGACGCCATCGACGACTTCTCGGGCGCCCTCGAGGACCAGGACGACGAACCTGGCGTCTTCCGCCCCCGCCGCCCCCTCGCGGACACCCCGCGCGAGCAACACCGGCAGGCACGCGACACACGGCGCGAGGCTGCCCGCCCCGGCGACACCGACCACCCGGGCGCCCCGGTCCCGCTGCCGCGCCGCCGCGCCCCCAAGCTGGTCAGCTCCCACGGCCGCCCGGTGACCGGACAGGGACCGCGGCGGTCCGCGGCCGACGAGGAGCAGAGCGCGCCCGACCGCGGCGTGACGGGGCTCCGGGAAGACCGTCGGCCGTCCGGCCGCTCCGGGGAACCCAAGGCCGACGCCGTACGTTCGTACGATGATCGCACCGAGGTGCCTGCCCTGCCCCAGCGGCGCCGCACCGGGCCCCCGTCCGGCCCGGAGGGGACCATGGCCAACCGGGACGGGGGGGCCGGAGGGGCGGACGCGGGCCCGCTGCCCCGCAGGGTGCGGCAGGCCAGCCTCGCCCCGCAGTTGAAGGACGGGCCCGGCCGGCGCGCCGAACGCGAGCAGTCGGGCGCCGCCGACCGGGCGGGGCGCGCCGAGCGCGACGCCGACGAGGTTCGCAGCCGTTTCTCCTCGCTCCAGCGGGGCTGGCAGCGCGGCCGCGAGGAGAACGCCGCGGGCGACGAGGCCCAGGACGGCTCAGCACGAGGAACGACAAAGGGAGACGGTCGATGACCGCACCGAAGGCCGCAGGGCCCACCGCGACCAACAAGGCGTCGGGGGAGCTGAACTGGCTCCTCGACGACCTGGTGGAGCGCGTCGCCAGCATCCGCAAGGCGCTCGTGCTCTCCAGCGACGGTCTGCCCACAGGGGTCTCCAAGGAGCTGAGCCGGGAGGACAGCGAACACCTGGCAGCGGTCGCCTCCGGATTCCACAGCCTCGCCAAGGGCGTCGGCCGCCACTTCGACGCCGGCGGGGTCCGCCAGACCATCGTCGAACTGGACGAGGCCTTCCTGTTCGTCACCGCCGCCGGCGACGGCAGCTGCCTCGCCGTCCTGTCGGACGCCGACGCCGACGTCGGGCAGGTGGCCTACGAGATGACCCTTCTCGTCAAACGGGTCGGTACACATCTGGGGTCTGCTCCGCGCACCGATCTGCCCGCGGGCGGGTAGTGGGACGGCATGAGCCGAGACGGTCAGGGAAGCAGCCACTGGTTCGACGACGAGGCCGGACCGGTCGTCCGTCCGTACGCCATGACGCGCGGCCGCACCAGCCACGAGGTGCAGCACCGCCTCGACCTGATCGCGGTGGTCGTCACCGAGCCGCACGTGAACGATCCCGAGGGGGACCCGTCGCTGTCCCCGGAGCACGTGGACATCGTCGAACGGTGCCGTGACACTCCCCAGTCGGTCGCCGAGCTCGCCGCCGAGCTCGATCTGCCCGTCGGCGTGGTGCGGGTGCTCGTCGGGGACCTGGTGGACGAGGAACTGGTCCATGTCACCCGTCCCGTACCGCCCGCCGAGCTGGTGGACGAGAGCATCCTGCGCGATGTGATCAACGGCCTGCGAGCCTTGTGAGCCGGGGGTGCCGCGCGCTCCGGCCGAGCGCGCGCACACCCCCGCGGGCGGCGCCGACGTGCCCTCCCGCGCGCGGACCGGCGCCGCAACCCCCGTCCCGATATGATCCAAGTGATCGTCGGCCACCCACCGCAGCGTGCCGATCACCGACCTGCGGGCAGGGTTCCGAGCAGCGCGATCGGAGAGACGGACGTGACCACGGGCTGGCAGTTCTGGGTCGACCGCGGCGGCACCTTCACCGATGTCGTCGCGCGCCGCCCGGACGGCCGGCTGCTCACCCACAAGCTGCTGTCGGACAACCCCCACCGGTACGCGGACGCCGCCGTCGCGGGCGTACGCGCACTCCTCGAGGACGGCGGCCCCGTCGACGCCGTCCGCATGGGCACCACCGTCGCCACCAACGCCCTGCTGGAACGCAAGGGCGAACGCACCCTCCTCGTCATCACCCGCGGCTTCCGCGACGCCCTGCGCATCGCCTACCAGAACCGCCCGCACATCTTCGCCCGCGCGATCGAGTTGCCCGAGCTGCTGTACGAGCGGGTCGTGGAGGTCGACGAACGCATCACCGCCGACGGCACCGTCCTGCGCGCCCCCGACCTGGACGCCCTCGCCGGACCGCTGCGGGAGGCGTACGGCGACGGGATCCGCGCGATCGCCGTGGTCTGCATGCACAGCCATCTGCACCCCGCCCACGAGCGGGCCATCGGCGAGCTCGCCGCCCGCACCGGCTTCCCGCAGATCTCGCTGTCCAGCGAGGTCAGCCCCCTGATGAAACTGGTACCGCGCGGCGACACGACCGTCGTCGACGCCTACCTCTCGCCCGTCCTGCGCCGCTACGTCCAGCACGTCGCCGACGAACTGCGGGGCGTGCGGCTGATGTTCATGCAGTCCAACGGCGGGCTGGCGGAGGCCGGACAGTTCCGAGGCAAGGACGCCATCCTGTCCGGGCCCGCGGGCGGCATCGTCGGCATGGCCCGGATGTCGCAGCTCGCCGGTCACGACCGTGTCATCGGCTTCGACATGGGCGGCACCTCCACGGACGTCGCGCACTTCGCCGGCGAGTACGAACGCGTCTTCACCACGCGGATCGCCGGAGTGCGGCTGCGGGCCCCCATGCTCGACATCCACACGGTCGCGGCGGGCGGCGGCTCGATCCTCCACTTCGACGGCGCCCGCTACCGAGTAGGGCCGGACTCGGCGGGCGCGGACCCAGGACCCGTCTGCTACCGCGGCGGCGGCCCTCTGACCGTCACCGACGCCAACGTGATGCTCGGGCGCATCCAGCCCGCCCACTTCCCGCGCGTGTTCGGCCCCGACGGAGACCAGCCCCTGGACGACGCGCTCGTCCGCGAGCGCTTCGCCGCCCTCGCCCGCGACATCCGCGAGCGGACCGGGGACGACCGCACTCCCGAGCAGGTCGCCGAGGGCTACCTGCAGATCGCCGTCGCCAACATCGCGGGCGCCGTCAAGCGGATCTCGGTGCAGAAGGGCCACGACGTCACCCGCTACGCGCTCACCACTTTCGGCGGGGCAGGCGGCCAGCACGCGTGCCTGGTCGCCGACTCCCTGGGCATCCGCACCGTCCTCGTACCGCCCATGGCGGGAGTGCTCTCCGCGCTCGGCATCGGTCTCGCCGACACCACCGCGATGCGCGAACAGTCCGTCGAGGCACCCCTGGAGCCCGCCTCGATGCCCGGCGTCCTGAAGACCGCCGACGACCTCGAGAGCGCCGCCCGCGCCGAACTCCTCGCCGAGCACCTGCCCGAGGACCGCATCCGGGTCACCCGCCGTGCCCAACTGCGCTACGACGGCACCGACACCGCGCTCACCGTCGAGTTGACCGGAGCCGGCACGATGCGGCACGCCTTCGAAGAACGTCATCGCGCCACGTACTCCTTCACGCTCGACCGCCCGATCGTCGTCGAAGCCCTCTCCGTGGAAGCCACCGGCGTCACCGAACCCCCCGATCTCTCCGCCCTCGCCCCGTACGAAGGCCACTGCGCCGCGCCCGAGACCGTCCGCCTCCACACGGGCGGCGCATGGCGCGACGTACCTCTCCACCGCCGGGAGCATCTGCCGCCCGGCGAAGCCGTCACCGGCCCGGGGATCATCACCGAGGCCAGTGCGACGACCGTCGTCGACGACGGCTGGCGTGCCGTGCCCCGCGACGACGGGCATCTGGTCATGGAACGCGTGGCGATTACGGAGAGTTCCCGCTCGGACACAGAAGTGGATCCGGTCCTGCTAGAGGTCTTCAACAACCTGTTCATGTCGATCGCCGAACAGATGGGCGCCCGCCTCGAGTCCACCGCCCAGTCCGTCAACATCAAGGAACGCCTGGACTTCTCCTGCGCCCTCTTCGACCCCGAGGGCAACCTGGTCGCCAACGCCCCGCACATCCCCGTGCACCTCGGCTCGATGGGCACCAGCGTCAAGGAGGTCATCCACCGACGCGGCGACAGCATGCGCCCCGGCGACACCTACGCCGTCAACGACCCCTACCACGGCGGCACCCACCTGCCCGACATCACCGTCATCACGCCCGTCTTCGACACGGACGGTGACCGGATCCTCTTCCACGTCGCCTCCCGCGGTCACCACGCGGAGATCGGCGGCATCGCGCCCGGCTCCATGCCCGCGCGCAGCCGCACCATCGAGGAGGAAGGCGTCCTCTTCGACAACTGGCTGCTCGCCGAGGGCGGCCGCTTCCGCGAAGAGGAGACGCTCCGTCTGCTGACCGGGGCGCGCCACCCGTCACGCAACCCGAAGACCAACCTCGCCGACCTGCGTGCCCAGATCGCCGCCAACCGCAAAGGCGTCGACGAAGTCGGCCGTATGATCGAGGACTTCGGGCTCGACGTGGTGCAGGCGTACATGAAGCACGTCCAGGACAACGCCGAGGAGGCCGTGCGCCGCGTCATCGACGCCCTGGACGACGGCGAGTACGCCTACGAGACCGACTCCGGCGCCGTCATCCGCGTCCGGATCCGCGTGGACCGCGAGAACCGCTGCGCGGCCATCGACTTCACCGGCACGTCCGCGCAACTCCCGACCAACTTCAACGCGCCGTTGTCGGTGGTGAATGCCGCCGTCCTGTACGTCTTCCGGACTCTGATCGCCGACGACATCCCCCTCAACGACGGCTGTCTGCGGCCCCTCGACATCATCGTCCCGCCCGGCTGCCTGCTGGCCCCCCGGTACCCGGCCGCCGTCGTCGCCGGGAACGTCGAGACCTCCCAGGCCATCACCGGTGCCCTGTACGCCGCGCTAGGGGTGCAGGCCGAGGGCTCCGGCACCATGAACAACGTCTCCTTCGGCAACGACCGGTACCAGTACTACGAGACGGTGGCCTCCGGATCCGGCGCCGGTGACGGCTTCCCGGGCGCGCCCGCGGTGCAGACCCACATGACCAACTCGCGCCTGACGGACCCGGAGGTCCTCGAGTGGCGGCTGCCGGTCCTGCTCGAGGAGTTCGCGGTGCGCCGCGGCAGCGGCGGCGCCGGACGGTGGCGCGGCGGGGACGGTGCCGTGCGCCGTATCCGCTTCCGGGAGTCCATGACCGTCTCCACGCTCTCCCAGCACCGCAGGATCCCGCCCTACGGCATGGCGGGCGGCAGGCCCGGAACACTCGGCGCCAACCGGGTGGAGCGCGCGGACGGGACCGTGGTGCGCCTCGCGGGCAGTGATGCGGCAGACGTCGGCCCGGACGACGTACTCGTCATCGAAACCCCCGGCGGCGGAGGTTACGGACCGCCGCCGTCCGATCCCCGTCGAGCAGGAGAAGAGAACGATGGTCCTCGGGCGCAGTGAGCGCGGCAAGCTTCCGGTCGAGCCCGTCACGCTCAAGATCCTCGTGGCCGGCGGTTTCGGCGTGGGCAAGACGACCCTCGTCGGCGCGGTCAGCGAGATCAGGCCGCTGCGCACCGAGGAGGTGCTCACCGAGGCGGGCCGCCCGGTGGACGACACCCGTGGGGTGAAGGGCAAGCACACCACCACCGTCGCCATGGACTTCGGCCGCATCACCCTCCGCGAGGACCTGGTGCTCTACCTGTTCGGGACGCCCGGCCAGGACCGCTTCTGGTTCCTGTGGGACGAACTGGCCACCGGTGCCCTGGGCGCCGTCGTCCTCGTCGACACCCGCCGCCTGGAGGACTGCTTCGCCGCGGTCGACTACTTCGAGCGCCGGTCCATCCCGTTCGCCGTCGCCGTCAACTGCTTCGACGGCGCTGTCCGCCACCCCGCCGGGGACATACGGCAGGCCCTCGACCTTGACGACGACGTACCGGTCGTCCTCTGTGACGCCCGCGAGCGGGAGTCCGTCAAGGAGGTGCTGATCGAGGTCGTCCGGCACGCCGGCACGCACACGGCCGACGGCCGCGCGAGCGTTGCCACCTGATCCCGCGGACACGCAGGGGCGGCCCGTACCCCCGCCGACCGGGGTACGAGCCGCCGTAGCGCACGCGCGCGTGGCTCAGGCGGCACGCACGCACGCGTGGCTCATGCGAGACGCACGCGCGCGTTGACGCGCGGGTCAGTCCGCCTCGTCCTCCTGCCAGCCGAAGCTCTTCTCCACGGCCTTGCGCCAGTTGCGGTACTCCCGGTCGCGGACCGACGCCTCCATGGCGGGCGTCCACTCGACGTCCTTCTGCCAGTGCGACTTGAGCTCGTCGAGGTCGTTCCACACCCCGGTCGCGAGGCCGGCCGCGTACGCGGCGCCCAGGCAGGTCGTCTCGGAGACCTTCGGCCGGATCACCGGCACGCCGAGCACATCCGCCTGGTGCTGCATCAGCAGGTTGTTCTTCGTCATGCCGCCGTCGACCTTCAGGGTGGTGATCGGCACCCCGGAGTCCTGGTACATGGCGTCCACGACCTCACGCGTCTGCCAGCTCGTCGCCTCCAGCACCGCCCGCGCCAGGTGTGCCTTGGTGACGTAGCGGGTCAGCCCGGTGACCACCCCGCGCGCGTCGGAGCGCCAGTAGGGGGCGAACAGGCCGGAGAAGGCGGGCACGATGTACGCCCCCCCGTTGTCGTCGACGCTCGCCGCCAGCGTCTCGATCTCGTCCGCGGTGCGGATGATGCCGAGCTGGTCGCGGAACCACTGCACCAGCGCGCCGGTGATCGCGATCGACCCCTCCAGGCAGTAGACCGGCGCTTCGTCACCGATCTTGTAGCCCATGGTCGTCAGCAGCCCGTTCTTCGACGGCACCGGCCGGTTGCCGGTGTTGAGCAGCAGGAAGCTGCCCGTGCCGTAGGTGTTCTTCGCCGTCCCCACGTCGTAGCAGGCCTGCCCGAACACCGCCGCCTGCTGGTCGCCCAGCGCGGAGGCGACGGGGACGCCCGCGAGTTGGCCGACAGCGGTCCCGTACACCTCGGAGGAGGACCTGATCTCCGGCAGGATCGCCTCCGGGACGTTCATGGCGGACAGGATGGAGGGATCCCACTGGAGCGTCTGAAGGTTCATCAGCATCGTGCGCCCCGCGTTGGTGACGTCGGTGACGTGCCGTCCGCCGTCCGTGCCGCCGGTCAGGTTCCAGATCAGCCAGGAGTCGATGGTGCCGAACGCGATCTCGCCGCGGTCGGCTCGTGCCCTGAGCCCGGGCACGTTGTCCAGCAGCCAGGTCGCCTTGGGTCCGGAGAAGTAACTCGCTAGCGGTAGCCCGGTCTGCTCGCGGAAACGGTCCTGCCCGTCGGGGCCGCCGAGTTCGTTGCACAGCGCGGCCGTCCGGGTGTCCTGCCAGACGATCGCGTTGTGCACTGGCTTGCCCGTGGCGCGGTCCCACAGGACCGTGGTCTCGCGCTGGTTGGTGATGCCGAGCGCGGCTATCTGGTCGGCGCGCAGCCCGGCCTTGGCGATCGCCCCCGCGACCACCGCCTGCACCTTGGACCAGATCTCCGTGGCGTCGTGCTCCACCCAGCCCGGCTTGGGGAAGATCTGGCGGTGTTCGCGCTGGTCCACGGCGACGATCCCGCCGCTGTGGTCGAAGACGATGCAGCGGCTGGATGTGGTGCCCTGGTCGATAGCGGCGACGTACTTGCGGTCGTGGTCCGTCATGACGTCCCCTTCGTCAAAGGGTCAGAAGGCTGCTTTGTACACAAGGGCCGACAGCGCACCGCCGATCAGCGGTCCTACCACCGGTATCCAGGCGTAGCCCCAGTCCGACCCGCCCTTGTTGGGGATCGGCAGCAGGGCGTGGGTGATGCGCGGGCCGAGGTCCCGGGCGGGATTGATCGCGTATCCGGTGGGCCCGCCGAGGGAGAGGCCGATGCCGACGACGAGCAGGGAGACGAGCAGGATGCCGATGCCCGAGCCGTACGCCGTCGTGCCGGGGATGATGCCGATACCGGTTCCGAGGTTCTTGCCGAAGAACAGGATGGGCAGCACCAGACCCACGGTCGCGATGATCTCGGTGATCAGGTTGGCGACCGGATTGCGGATCTCCGGGGCGGTGGAGTAGATCCCGAGCGTGGGCTGGGCCCTGTCCTCCTCGGCGTTCGCCTGGAACTGGGCGAAGTAGACGAGCCAGGTCAGCACGGCGCCGAGGATCGCGCCCGCCATCTGGCCCAGCAGGTAGTACGGGACGTCCTCCCACTTGGTGATGCCGGCGATGGCGAGGCCGATGGTCACCGCCGGGTTGAGGTGTCCGCCGGACTTGGGGGCGGCGGTGTAGGCGCCGGCGAGGACGCCGAAGCCCCAGCCGAAGGCGATGACGACCCAGCCCGCGCCCTTGGCCTTGGAGTAGTGCAGGGTGACGGCGGCGCAGACTCCCGCGCCGAACAGGATGAGTACGGCCGTGCCGATCAACTCGCCGACGAAAATGCTTGCATGCGTCATGGCGGCTCCTAGGCCCTCGCCCGGGGTCCGTCCGACCCCGTGTCGGTCCTCCGTGCAGGGTTGCGTTTCCCTTGGCGACTTCAGCCGAAGGCAGGGAGCGTCCCGAACCCCGCCCGGCGTCCGCGACGAGCGTGCCTGTGCAGCGGAACCGCCCGTGGGGGACAACCCGTTGGTGCCGGTGTGGGCCTCGGGTCGCATGACCTGAAGACGCCCGAATGCGGCGATGCCGACTGACATCCGGAAGTTTTCTCCCGCACCCACGGAGCGTCAAGGCAGGCGACGTAAACGGTGGGCAGGCATCCGCAGGATCGGGGAGAGCAGGCGGGCGCGGCCTGGTGTCAGCGGCCGCCCGGGACGCCCGCCGGGGCCGGAGCCGGAAGCGAGCCGCGGCGGATCTCGTGGCCGGGTAGACCGGCCCGGCCCAGGACCCAACTGGCGCCGCTCAGCGCCTTCGCCGCCTGCTTGAGGGGGGCCAGACACGCCGCCGCCTGACGGTGGTCGGTCACGCTGCCGGGCGCGCACAGGACCGTGGCCAGCGACAGCGTGACCGTGCGCCCGCCCGCCGACCAAGGGGCGTCCAGCACCGACGCCGCCAGCGGATCCAGCCTCTCCGGATCGGCCAGCACCAGGAAGTCGTCCCCGCCGATGTGCCCCACCCGGGTGCTTCCCGACGCCGCGCCCTGCAACGCCCGCCCGACCGCACGGATGAGCTCGTCACCGGCGGCGAACCCCGCCCCGTCGTTGACCTGCTTGAAGTGGTCGACGTCCAGCCAGCTCAGCGCGAACACTCGTCCGTCCGCGATCCGCCGGTCCACCTCACCGGTGATCGCGTCCGACCCGGGCAGCCGGGTCAGCGGATTGAGCCCCGCCGCCTCCTCGACCCGGCTCTCGGCCAGCGCCCGTACGAGGTCCGCGAGGCGTACGACGCCCACACACCGCCCCTGGCGGTCGACCGCCGCAACGTCGTCCGAGGTGCGGTCCCGCTCGCCGTCCGCGACCACGTCGAGCACCTCCCAGGCCGTGGCGCCGATGCCGACCGTGCGCGGCGGATCACCCAGCTTCGCGGCGGGCCGGTCGGCGTACAGCGCATGCCCGTACCGCCCCGACATCGGCAGCAGGAACCGCGAACGGTGCACCGATCGCACCGGCACCCCGGCCCGGTCCACCAGCAGCACACCGGACACCTCCGGTGACCCGGTGAGCAGCGCCCGCACCTGACCCGCCGAGGCCGTCGCGGGTAGCAGCGCGGCGGGCCGCAGGAACTGCCGCACCGACGGCCCGGTACGCGGGGTCGCCGGCACGGAAGGGACCGTCACCGGAACGTATACGTCCACGGCGGGCCGCCGGGACGGCGGCGCGAACAGATCACCCTGTGCCAACTGCGCGCCCGCCGCCCGTACCGCCGCACACTGCGTCTCGGTCTCCACACCTTCGACCGACAGCAGCGCGCCCAGCTGCTCACACAGCGTCCGCATGGCCCGCACCGCGGCCGGCCGTGTCAGCAGGGACGCGTCGAGCTTCATGAGATCCGGCGCCATGTCCGCCAGCAGGCGCAGCGGTGCGTCGCCGTCGCCGACTCCGTCCGCGCAGATCCGGAAACCCTCGCCGCGCAGCGCGCCCACGGCGTCCAACAGGGCCCGGTGCGGCACGTGCGTGTACGGCGGACCGACGTCGACCGTCACCTCCCACGGCAGCCGCCCCGCCTGGCGCACGGCCTGCCGCAGGGCGGTGAGGCCGCCGAGATCGGCGAGCGTGGCCGCGAACACGTTGACGTGCAGCGGCAGGAGGGTCTCCTTCCGCGCCGCCGCGCCGACCGCCAAGGCGGCCAGACCGCCGTCGAGTTCAGGGTCCCGGCGGGCCTGCGCGAGGACATCGCCGGTCTCCGGGCGCGCGAGAATCTCCAGTGCCGCCACCCCTCCGGTCGTCAGATTGACCACCGGCTGGAAGGCGAAGCGGATGCTGTCCGTCCAGGAGGGCACGGGAGCATGATGGCGTCGTCGGCGCCCGCCGAGGCCCAGTTCATGACCTGTTCACACAGCATTCCCCGAACAGCCCCTGGTTCGCGGTGACCCCGATTCGTGCCCCCGCCACCTGGCGGTCTCCCGCCTCACCCGCAACTGCCAGGTCAGCTCGCACACCTGGGCGATCGCCTGCGCCGGGACGGCCTCACCGAAGGACGCCAGACCGCCGCTCACGTCGACGGGTATGCGCCCGCCGAGGGCCGTGGCGCCCTCTCCCAGCAGCTTGGCGCCCTCGCCCCGCGGGCACAGGCCCAGGTCTTCGTACCACTGCAGTTCCAGGGCCGTGGACAGGTCGTAGACCTCGGCGAGGGAGAGGTCCTCGGGCCCGATCCCCGCCTCCTCGTAGGCGGCTCGCGCGATCGACGCGCGGTACGTCTTGGATGCCGGCTCGACCGCCACAGCCGAGTCCGTGGCGATGTCGGGCAGGTCCAGCACGGTCTGCGGATAGCGCGGCGTCACCGTGGACACCGCCCGGATCCGCACCGGCCGCGCCGCTCCGTGCCGGTGCGCGAACTCCATGCTCGACAGGACGAGCGCCGCCCCGCCGTCCGAGGTCGCGCCGATGTCGAGGAGTCGCAGCGGGTCGGCCACCACCGCCGAGGCGGCGACCTCATCGGCGGTGACCCGCTTGCGGTACCGGGCGTTGGGATTGGTTGCTCCCATGGCCGCGTTCTTCACCTTGACGCGCGCGAAGTCGTCGACGTGTCCCCGTGTACGGCCATCCGGCGGCGGGCGTACAGACCGAAGTACGCCGGGTTGGTCGCCCCGAGGATCCGGAACCGCAGCCAGTCCGGATCGTCGGGCCGGTCACCGTCCGCGGGGCGGAAGAACCCCTTGGGGGCCGAGTCGGCGCCGACCACCGGCACCACGTCCGCGAGTCCGCAAAGGATCTGAGCCCGTGCGGTGTCGGCGGCCTGCGCCCCCGAGGCGCACGCCGCGTACACGCTCGTCACCCGCGCCCCCTGCCAACCGAGCGCCTTGGCGAACGTCGCCCCCGCCACGTACCCGGGATAACCACCCCGCACGGTGTCCGCACCCACGATCGAGCCGACGGCCCGCCAGTGGACCCCCGCGTCGGTGAGCGCCGCCCGCGCGGCCACTGTCCCGTACGCCACGAAGCCCCGTCCCCCTTTGCCCCACGGGTGCATGCCCGCGCCGAGCACCCCCACGTCGTCCCGTGAACCATCCGGCCATCACGGGGGTGCGGATGCGCGACATGGCCCTCGCTAGCACTGACCTGACGGAACGTCAGGAGCCTGCCACGTGCTCCGGGAAATCGGCAGAGTCGCCGCAGAACGGCACAGGCGTCCTTCCCCCGCCGAACCTCGACTGATAAATGCAAGGGACATGACATGTTTCTCGGTCGTCCTACGAAGCCTGGCCACCGCGCTCGCCGCACTCCTCGCCGTCGTCTCCGCATCGACCACCGCTCCGGCCGCGCCGCAGCCCAAGGCGCCCTCGGACTTCGTCGCGCTGAGATCCGTGGACCCGACGATCCTCGAGGAGATCCGGTACTTCACCCCGCACAACTTCGTCGGCCAGCGCATCGACGGCTACCAACAGCCCCTGTGCATCCTCACCCGCCCGGCCGCCGAAGCGCTCCACAAGGCACAGACCAAGCTGGTGCGCGAGGGCTACACGCTCAAGGTCTACGACTGCTACCGGCCGCAACGCGCCGTCGACCACTTCGTGCGCTGGGCGAAGGACCTCGACGACCAGAGGATGAAGGGCGAGTTCTATCCGCGGGTCGACAAGAACCGCCTGTTCGCGGACGGTTACATCGCGGAGAAGTCCGGGCACAGCCGCGGATCCACCATGGACCTGACGATCGTCCGTCTGCCCGCCAGGCCGACCCGTCCCTACGTCCCCGGCCGGCCGCTCGTGCCGTGCTACGCGCCGAAGGCCGAGCGCTTTCCCGACAACTCCGTCGACATGGGCACGGGATTCGACTGCTTCGACACACTGGCCCACACGGACGACCCCCGGATCGTCGGCGAGCAGCGCGCCAACAGGCAGCTCCTGAAGCGCACCCTCGAGGGCCTCGGCTTCGTCAACCTCGCCGAGGAGTGGTGGCACTACACCTTCAAGCCGGAGCCCTACCCGGACACCTACTTCGACTTCCCCGTGTCCATGAAGTCGCTGACGTCCTCCCCTTGAGCCGCCCCCGGAAGACGCCGCACAGATGATCGGATACAGTCCGCCAGTGTCCGAATCCCCGATCCCGTCCGCCGTCGACTCCGCGCCGGATTCCCACTGTTCGAGCTGCGGAGCGCCCTACGGAGAGGGCATCTCCGGCTGGCCCCGCACCTGCGCCGCCTGCGGCACGGTGGCCTACCGCAACCCGCTGCCCGTCGCGGTCGCCCTCCAGCCCGTGTACGACACCAAGGGCACGTCCCTCGTGGTCATCACCCGGACCATCCCGCCCGCGCGCGGGGGCGTCGCCCTGCCCGGAGGGTTCATCGACCACCGGGAGGACTGGAGGCACGCCGTCGTCCGGGAGCTGGAGGAGGAGACCGGCATCGGCGCCGCCGCCCGCGATGTGCGGCTCGTCGACGCGATGAGCTCGCCCGACGGCCACCTGCTGCTGTTCGGGCTTCTCCCGGAGCGTCCGGCCGCGGACCTGCCGCCACCAGCCGGCACGGACGAGACGGAGGGCTGGCAGCTCCTGCGCCGACCCGCCGAACTCGCCTTCCCCCTGCACACGCTGGCAGTGCAGGGGTGGTTCGAGGGCCGCTACGTGTGAGCTCACGCGGGACGCGCGCAGCACAGCCTCGCGCGCGTCCCGAACCGGGTCACGCGTGGTCCAGGCCCCGTACCCGCACCGGATACGCGGGATCGCTGCGGCCTTCGTCCGTCTCCCGCCGGACCACCACCCGGCGCCCCTTCCACCGCGTCACATAGCGCTCGATCTCCGGCTCCTCCCAGCCGTCGCCCGCGTCCGGCACCACCGTCCCGCCCCCGGACCGCCCCCGCGCGGGAGCCCAGACCTCCAGCTCCAGGTCCCCGTCGGCACCCCGTACGGGCAGGACGGCGCCCGCTCGCGCGAACACCGGGATCCGCCCCAGGGGCGCGTCGACCACCACGTGGCCCGGCCCTTCGTACACCGCCTCGCTCACCGTGTCGTACCAGCGGCCGGGCGGCAGCAGCACCGTCCGCCGGACCGCGCCGGCCTCCAGCACCGGTGCCACCAGGAGGCTGTCGCCGAGCAGGAAGGCGTCCTCGCAGTCCCTCAGCGCCCTGTCCTCGGGCGCGCCCCACCACAGGGGCCGCACATAGGGCACACCCGTGCGGCGCGCCAGATGCGCCAGGGTGACGAAGTACGGCAGCAGCCGCCGTCGCTCGGCGAGCGCCCCGCGCGCGTGCTCCAGAACGTCGTCGCCGAACTCCCAGGGCTCCCGCCCGGCGCGGGGACCGGCGTGTGTGCGGAACAGCGGCAAGTAGGAGGCGAGCTGGAACCAGCGCAGATACAGCTCCGGCGACGGACTCCCGTCGAAGCCGCCGACGTCCGGCCCGGAGTACGGCACACCGCACAGCCCGAGTCCCATCACCAGCGACAGCGAGGCGCGCAGCCCCGGCCAGCCCGTGGCCACGTCCCCGGACCAGGTCCCGCCGTAGCGCTGCATGCCGGCCCACCCGGAGCGCGAGAAGAGGAACGGCCGCTGATCGGGGACGAGGCCGCGCAGCCCCTCGTAAGCGGCCCGCGCCATGCACAGGGCGTACACGTTGTGGGCCTCCCGGTGGTCGCCGCCAAGGCCCTCCAGCGCGTGCCGGGCCGAGCGCGGCAGGGTGTTCTCCCCGAAGGCCGTGAACGACACCGGCTCGTTCATGTCGTGCCAGAACCCCGCGAAGCCCTGGGTGAGGCGCTCCTCGTAGAGCCCGCCCCACCACTCACGCACGCGCGCGTGCGTGAAGTCGGGGTAGACGGTCTCACCGGGCCACGCGACCCCCACCACCGGCCGCCCCGACGCGTCCCGCACGAACGCGTCCTTCGCGCGCCCGCTGTCGTACACGGGATCGCCCGGCTCGTCCTTGACCGCGGGGTCGACGATCGACACCAGGCGGATCCCGTCCCGGCGCAGATCCTCGGCGAGCACCGGCAGCTTCGGGAAGCGGTCCCGGTCGACCGAGAACACCCGGTGGCCGTCGAGGTGATCGATGTCGAGATGGACGGCATCGAGCGGAAGGCCGTGCTCCGCGTAGCCGGCGACGATCCGGCGCACCTCCTGCTCGCTGCCGAAGCCCCACCGCGCGTGATGGTGCCCCAGTGCCCAGGCCGGCGGCACGGCCGGCACCCCGGTCAGCGATGCCCAGACGCGCAGCACGCGCGCGGGGGTGCCCACCATCACCCAGCAGCGCAGCGGCCCGCCGTCCATCCGCACCTCACAGGCTCCCGCCCGGTCGTGCCCGGAGCCGGCACCCTCCTCACCCTCGCGCAACCTCACCGTGCCGTCCCACGAGGTGTCGTGGAAGACCAGATGCGTGCCCGCATCGGCCACCACCATCTGGACCGGCATGGTGATGTACAGGGGGTCGTCGCCGGGTCCGAACGGCCGCCCCGGGTCCGTGTTCCACAGCCGGTACGTCCCGTCGCGCAGTCGCGGCCCCCCGACCCGCCCGCCGAGCCCGAAGAAGCGCGCGTCGGGGGCCACTTCCGCCCGCTGCATCCAGCGCGCGCCGCCCCCGCCCGCCGGCTCCCACCACCGGGGCGGCAGGTCGCGGCGCAGGGTCACGCCACCGGGCGTACACACCTCGATCGCCCCGTGCCGCGACACCACGACCGTGACGCGCTCCGCCACGACCCGCAATCCGCCGTCCTTGTCCGGCTCCAGCACCGCCCGTGGATCCGGCTCGGGGCAGCGGCCCGCGAGGGCGTAGGACGGCTCCGGCGCCACCCCGTCCCAGCCCCAGAACACGGCCCCGTTCACGGCGACCATGACCCGCAGCTCGGTGCGCGCGAACCGTACGACGCCCCCGCCCGGCCCGGGCTCCACGTCCCGCACGGGCCCAGGTACCCGCGCCCGCTCCGCGCCCCGCCGCGGCAACCCGGTGGCGTCGGCACGCCGCCTGCGCCAGGCGGCCCGCACGGTGCGCAGGCCCCCTGCCGCACCCCCCGAACCGACCGCTTTCACCGAACGCACCAGGTCACGACCGTCCATGCTGCTCACCCTGCCACTGACGTCCTCGTACAGGGGTACCGTTCAACTGCCGTTCACCTGTGTTCTGAGCACAGCTTCGCGATGCCGACTATGTGGGGCACACCCTGGTGCAGAAGTCGATCACATGGCATCGTCCGTGTCAGCCGCGTGACGCGCACACCCCAGCACGTGCGCGGACCACGCACACGACGCGTACAGTCCGGGAGCCGCCCCATGACCTCAGCGAACCCCACGCCTCTCTGGCAGCCCGACGCCGACCGCATCGCCCGGGCACAGATCACCCGGTTCCAGGCCTGGGCGGCCGAACGCCACGGAGCACCTGCCGACGGCGGCTACCCAGCGCTGCACCGCTGGTCGGTGGACGAGCTGGAGACCTTCTGGAAGGCCGTCACGGAGTGGTTCGACGTACGGTTCTCCACGCCTTACGCGCGCGTGCTCGGCAACCGTTCCATGCCGGGCGCCGAATGGTTCCCCGGGGCGACCCTGAACTACGCCGAACACGCCCTGCGCGCGGCAGCCACCCGAGCCGACGACCCCGCCCTGCTGGCCGTCGACGAGACCCACGAGCCCCGCCGGGTCACCTGGTCCGAGCTGCGCCGCCAGGTCGGCTCGCTCGCCGCCGAACTGCGCGCCCTCGGCGTACGCCCCGGAGACCGCGTCAGCGGCTACCTGCCCAACATCCCCGAGGCCGTCGTCGCCCTCCTCGCCACGGCCGCCGTCGGTGGTGTGTGGACCTCCTGCGCACCCGACTTCGGAGCCCGCAGCGTCCTGGACCGCTTCCAGCAGGTCGAACCGGTCGTCCTGATCACGGTCGACGGCTACCGCTACGGCGGCAAGGAGCACGACCGCCGCGAGACCGTCGCCGAACTCCGCCGCGAACTGCCCACCCTGCGAGCCGTGGTCCACATCCCGCTCCTCGGCACCGCCGCCCCCGAAGGCGCCCTGGAATGGTCGGCCCTGACCTCGGCGGACGTCGAGCCCCTCTTCGAGCAGGTCCCCTTCGACCACCCGCTGTGGGTGCTGTACTCCTCGGGCACCACCGGCCTGCCCAAGGCCATCGTCCAGTCCCAGGGCGGCATCCTGATCGAGCACCTCAAGCAGCTCGGCCTGCACTGCGACCTCGGCCCCGAAAGCCGCCTCTTCTGGTACACGTCCACCGGCTGGATGATGTGGAACTTCCTCGTCTCCGGCCTGCTGACGGGCACCACGATCGTCCTGTACGACGGCAGCCCCGGCCACCCCGACACCGGCGCCCAGTGGCGCGTCGCCGAACGCACCGGGGCCACACTCTTCGGCACGTCCGCCGCGTACGTCATGGCCTGCCGCAAGGGGGGCGTGCACCCGGCCCGCGACTACGACCTCACGAGGGTGCACTGCGTGGCCACCACCGGCTCGCCGCTGCCACCGGACGGCTTCGCCTGGCTGCACGACGAGGTCCGCGACGACCTGTGGATCGCCTCCGTCAGCGGCGGTACCGACGTGTGCTCCTGCTTCGCGGGAGCCGTACCGACTCTTCCCGTGTACATCGGAGAACTACAGGCGCCCGGCCTCGGCACCGACCTGCAGTCCTGGGACCCCAGCGGCAAGCCCCTCATCGACGAGGTCGGGGAACTGGTCGTCACCAACCCGATGCCCTCCATGCCGATCCGCTTCTGGAACGACCCCGACGGCAGCCGTTACCACGAGAGCTACTTCGCCATGTATCCGGGAGCCTGGCGCCACGGCGACTGGATCACCGTCACCTCCCGCGGTTCCGTGATCATCCACGGCCGCTCGGACTCCACGCTCAACCGCCAGGGCGTCCGCATGGGGTCGGCGGACATCTACGAAGCCGTGGAACGCCTCCCCGAGATCAGGGAGTCCCTCGTCATCGGCATCGAACAGCCCGACGGCGGCTACTGGATGCCCCTGTTCGTCCACCTGGCCCCCGGGGCCGTCCTGGACGACGCCCTGCTGAACCGCATCAAGCAGACCATCCGCGAACAGCTCTCACCGCGCCACCTCCCCGACGAGATCATCGAAGTCCCGGGCGTCCCGCACACCCTCACGGGCAAGCGCATCGAAGTACCGGTCAAACGCCTCCTGCAGGGCGCCCCGCTGGAAAAGGCCGTCAACCCGGGCTCCATCGACAACCTCGACCTGCTCCACTTCTACGAGGACCTGGCCCGCAAACGCGCCTGACACACGCCGTCCAGCCTCCGCGGCGGCCTGCCGGCCACCTCGACCGGCGGGCCCTTGTCAGTGCCGTCCGTTACGTTGAGTGAGCACGGATCACTGTACGTAGGGGGAATCATGCCGCACACCGAGCAGCGCACCATGCGACGCGTCCTGCGCCGCGAGATCGCCGGCACCATCGGCCTGTTGACGGACGAACACGACTTCACCGCGATGCGGCGCTACCGCACCTTCACCTTCGACGACCACACGACCTACCTGCAGCAGGTGGAAGCCCTGCTCAGGACCCTCGCCGCGCAGGGCAGCCACACCACGGTCGCCCTCTTCGACCCGGAGGAGTACGCGGAGTTCTGCGCCCACAACGGCCTGGAACCGGACGCCCCGTCCAGCCGCACCCGCTTCACCGCGGAACTGGCTGCCACCGGACCGACCCTCCCGTACGAAGGACAGCCCCTGGCCGAACTGGTCCCCGACCTGATCGACGAGGCAGTACGGCAGGCCACCTGGCAGTACGCGACCAATGTGCTGGCCCGGCTGGGCGTGTGCGCCTCCTGCGGCGAGGACATCGGGCGCTCAGCCTTCGCGCGCGCCTCCCGCCTCATCGCCCGCATCCTCGACACCGCGAGCCCCGGGCACCGACACCTCGTGTGCAGCGTCTCGGCCGCACCCGAGACACTCGTCGCCGTGCTCCACGCGGAC
Source organism: Streptomyces sp. NPDC051104 (assembly GCF_040682835.1). NCBI lineage: Bacteria > Bacillati > Actinomycetota > Actinomycetes > Kitasatosporales > Streptomycetaceae > Streptomyces > Streptomyces sp. NPDC051104. Next base: position 3,366 of record NZ_JBFBBS010000020.1, on the reverse strand, counting down.
GAGGACCGCGACGGCACGGCCCACCTCGACGAGACCGAGGCACTGGAATTCACCAGCGTCCTCGCCCTCGGCATCGCCACCCACAGCGCCGGCGGCCTCGTCATGCGCACCACAGCGCCGGGCACCCCCGACCGTGTCTACGGGTGGCGCCTGCGCGGCGAACGACTGGAACCACTCACCGCCGCAGAGGTCTTCGACGCCTACTGCACCGACATCGAGTCCGGTGACCTGGTCTCGCCCGAATCCGGTGTCGACTACTGCACCCCACCCGACCTCGGAGACCACGGCATCACACCCGGTCACGCCCATTGAACGGGCGAGGGGCGCCCCACCAGAAGGCGGAGCGCCCCTCGCCGCTTGACGCCGGAGCGACGACGCGTGCCGCCTACTCGCCGGACAGCACCGTCTGAGCCGCCCTGCGCGCCTCGTCGGCGGTGTCCGCGGCACGCGCGGCCGCCGCGGCACGCTCGCACTGGGCCAGCGTGTACTTCGCCAGCGTCGCCCGGACATAGGGAATCGACGCAGCACCCATGGACAAGGAGGTGACGCCCAGACCGGTCAGCACACACGCCAGCAGCGGATCCGACGCGGCCTCACCGCAGACACCACAGCTCTTGCCCTCGGCCTTCGCCGCCTCCGCGGACAGCGCGACCAGGTCGAGCAGCGCCGGCTGCCACGGATCCTGCAGACGCGACACCGCACCCACCTGGCGGTCCGCGGCGAACGTGTACTGCGCGAGGTCGTTGGTTCCCAGCGACAGGAACTCGACCTCCTGCAGGATCGAGCGCGCTCGCAGCGCGGCCGACGGGATCTCCACCATGGCACCGAACTTCGCCCGCAGCCCGGCCTCACGGCACGCGCCCGCGAACGCCCTGGCGTCGGTGCGGTCGGCGACCATCGGCGCCATGACCTCGAGGTAGACCGGCAGCCCCTCCGCGGCCTTCGCGAGCGCCGTCAGCTGGGTGCGCAGCACCTCCGGGTGGTCGAGCAGCGTCCGCAGACCGCGCACACCCAGCGCCGGGTTCGGCTCGTCCGCCGGGGTCAGGAAGTCCAGCGGTTTGTCCGCACCCGCGTCCAGCACCCGCACGACGACCCGGCCCTCGGGGAACGCCTCGAGGACCTGCCGGTAGGCCTCGACCTGCTTCTCCTCGGACGGCGCCTTCTTGTTGTCGTCGAGGAACAGGAACTCCGTACGGAACAGACCCACACCCTCGGCGCCCGCATCCACAGCGGCCGGCACGTCCGCCGGACCACCGATGTTCGCCAGCAGCGGCACCTTGTGACCGTCGGCCGTGGCACCCGGCCCGGTCGAGGCCGCCAGGGCCGCCTTGCGCTTCGCCGCCACGGCCTCCAGCTGCGCCTTCTTCTCGTCGCTCGGGTTCACGAATATCTCGCCCGTGCTGCCGTCGACGGCGATCACCGTGCCCTCGGCGAGCTCACCCGCACCCGGCAGCGCCACCACGGCCGGAACGCCGAGCGCCCGCGCCAGGATGGCGCTGTGGCTGGTCGGCCCGCCCTCCTCGGTGACGAAGCCGAGCACCAGGGACGGATCCAGCAGGGCGGTGTCCGCCGGCGCGAGATCCCGGGCGACCAGTACGTACGGCTCGTCGCTGTCCGGCACACCCGGCATCGGCACTCCGAGCAGACGCGCGACGATACGGTTCCGTACGTCATCGAGATCGGCCACACGCCCGGCGAGGTACTCCCCGGCGCCCGCCAGCAGCTCCCGGTACGCGGCGAACGCGTCGTAAACCGCCCGCTCCGCCGTGCTGCCGACGGCTATGCGACGCTCCACGTCGGCCATCAGCTCGGGGTCCTGGGCCATCATGGCCTGGGCCTCCAGCACCGCCTGCGCCTCGCCGCCCGCGAGATTGCCGCGCGCGATCAGATCGGCTGCCACAGCTTCCACGGCCTGGCGTGCGCGCCCCTGTTCACGCTCCGCATCCTCCGCCGGGATCTGCTTCGCCGGGGGCTCGAGCACCGCCGTCCCCATGTGCCGAACCTCGCCGATCGCCACACCGTGGCTCACACCGACGCCTCGCAGCGTTGTTTCCATCTCACCCGTCTCCGAATCGTGCGGCGGGTCCCGCCACCGCGATGGTTGTCTGTTGTGCCGTTCAGTTACGGCGCCGGCATCACTGCCAGGAGAAGAGCTGGTCGCCCGCCTTCACGTCGCCCTCCTCACGGAGACCGGACAGGGAGTCGGCCGTGGCCTCGAGCGCCACCACCGGGCACACCGGGGACTTGCCGGCCTGCTCGACGGCGGCCGGGTTCCAGCGCACGACCGCCTGACCACGCGTGACGGTGTCGCCCTTGTTGACGAGAAGCTCGAAGCCCTCGCCGTTCAGCTGCACGGTGTCGATGCCCAGGTGGGTCAGTACGCCGTGTCCCTCTCCGTCCACCACGACGAAGGCGTGCGGATGAAGGGACACGATGACGCCGTCCACGGGGGAGACGGCCTCCACGGGTTCACGTACGGGGTCGATCGCCATGCCGGGGCCGACCATCGCTCCTGAGAAGACGGGGTCGGGCACTGCGGCCAGTCCGATCGCACGTCCGGCGAGAGGGGACGTCACGGTGGTCATGGAAAGCCTCCCAGGGGTGGAGATCCGAAGGGGCCGCCACTGCCTGTCCCGGACGGCGCACTGGGCAGCAGCGTATGTCATATGAACTGCCGGTTCCGCATGAGACGTACGGGTTGGCGACCCTTGGAACGCGGCACGAGTGATTTGCACCCGCTCCCGGACCGGTGTACAGTCGTACCCCTGCCTAGGGCGGAGCGATGCGACCGAGCGTCGTTGGCCGGGCAGCACCCAAACTTGTCAGATCCTATCTCGGGGTCCGTTTTGCATGTCTGCAGGGCGGTGGTCAGAGGGACGGAAAAACACTGATAGAGTTTGAAACACCGAAGGGAAGCGCCCGGAGGAAAGCCGAGAGAGTGAGTCTCTCCGGTGAGTACGAAGGAAGCGTCCGTTCCTTGAGAACTCAACAGCGTGCCAAAAGTCAACGCCAGATATGTTGATACCCCGTCCGTCGGATGATTCCGATGGTCGAGGTTCCTTTGAAATAACACAGCGAGGACGCTGTGAACCTTCCGATCATTCCTCGGGAGGTTCCGCTCTCGTGGTGTTCGCCCCGATTACGGGGAAGCATTCACGGAGAGTTTGATCCTGGCTCAGGACGAACGCTGGCGGCGTGCTTAACACATGCAAGTCGAACGATGAAGCCCTTCGGGGTGGATTAGTGGCGAACGGGTGAGTAACACGTGGGCAATCTGCCCTGCACTCTGGGACAAGCCCTGGAAACGGGGTCTAATACCGGATACGACCATCTTGGGCATCTTTGATGGTGGAAAGCTCCGGCGGT
>NZ_JBFBBS010000019.1:0-128603 GCF_040682835.1 Streptomyces sp. NPDC051104 | reverse complement strand
TTGGGGGTGGGGGTCCCCCCTGCTCGAGCGAAGCCGAGAGCTTGGGGGAGTGCCGGGCGTCGCGACGGGGCGAACGTTGCCTGTTGCGGCACTAGAGACTGAGCGGGGGTGAGTCCTGTTAGACCACCCGCCACCAGGCTGCCGCCGTGGCGATCGGAAGGCGCGCCCTGGGACACCGGATCCGGCGACGGACGGCACCGCCCCCACACGACCGGAGTGATCGTCCGGGGCATCGGACCGTCCAGGCCGCACCGGCTGTCCTCGGGCGTGAGGGAACCCGCCCCCGCATTCCCGGACCACGGACACGATCCGCCGGCGCCGGCTGCGGAGCGAAAGCGGGCGACCAGTGGGCCCACAACCGTTCGGGGCACACGGCTGAGTACGAGCCCTGGCATGACTCCACGGTCAGGGCACGCTTGCGCTGCGCCCACCGCTCGCTGTCATGGTCGAGCCCGGCCGCGCAGCGGGCCTTCAGATCCCGGGAGGCCAGGGAAGAGAGCAGGTCACCGACCAGGCGCAGGACCTTCCCGTCCTGTGCGGTCAGCCCCTTCAGGCTGCACCGGATGGCCACCCCGGACGGGCCGGGCACCACGAACGAAGCCGCCACCTGGCGCAGCCCGCCCATCCCCCCACCCCCTGCCCGGTGCCCAAGAACCCCTCACCACACCCAACGAACACCACCCGGCGAAGGTCACGCATTCGATGCAAGAACTCCCGTTCCCCACCCAGGCCCGCGCACAACGTGGCCGAGATGCTCACTCATGCACGCCAGAACGCGTCCAAGTGCTGTCAAACAGCAGCAGTTCCCGACTCCCTTGCTCCCGGGGCGGGCGTGCTCCGGGCCGGACATGGCTGAGAGACTGAAGACGTCACCGCACGCAGACCGACAAGACCGACAAGGACCGAAGAGATGACCCGCGTGATCGCCGGTCGCGCCGGCGGGCGCCGACTCGCCGTTCCGCCCGGGCACGGGACCCGCCCCACCTCCGACCGGGCGCGCGAGGGCCTCTTCTCGAGCTGGCAGGCCCTCCTCGGCGGCCCGCTGGACGGCGAACGGGTCCTCGACCTGTACGCCGGCTCCGGCGCCGTCGGCCTGGAGGCCCTGTCCCGCGGGGCCGGCCACACCCTCCTCGTGGAGGCCGACGCCCGCGCCGCCCGCACCGTCCGTGAGAACGTCAGGGCGCTCGGCCTGCCCGGCGCCGAAGTCAGAGCGGGCAAAGCGGAACAGATCATCCGGACATCGGCGCCGGCGGACCCGTACGACATCGTCTTCCTCGACCCCCCGTACGCCGTGTCCGACGACGATCTTCGCGAGATTCTGCTCACACTCCGTTCGGGGGGCTGGCTCGCGGCCGAAGCCCTCGTCACCGTGGAGCGCAGCACCAGAGGCGGGGAATTCCGGTGGCCGGACGGCTTCGACGCGATCCGGGCCCGTCGCTACGGCGAGGGCACGTTTTGGTACGGTCGCGCCGCCTCTACGTGCGAAGACGCACGATGACCGGACCGGAGAGCGAGGGATCACAAGTGCGCCGCGCCGTCTGTCCCGGGTCGTTCGACCCGATCACCAACGGACACCTCGACATCATCGCCCGCGCCTCCAAGCTGTACGACGAGGTGTACGTGGCGGTGATGATCAACAAGGCCAAGAAGGGCCTGTTCGAGATCGACGAGCGGATCGACCTGATCCGCCAGGTCACCGCCGAGTTCGGGAACGTCACGGTGGAGTCCTTCCACGGCCTCCTCGTCGACTTCTGCAAGCAGCGCGACATCCCCGCCATCGTCAAGGGCCTGCGCGCCGTCAGCGACTTCGACTATGAGCTGCAGATGGCCCAGATGAACAACGGCCTCTCCGGTGTCGAGACCCTCTTCGTCCCCACCAACCCCACCTACAGCTTCCTGTCCTCCTCGCTCGTCAAGGAAGTCGCGGCCTGGGGCGGGGACGTCTCGCACCTGGTGCCCCCGATCGTCCTCGAAGCCCTCGACCAGCGCCTGAAGAAGGACTGAGCGGTCCCCGACGGGACCCCCGAGAACCTGACACCCCGTCATCCGGTGTCGGGTGGTGCGGCAGTGGCCGTACAGTCGATCCGTCCGTCTCCAACACATCCGTAGAGAGTGGCGAGCACACGGTGGACGTGCAGAAGAAGCTCGACGAGATCGTCGCGGTGGTCTCCAGCGCCCGGTCCATGCCCATGTCGGCGTCGTGCGTGGTCAACCGCGCCCAGTTGCTCGCGATGCTCGAAGAGGTGCGCCGGGCGCTGCCAGACTCCCTGGCCGAGGCCCAGGAGCTGATCGGCGACCGGGAACAGATGGTGGAACGGGCCCGCCAGGAGGCCGAGCGGATCATCGAGAGCGCGCACGCCCAGCGCGGCTCCCTGATCTCCGACACCGAGGTAGCCCGCCGCTCCCAGGCCGAGGCCGACCGGATCCTCGCCGCGGCCCGCCAGGAGGCCGAGGAGATCCGCGCCGAGGCCGACGACTACGTCGACTCCAAGCTCGCCAACTTCGAGGTCGTCCTCACCAAGACGCTCGGCTCGGTCGGCCGCGGCCGCGAGAAGCTCCTCGGCACCGGTCCCGGCCTCGACGAGAACGGCTACGAGGACGAGGACGCCCCCGAGCGCAGCCACGACCCGGAGACCCTGCGCCGCGACGCCGACACGTATGTGGACGCCAAGCTCGGCGCCTTCGAGGCCGTCCTCGCCAAGACCCTGGAGGCCGTCGGCAAGGGCCGCCAGAAGCTGCACGGCCGGATCGCCACCGACGACCTCGGCGCGCTGGCCGGCGACACCACCACCGTCCAGCACACCAGCGACGCCGACTACCTCGCCGACCTCGCGGCCCTCGCCGACACCCCGGACCCGGCGCCCGCGATCCCGGCCCAGCAGACGGAGCCGGCCTATGCGCAGGCGCAGGACCCGTACGGCTACCAGCAGCCCGACCAGTACGGTTACCAGCAGACGTACGCCCAGCAGGACGCCTACGGATACCAGCAGGCCGACCCGTACGCCGCCTACCCCCAGGCCGGGGCCTACGACCAGCACCAGCAGGCCGCGTACGACCAGGGCCAGAGCCAGCAGGGATACGGCGGGACAGGCGCCCTCGACGAGACCAGCCTCTTCGACACCAGCATGATCAGCGCCGAGCAGCTGCGGGCCTACGAACAGGAACGCGGCGGTCATTGAGGGCTTCGGCGTACGCGTCCCGGCCCCCTTCGGGCGGACCGGATTGGGCCGAGAGCGGAAGGTCCAGTATCCTGGCTCTTCGGTCGCGCGTATGCACACGTTGTTTCGTAGACGTCCGCGATCGCCGCTGCCCGGGAACGCCGGAGGGCAGCGTCCCCTGAGCTTCGAAGACCGAAAGCAGGAATGGCCCTGAACGCCCGCCTCGACCACCGCAACCCCCTCGTGTTCGACACGCACGAGCTGGGTCGGCGGCCTGGTGCGCTGCAGCGCCTGACCCGCACGGTCGACGCCCCGAAGGACTTCGGTATCCGCGGGGTCATCGGAGTGCCGGAAGGCGCGCCGGTGGAGCTCGAACTCCGCATGGAGTCGGTCATGGAAGGGGTGCTCGTCACGGGCACCGCCCGTGCCAGGGCCGAGGGGGAGTGCGTAAGGTGTCTGGAGCCGGTCGAGCTGGAGCTCGAAGCGGACTTCCAGGAACTGTTCTCGTACCCTGACGCCGACGACCGGGGCCGTGTGATCGCGGAACCGGGCGACGACGCCGAGGACGACGAGGACAGGTTCTTCCTCGAGGACGGACTCTTCGACCTCGAACCTCTGCTGCGCGATGCGGTGGTGCTCGCACTGCCGATGCAGCCGGTGTGCCAGGAAGACTGTCCGGGCCTGTGCTCCGAGTGCGGGGCGCGGCTCGCGGACGACCCGGACCACCACCACGACGCCGCCGACATCCGTTGGGCGGCACTGCAGGGATTCGCCGACTCACTCCAGAGTGGCGACAAGGACGAGACGAGCGGCGCCGAAGCGGGCGTCGACGAGAAGCAGGAGAAGTAGCCGTGGCTGTTCCGAAGCGGAAGATGTCGCGCAGCAACACGCGCCACCGCCGGTCGCAGTGGAAGGCTGCGGTCCCCACCCTGGTCGCGTGCGAGCGCTGCCACGAGCCCAAGCAGCAGCACATCGCGTGCCCGTCGTGCGGCACCTACAACAAGCGCCAGGTCCTCGAGGTCTGAGCGGCTGGTGAGAGGTCTGATGTCTGACGCCACGGCGGACCCAAACGCCAGGAAAAAGGCGGACAACACAGCCTCGTCCCACACGCTTCTGGAAGGGCGGCTCGGCTACAAGGTCGAGTCCGCCCTTCTGGTGCGTGCGCTGACCCACCGCTCCTACGCGTACGAGAACGGCGGTCTGCCGACGAACGAGCGCCTGGAGTTCCTCGGGGACTCCGTGCTCGGCCTCGTCGTCACCGACACGCTGTACCGCACCCACCCCGACCTGCCCGAAGGCCAGCTGGCCAAGCTGCGGGCCGCGGTGGTCAACTCGCGTGCGCTGGCGGAGGTGGGCCGCGGGCTCGACCTCGGCTCCTTCATCCGGCTCGGCCGGGGCGAGGAGGGCACGGGCGGCCGGGACAAGGCGTCCATCCTCGCCGACACCCTCGAAGCGGTGATCGGTGCTGTCTATCTCGACCAGGGGCTGGAATCGGCGGCGGAGCTGGTGCACCGCCTGTTCGACCCGCTGATCGAGAAGTCCTCGAATCTCGGCGCCGGCCTGGACTGGAAGACCAGCCTCCAGGAGCTGACCGCGACCGAGGGGCTCGGCGTTCCCGAGTACCTGGTCACGGAGACCGGCCCGGACCACGAGAAGACCTTTACTGCTGCCGCCCGCGTCGGAGGCGTCTCGTACGGCACCGGCACCGGCCGCAGCAAGAAGGAGGCGGAGCAGCAGGCCGCGGAGTCGGCCTGGCGCTCCATCCGCGCCGCCGCGGACGAGCGCGCCAAGGCGGCGGCCGAGGCGGGGGCCCCCGACGGGACCACCGAGACCGCCGCCACGGCCCCGGCCAGCGACACGGCCACGGCCTGATTCCTTCATCACCGCCCCTGCCCCGGCACCTGTGCCGGGGCAGGGGCCGTTTCATGGAACGACCCGGGCGGGAGGCGTGCTGAGACGCCCGAAGACGGCTCGAACGCCCGTAGAGACGCTTCGACGACGTCCGCTACGTCGCGCCAGGAGCGCTGAGGCGATACCCCGCCGATACCCCGCCGGGCGAGCGGTGCGGCCCGCGTCCGCTCCTGTGCGCGCCGCGCCGGTCCTTCCGTGCCGGTACGCAGCGGCTGGCGGCGCGCTTCGTCCCGCCGTGCCGGTACGCAGCGGCTGTCGGCGCGCTTCGTCCCGCCGTTCCGGACGGGCGTCACCCGTTCCTGACCAAGAGGTACGCTGCGGACGTCGCCCCCTGTTCACCCCTTCGGAGGAGTCCGTGCCCGAGTTGCCCGAGGTCGAAGTCGTGCGGCGCGGGCTGGAGCGCTGGGTGGCCCACCGGACGGTCGCCGAGGTGGAGGTGCTGCACCCGCGGTCCGTCCGCCGTCACCTGGCCGGCGGGGACGACTTCGCGCACCGGCTGAAGGGGCAGCGCACAGGCACCCCCAGCCGCCGCGGGAAGTACCTCTGGATCCCGGTCGAGACCACGGGCACGGCGATCCTCGCCCACCTCGGCATGAGCGGTCAGCTCCTCGTCCAGCCGCACCGGGCGCCGGACGAGAAGCACCTCAGGATCCGGGTCAGCTTCGACGACGCCCTCGCCACCGAGCTGCGCTTCGTCGACCAGCGCACCTTCGGCGGCCTCTCACTGCACGAGACCGCCCCCGACGGGCTGCCCGACGTCATCGCGCACATCGCCCGCGACCCGCTCGACCCGCTCTTCGACGACGAGGCCTTCCACCAGGCACTGCGGCGCAAGCGCACCACCATCAAGCGGGCCCTGCTCGACCAGTCGCTGATCAGCGGCGTCGGCAACATCTACGCGGACGAGGCGCTGTGGCGCTCCCGCATCCACTTCGAGCGCCCCACCGCCGGCTTCACGCGCCCCCGTACCGCGGAACTCCTCGGTCACATCAGGGACGTGATGAACGCGGCGCTCGCCGTCGGCGGGACCAGCTTCGACAGCCTCTACGTCAACGTCAACGGGGAGTCGGGTTACTTCGACCGGTCGCTGGACGCCTACAGCCGCGAGGGCGAGCCCTGCCGGCGCTGCACCACGCCCCTGCGCCGCCGCCCCTGGATGAACCGCTCCAGCTACTTCTGCCCGAGCTGTCAGAGAGCGCCGCGCGTCTCGTCGTAACGCCCTCGGGCCGCCAGGACGTCGTCCATACGGCCCTCCACGCAGTGGATGAGGGCCAGCAGGCGCTCGGCGACCTCGCGGCCGAGGGGGGTCAGTTCGTAGTCCACCCGCGGCGGGTTGGTCGGCTGGGCCTCGCGGTGCACCAGCCCGTCGCGCTCGAGCGCGTGCAGGGTCTGGGACAGCATCTTCTCGCTCACGCCGTCGACCCGGCGGCGCAGCTCGTTGAAGCGCATCGAGCCCTCGTACAGCGCGCCGAGCGTGAGTCCGCCCCAGCGGCCCGTGACGTGCTCCAGCGTCCCGCGCGAGGGGCATGCCTTGGCGAACACGTTGTAGGCGAGGTCCTGTTCCTCCGCACGCTCCTGGGTGCCGTTCATGCTCCAAGCGTACGCGAGCGCAGCGCTAACCACCAGGTTGTACTAACCAAAAGTTAGTGCTTTCCTTTGGTCATTACCGGTGAGCTGCGCGCCTTTGTCGTGGCTGCCGTTTCATGACCTCTGAGGAGAGCGAACCGTGACCACCCCTGTTGTCTCCATCGCCTACCACTCCGGCTACGGCCACACCGCCGTCCTCGCCGAGGCCGTACGGGACGGCGCCGCAGACGCCGGCGCCCAGGTCCGCCTGATCAAGGTCGACGAGATCACCGACGAGCAGTGGGCGACCCTCGACGCCTCGGACGCGATCGTCTTCGGCTCGCCGACCTACATGGGCACCGCGTCCGGCGCCTTCCACGTCTTCGCCGAGGCGTCCTCGAAGCGGTGGTTCGGGCAGGACTGGAAGGACAAGCTGGCCGCCGGCTTCACCAACTCCGGGTCCAAGAGCGGCGACAAGCTGCACACCCTGCAGTTCTTCCAGATCCTGGCCGCGCAGCACGGCATGAACTGGGTCAACCTCGGTCTGCACCCCGGCTGGAACGTCAGCACCGGCTCCGAGCACGACCTCAACCGCCTCGGCGTCTTCGCCGGTGCCGCCGCCCAGACCAACAACGACGAGGGCCCGGAGGCCGTCCACAAGGCCGACATCGCCACCGCCCGGCACCTCGGGCGCCGCGTCGCGGAGGCGGCACGCGTCTTCACGCTCGGCCGCGCGGCAGCCTGAGCCGCCCGCACACAGCCGTGCCCCCGCCCAGGACGCCCCGGGCGGGGGCACGCGCGTACGGCTGCGGTCGTACAGGAGTGCGTCAGTAGCCGAAGTCCTGCGTCCACCAGGGGCCGCCGGAACCGAAGTGCACGCCGACGCCCAGGGTGGTGAAGTCGCAGTTCAGTATGTTCGCCCGGTGGCCGGGGCTGTTCATCCAGGCGTCGATGACGTCCTGCGGGGTCGCCTGGCCGCGGGCTATGTTCTCGCCGCCCAGGTCCGTTATGCCGAGCCCGGCCGCCCGCTGCCACGGGTCCTTGCCGTCGGGGTCGGTGTGGTCGAAGAAGTTCCGCGCGGCCATGTCCTCGCTGAACGCCTCCGCCAGCTTGCGCAGCGGGCCGTTGGGGGTCACCGGGGAGCAGCCCACCTTGGCCCGCTCCTGGTTGACCAGCTTGAGCACCTCGGCCTCGGCGGCGGCCTCGGAGGTCACCTTCTGGTGCGGGATCGTCACCGGCTTCTTCGTGGGCTGCTCGGACGGCGGCGCGGCCGTCGCCGTGCTCCCTGTCGCGGTGGGGGACGGTGTCCGCGGGGGCTGGGTGGTCGGCGCCGCCAAGGACGCCGAGGGGGTGGAGGGGGTCGCGGTCGCCGCCGGCGTGGGCGAGCGGTCGGCGTCACGGCTGGTGGACGAGGACCCGCGGGAGTCCGCGCTGCCGCTCGTGCCGCCCTGCTGGGTGGCGAAGCCCGACGGGCTGGTGCCGCCGGCCTGCACATCGCCGGAGTCACCGCTCACCGAGAAGTGGTTGCCGCCGGGCAGCACCCCGGTGGCGACCGCCACGGTGCCCAGCGCCACGGCGGCCGAGACGCCCAGCAGGCCCGTGCGCACCGGCGTCGGGGCGTTCTTCCTGCGGTGCGAGCGTGTCGCGCGCCGCTCGGCCTCCAGGACCGCGGCGAAGCCGTAGAGGTTCTCCGGGCCGTAGCGCTCCGGTGGGGTGGCGTAGCTCTCTGTGACCCTCTTGGCGCGGCCCCCCGTGGCGGCGCGTCCGGCGGCGGAGCGTCGGTGGCGTCCCATTGCTGGCCTTCCTGGTCTTGCGGTCGGCGCAACTCACACGATCGTGTGAGTTTCACGTGAGAGTTATGGGTGGGGACGGTACCGCATCGCGCACGGGGCGGATGTGCCGGGAGGGACATTGGCCGGTTAGCGTGCACCCATGAACGACGACGCACGGCTGGTCGCGTGGGTGCGCGGACGTGTCCAAGGGGTGGGTTTCCGCTGGTTCACCCGGGCCAAGGCGCTGGAGATCGGCGACTTGAGTGGTTTTGCCCTCAATCTGGAGGACGGACGGGTCCAGGTGGTCGCCGAGGGGTCCCGGAAGGGGTGCGAGCGCCTGCTGGGGTGGCTCCGGGGCGACGACACACCCGGGCGTGTGGACGGAGTCACTGAGATTTGGGACACGCCCCGCGGCGGCTACGACGGCTTCGCGATCCGCTGAGCCGAAGCCCGAAGAACCCCGCTGAGAAGCGCAGGGACGTGCCACGGGCATCTGCCCCGAGCGGAAAGGTGCTGGTGGTTGCCAAGAACCGCTTGCCGTGGCAGGCTCCGCGGGTAAGGATGATCTCCACGCCCCCAGGGGCCCGCAGGAGCCGCCGCGCCGCCCGCTCAGGGCCGTGCGCCCCCGGGTTTGCCCGCCACCGCAGGGCGTGATCGTGTTGACCGTCAAACTTTTTGGTGAGACGCTGAAAGCCCCGCGCACCTTAGCTGTTTGGCATGGAAGCACGGCGTAGAACTCACCATGCCGGGCACCGCGGGTGCGAATCCCTCACGACCCACACCGCATCGGTCGGTCACTCATTGTGGAGGACCATCCATCATGGCAAAGGCGCTTCTCGGTTACGTCGGCGGCTCCGACCCGCGACTCCTCGCCGAGATGCGACGGCTTCAGCAGCGCGTCCAGGAACTCGAAGCCGAGCTCGGACGGATCCAGGCGGAGAACGACGCGCTGTCCTCGGCTGCCGCTTCTCACGACAGGATCATGGAGAGCGTCGACGCACACCAGGCGGAGCCTGCGCTCACCTGATCACTGCATCACGCCACGGCACACGCAGTGGTCGGGCTGCCCGTACCCACCGCTGATGTTGTCAGAATTGCAAGGGACGCCCTCGGCGTCCCTTCTTTCTTGCCCCCGAACACCCCTTCGCTGTCTTTAACGGATGGTGTGCCCTGCCCGTTCAGGGGTGAAACCGCGGGTTCATGCAGTGAGACAGAGCCGGACGGTAGAGTCCAGCGGCGTGCACCTCAAGGCCCTGACCCTCCGCGGCTTCAAGTCGTTCGCCTCTGCGACCACGCTCCGGTTCGAGCCGGGTATCACGTGCGTCGTCGGCCCGAACGGCTCGGGCAAGTCCAATGTCGTGGACGCGCTCAGCTGGGTCATGGGAGAGCAGGGAGCCAAGTCGCTGCGCGGCGGCAAGATGGAGGACGTCATCTTCGCCGGCACCACCGGGCGCCCGCCGCTCGGCCGCGCCGAGGTGTCGCTGACCATCGACAACTCCGACGGTGCCCTCCCGATCGAGTACTCCGAGGTCACCATCACGCGGATCATGTTCCGCAACGGCGGCAGCGAGTACCAGATCAACGGCGACACCTGCCGCCTCCTGGACATCCAGGAACTCCTGTCCGACTCCGGCATCGGCCGCGAGATGCACGTGATCGTCGGCCAGGGCCAGCTCGACTCCGTCCTGCACGCCGACCCCATGGGCCGCCGCGCCTTCATCGAGGAGGCCGCGGGCGTCCTCAAGCACCGCAAGCGCAAGGAGAAGGCGCTCAGGAAACTGGACGCCATGCAGGCGAACCTCGCCCGCGTCCAGGACCTCACCGACGAGCTGCGCCGCCAGCTGAAACCGCTGGGCCGGCAGGCGGCGGTGGCCCGCCGGGCGGCCGTGATCCAGGCGGACCTGCGCGACGCCCGCCTGCGCCTGCTCGCCGACGACCTCGTACGGTTCCGGGAGGCCCTCAAGGCCGAGATCGCCGACGAGGCCGCGCTCAAGGAACGCAAGGAGTCCGCCGAGGCCGAGCTGAAGAGGGCACTGCAGCGTGAGGCGCTCCTGGAGGACGAGGTACGGCAGCTGACGCCGCGTCTCCAACGGGCCCAACAGGCCTGGTACGAGCTGTCACAGCTCGCGGAGCGGGTGCGCGGCACGACCTCGCTGGCCGACGCCCGGGTCAAGAGCGCCACCTCCCAGCCGCCGGAGGAGCGGCGCGGACGCGACCCCGAGGACATGGAGCGTGAGGCCGCCCGCATCCGCGAGCAGGAGGCCGAACTCGAGGCCGCCCTGGAGGCCGCCGAGCGCGCGCTGGAGGACACGGTCGCGCACCGGGCCGAGCTGGAGCGCGAACTGGCGCTCGAGGAACGGCGCCTGAAGGACGTGGCCCGCGCCATCGCGGACCGGCGCGAAGGGCTCGCCCGACTGAACGGGCAGGTGGGCGCCGCCCGTTCACGCGCGGCCGCCGCCCAGGCCGAGATCGACCGGCTGGCCGCCGCGCGCGACGAGGCACAGCAGCGCGCCGTCGCCGCCCAGGAGGAGTACGAGGCCCTGAAGGCCGAGGTCGACGAGCTTGACGCGGGCGACGCGGACCTCGCCGAGCGGCACGAGACGGCCAAGGCCGCGCTCGCCGAGGCGGAGGCCGCCCTCACGGCCGCACGCGAGGCGGCCACGGCGGCCGAACGAGGGCGCGCCGCCACCCAGGCCCGGCACGAGGCCCTGGCCCTGGGCCTGCGCCGCAAGGACGGCACCGGCGCCCTGCTGAACGCCAAGGACCGCCTGGCGGGCCTGCTCGGCCCGGCCGCGGAACTGCTGACGGTGGCCCCGGGCCACGAGGCCGCCCTCGCTGCGGCCTTCGGCACGGCCGCGGACGCCCTCGCGGTCACGGACCCGGCCTCGGCGGCCGACGCGCTTCGCCTGCTGCGCAAGCAGGACGGGGGACGGGCGGCGCTGCTGGTGGCGGGGGCGCCTCAGGAGCCGGAGGACGAGCGCGGCAGCGGTGGTGCCGACGGGCACCCCTTCGCCGCCGATCTCGTCCGCGGCCCCGCCGACCTCATGCCCGCCGTACGCCGGCTGCTGCGCGGCATCGTCGTCGTGGGCACCCTCGAGGACGCCGAGGAGCTGGTCGGGGCGCGACCCGAGCTGACCGCCGTCACCGCCGAGGGTGATCTCCTCGGGGCGCACTTCGCCCACGGAGGGTCCGCCGGGGCGCCGAGCCTGCTCGAGGTGCACGCCTCCGTCGACGAGGCCGCCGCCGAGCTGGAGGAACTCGCCGTGAGGTGCGAGGAACTGGCCGAGGCACAGCGGCTGGCGGGGGAGCGGCGCAAGGAGTGCGCCCAGCTCGTCGAGGAGCTGGGGGAGCGGCGGCGGGCGGCCGAGCGCGAGAAGTCCCAGGTCGCCCAGCAGTTGGGCCGGCTCGCCGGGCAGGCGCGCGGGGCCGCCGGGGAGGCCGAGCGCAGTGTCGCCGCCGCCGCGCGCGCCCAGGAGGCGCTCGACAAGGCCCTGCAGGAGGTCGAGGAGCTCGCCGAGCGGCTCGCCGTCGCCGAGGAGATGCCGGTCGAGGAGGAGCCCGACACCTCCGTACGCGACCGCCTCGCCGCCGACGGCGCCAACGCGCGGCAGACCGAGATGGAGGCCCGCCTCCAGGTCCGCACCCACGAGGAACGCGTCAAGGGCCTGGCCGGACGCGCCGACTCCCTGGACCGGGCCGCCCGCGCCGAACGTGAGGCACGCGCACGTGCCGAGCAGCGGCGGGCCCGGCTGCGCCACGAGGCGGCCGTCGCCGAGGCCGTCGCCTCCGGCGCCCGGCAGCTCCTCACCCATGTCGAGGTCTCCCTGAGCCGGGCGGAGGCCGAGCGCGCCGCCGCCGAGGCGGTCAAGGCACGCCGGGAGGAGGAGCTGGCGGCGGCCCGCACGCGCGGCCGCGACCTCAAGGCCGAGCTGGACAAGCTCACCGACTCCGTCCACCGCGGCGAGGTGCTCGGCGCCGAGAAACGGCTGCGCATAGAGCAGCTGGAGACCAGGGCGCTGGAGGAGCTGGGCGTCGAGCCGTCGGTCCTGGTCACCGAGTACGGCCCCGACCAGCTCGTACCGCCGTCCCCGCCCGCCGAGGGCGAACAGCTGCCCGAGGACCCGGAGCATCCGCGCAACCAGCCCCGTCCGTTCGTGCGCGCCGAGCAGGAGAAGCGGCTCAAGGCCGCCGAACGCGCCTACCAGCAGCTCGGCAAGGTCAACCCGCTCGCCCTGGAGGAGTTCGCCGCGCTGGAAGAGCGCCACAAGTTCCTCAGCGAGCAGCTCGACGACCTGAAGAAGACCCGCGCCGACCTGCTTCAGGTGGTGAAGGAGGTCGACGAGCGCGTCGAGCAGGTGTTCACCGAGGCCTACCGGGACACGGCCCGCGAGTTCGAGGGCGTCTTCAGCCGGCTGTTCCCCGGCGGCGAGGGCCGACTGGTCCTGACCGACCCGGACAACATGCTCACCACCGGCGTGGACGTCGAGGCGCGACCCCCGGGCAAGAAGGTCAAGCGGCTCTCCTTGCTCTCCGGCGGCGAGCGGTCGCTGACGGCCGTCGCCCTGCTGGTGTCGATCTTCAAGGCCCGGCCCAGCCCGTTCTACGTGATGGACGAGGTCGAGGCGGCCCTCGACGACACCAACCTGCAGCGGCTGATCCGCATCATGCAGGAGCTGCAGGAGACCTCGCAGCTCATCGTGATCACGCACCAGAAGCGGACGATGGAGGTCGCCGACGCGCTGTACGGCGTCTCCATGCAGGGCGACGGTGTGTCCAAAGTCATCTCGCAGCGGCTCCGCTAGACGGCTGCTGTCTACACCAGTCGCCACCTGACGTCTTCACATCTTCAACATTTGAACGCAACCTTTCGTTTGCATGCCTCAAACGTCACAGATTCGCGGTATTGACTTCGAAACTTGAAGACATAGTCTCTGCAACGTTGCTTTTACCTTCAGATATGAGCGGCGTTAACGAGTGCTCCCCGGGTACTTGCACGCCAGTCATACCCGAGAGGGCTTCACCCACCCCCGGCGGCGTTGCCGGTGGCTCGAGGAGTACACGTGACCAGCACAGCGCAGGCATCAAGGACAGGAGCCGGCACGGCTCACCCCGATCATCTCGGGCACGTCATCTTCATCGCGGCGGCCGCCGCGATGGGCGGCTTCCTCTTCGGCTACGACAGCTCCGTGATCAACGGCGCCGTCGAGGCCATCCGGGACCGCTACGACATCGGCTCCGCAGCGCTGGCCCAGGTCATCGCCATCGCCCTGATCGGCTGTGCCGTCGGCGCCGCCACCGCAGGCCGCATAGCGGACCGCCTCGGCCGCATCCGGGTGATGCAGATCGCAGCGGTTCTCTTCGTCGTCAGCGCGGTCGGCTCCGCCCTGCCTTTCGCGCTGTGGGACTTCGCCCTCTGGCGCATCATCGGCGGCTTCGCCATCGGCATGGCCTCCGTGATCGGCCCCGCCTACATCGCCGAGGTCGCCCCGCCCGCCTACCGCGGCCGGCTCGGCTCCTTCCAGCAGGCCGCGATCGTCGTCGGCATCGCCATCTCGCAGCTGGTCAATTGGGGCCTGCTCAACGCCGCCGGCGGCGACCAGCGCGGCAAGCTGATGGGCCTGGAGGCCTGGCAGGTCATGCTCGGCGTCATGGTCGTCCCGGCCGTCCTGTACGGCCTGCTCTCCTTCGCCATCCCCGAGTCCCCCCGCTTCCTGATCTCCGTCGGCAAGCGGGAGCGCGCCCGGGAGATCCTCGCCGAGGTCGAGGGCCAGAGCACCGATTTCGACGCCCGCGTCGCCGAGATCGAGCACGCCATGAAGAGCGAGCACAAGTCCAGCTTCAAGGACCTGCTCGGCGGCGGCTTCTTCTTCAAGCCGATCGTCTGGATCGGCATCGGCCTGTCGGTCTTCCAGCAGTTCGTCGGCATCAACGTCGCGTTCTACTACTCCTCGACGCTGTGGCAGTCGGTCGGCGTCGACCCGACGGACTCGTTCTTCTACTCCTTCACCACCTCGATCATCAACATCGTCGGCACCGTGATCGCGATGATCTTCGTGGACCGCATCGGCCGCAAGCCGCTCGCGCTCATCGGCTCCATCGGCATGGCCGTCGGCCTCGCACTGGAGGCCTGGGCGTTCTCGTTCCACCTGGTCGACGGCAAGCTGCCGAGCACCCAGGGTTGGGTCGCCCTGATCGCCGCCCACGTGTTCGTCCTCTTCTTCGCCCTGTCCTGGGGCGTGGTCGTCTGGGTCATGCTCGGCGAGATGTTCCCGAACCGGATCCGCGCCGCCGCACTGGGCGTGGCCGCCGCAGCGCAGTGGATCGCCAACTGGGCCATCACCGCGAGCTTCCCCTCGCTCGCCGACTGGAGCCTGTCCGGCACCTACGTGATCTACACGGTCTTCGCCGCGCTCTCCATCCCGTTCGTCCTGAAGTTCGTGAAGGAGACGAAGGGCAAGGCGCTGGAGGAGATGGGCTGAGCCTGACAAGAAGGCTCCTCGAACTCGAGGAGAAGGGCCAAGTCCCCGCTGCCCCTCTCCTCGGACCCTGTCGCCGCCCGGCTCGGCCACTGCCCGAGCCGGGCGGCGGTGTTCTGCCGGCCCCTGTGTACGAGGCTCAGCTCTCCAGCCCGGGGAGCACCCTCTCGCAGGACAGATGCAGGCTGCGCCAGCCCTCGTCCACCGGCATCCCGCCGGCCGGCGGGTGCAGGACGTGGCTGTCCGGGTCCAGGCACTCCTCCGGCGTCACGATCCGGTACACCCCCTCCGCCCGCAGCTCCTCCACCGTCGTGGCCGCCGACCTGACCGCCGAGCGGACGCCACGGCCGCCGGACTGCCAGGACGCGTACGTCCGCGCCTCGTGCAGGAAGTGCTTCCCGTACTCGGCCCATGCCCGGTCGGATCCTCCGCGAGGTGCAGCAGCGGCGTCCTCTCGGCGGGCATCATCGTCCAGCCCTCCCTGCCGTACTACGCCAGCCGCTCCTTGTAGTAGGCCTCCAGCTCCGGCAGGTGCGCGCTCGGGAAGAACGGCAGGCCCAGCCGGGCGGCGCGGCGGGCCGCCGCCTTCGAGGAGCCGCCGACCAGCAGCAGGGGGTGCGGCTGGGTGTACGGGCGCGGGGTGACCCGTACGGTACGGCCCCGGTAGGCGAACTCCTCGCCGGTCCACGCCCTCAGCACCGTCTCCGGCAACTCGTCCTGGAGCCTTCCGCGCCGCTCGTAGTCGACACCGAAGGAGGCGTACTCCTCGGGCCGGTACCCGATGCCGGCGACGGTCACCAGCCGGCCGCCGCTGATCAGGTCGAGGACGGCGATGTCCTCGGCCAGCCGCAGCGGGTCGTGCAGCGGCCCGATACCGCCGAGACGGTGACCGCGAGCCGCCGGGTCGCGCCGAGCACGGCACCGGCGAAGACGAACGGCGACGGCAGCCAGTTGTTCGCCGCCCCGTGGTGCTCCTCCGTCTGCACGGTGGTGACCCCCCGGTCGTCGGCGTACGCGGCCATCTCGACCGCGGCCCGACAGCGGGCGCCGAGTGAGGCGGGGGCCGCACCGGGCTCGACGAGGTTGAACCGTACGACCGAGACGGCTATGACAAGACCCCCTTCACCTTCGCCGGGCTGGTGTGCGGGGGAGATTGTCTGACGGAGCGTCAGACAGCCAGGGTGTGCAGCCCCGGAGCCGCCGCCGAACGGGGCGGTGCCCGGTCGCGCATACTGGACGCGTTATGGAAACCGTCATCCTTGCTGTAGTCATCGCCGTGGTCGTGCTCGGCGCGCTCGGCGGGCTCATCGTCGGCAGTCGGCGCCGGAAGCCGCTGCCCCCGCCGCCCCCGACGACGCCCGACATCACCGCCCCTCCGGCCGAGCCGCACGTCGGCGACGAGGCCGAGACGCCGCGCGACGAGGAGCGCCGGACGATAGAGGAGGTGGATCTTCCGGGCGGTGGGGCTCCCGTCGCCGTCGAGGAGCCGCCCGTCGTCGAGGCGCCCCCGATCGAGATCCCCGAGCCCACCGCCGGCCGTCTGGTCCGCCTGCGGGCCCGTCTGTCCCGTTCGCAGAACGCGCTCGGCAAGGGGCTCCTCACCCTCCTGTCCCGGGAACACCTCGACGACGAGACCTGGGAGGAGATCGAGGACACGCTGCTCACCGCCGACGTCGGCGTGCAGCCCACCCAGGAGCTGGTCGAGCGGCTGCGTGAGCGTGTGAAGGTGCTCGGCACCCGCACGCCCCAGGAGCTGCGCGGTCTGCTGCGCGAGGAGCTGCTCACGCTGGTCGGCACCGACATGGACCGCACCGTTCGCACCGAGCCCGAGTCCAGCAAGCCCGGCATCGTGATGGTCGTGGGCGTCAACGGCACCGGCAAGACCACCACCACCGGCAAGCTGGCCCGCGTCCTGGTGGCCGACGGCCGCACCGTCGTCCTCGGCGCCGCCGACACCTTCCGTGCCGCCGCCGCCGACCAGCTGCAGACCTGGGGCGAGCGGGTCGGCGCCTACACCGTGCGCGGGCCGGAGGGCGGCGACCCGGCCTCCGTGGCCTTCGACGCGGTGAAGGAAGGCAAGGAGATGGGCTACGACGTCGTGCTCATCGACACCGCCGGCCGCCTGCACACCAAGACCGGCCTCATGGACGAACTCGGCAAGGTCAAGCGCGTCGTGGAGAAGCACGCCCCGCTCGACGAGGTGCTGCTCGTCCTGGACGCCACGACCGGGCAGAACGGTCTCGTCCAGGCCCGCGTCTTCGCCGAGGTCGTGGACATCACCGGCATCGTGCTGACCAAGCTCGACGGCACGGCCAAGGGCGGCATCGTGGTGGCGGTCCAGCGGGAGCTGGGCGTGCCGGTGAAGCTGGTCGGCCTCGGCGAGGGTGCCGACGACCTGGCGCCGTTCGAGCCGGAAGCGTTCGTGGATGCGCTTATCGGGGACTGAGCGCGCCGACGCACGCGGTGTGTGCGTGACCGTACGGAGGAAGGGCCCCGTTCCATGGTGCAGCTGGAACGGGGCCCTTCGTATCGGTGGAGCCGGCCTTTCTCGAATCGGCCGACCCAGGGTCTTTCGTTTGGATCGGGCCCGCGAGCCCGGCATGATCCGAACGAGAGGCCCTAGTGCCGCAACAGGCAACGTTCGCCCCGTCGCGACGCCCGGCACTCCCCCAAGCTCTCGGCTTCGCTCGAGCAGGGGGGGACCCCCACCCCCAAGCTCTCGGCTTCGCTCGAGCAGGGGGGGACCCCCACCCCCAAGCTCTTCGAGCAGGGGGACCCCCACTCGCCGCACCGGCCGAAAGCCCAAGTACGTCCAGTACGAGGACTTCCGGCCGGCACTCCCCCAAGCTCTTCGAGCAGGGGGTACCCCCAGAGCACGCACCGGACACCGCTCCTTGACGGGCAAACGTTGCCTGCCGCGGCACTAGACGCGTGAGCGATGCGCCACATACGCCAGGGTGCCGATCAGCAGGCGCGCCGCCGGGGGTCTGGTCGCCGAGTCCAGGGCGGGGGAGCGGAGCCAGCGGACCGGGCCGAGACCGCCGCGGTCCGAGGGCGGGGCCGTGAGGTACGCGCCGGGGCCCAGGGCGTGCAGGTCGAGCGCGGTGTCGTCCCACGCCATCCGGTACAGCAGATCCGGCAGCTCGGCAGCTGACCCCGGGGCGACGAAGAAGAGCGCGCGCCCCTCCGGCGTCGCCGTCACCGGGCCGAGCGGCAGGCCCATGCGCTCCAGCCGGACCAGGGCGCGTCGCCCCGCCGACTCGGCGACCTCGATCACGTCGAACGCCCGGCCGACCGGCAGCATCACCGCGGCGCCCGGCACCTCGGCCCAGGCCTCGGTCACCTCGTCGAGTGTCGCGCCGGCGCCCACGACGGGCGCGAAGTCCAGCGGGTGCGCGCCGGGCGCGCCGCAGTCCGCCTTGCCGCAGGAGCACTGCCCGGCGACCGCCCGCGCGCCGGGCACCACGTCCCAGCCCCACAGCCCGGTGTACTCGGCCACGGCTGTGCACTCCGAAGAGCGGCCCCGGCGCCGCGCACCGGGGCGGATGTCGCGGATGCCCCGCGTGCCGCCGATCGTGAAGCCCATGCCCCCTCCAACGGGTCCAGCGCGCCGGTGGTTACGCCATGAGAGCGGAATGTGACTGCGAGTACCCGCGTGCCGGTCGTCTCCGCGGGGCTCCGGGCAGCGCCCGGTTGCATCCCGGGGTGGTGCGCGGTGTGTGCGCGCCGGTGAGTGCACGCCTCCACCCGATTCCGGCTGTCATGTGTCAAGTGAATCGTGCGGAGCCCGGCCTTGGTTCATTCGAAGGGGTGGCGAATGGTGGCGTTTCTGTGTACGCCATGGCTGGGCCGGTGATCGTAGGACTACTTTGAGTACACGGTTCCTGGGATGGCATGCGCTCGTGGGTATGCCGGAGGCAAGTCGGTTCCCGTCCGACCGGTGAGAACCGCCGGACGCGGGGCCGTGGGCACCGGCATTCTGGTAGTGCTTGGCGCGCACAGCGACAAGTGGTCTGAGGGATGGGGGCGTTCCAGTGGGCGGCAGTGACGGAAGCGCGACGAACGCTGACAAGCGCCCCAATGAGCTGCTCACCTCGTGGTTCGTGCGCAGCGGCTGGTCGAAGGGCGAGCTGGCGCGTCAAGTGAACCGTCGGGCACGCCAGTTGGGAGCGAACCACATCTCCACGGACACCTCCCGGGTGCGCCGCTGGCTCGACGGGGAGAACCCGCGCGAGCCGATCCCGCGGATCCTGTCGGAGCTGTTCTCCGAGCGCTTCGGCTGTGTCGTCGCCGTCGAGGACCTCGGACTGCGCCCCGCCCACCCGTCACCCTCGGTGTCCGGGATCGACCTGCCCTGGACGGGCCCGCAGACCGTGGCCATGATCAGCGAGTTCTCGCGCAGCGACCTGATGCTGGCACGGCGCGGCTTCCTCGGAACCTCGCTGGCCCTGTCCGCGGGCCCGTCCCTCATCGAGCCCGTGCAGCGCTGGCTGGTGCCGAGCCCCGCCTCCCCGCGCGAGGGCATCCCGCCCGCCCAGCCGTCCGGGCGCGCCCGCGGCCGGCTCTCCCAGCCCGAGCTGGACCTCCTCGAGGCCACCACCGTGATGTTCCGCAAGTGGGACGCCCAGTGCGGCGGCGGACTGCGCCGCAAGGCGGTCGTCGGCCAGCTGCACGAGGTGACCGACCTGCTGCAGGAACCACAGCCCGAGGCCACCGCCAAGCGCCTGTTCAAGGTCGCCGCCGAGCTGGCCGAACTGGCCGGCTGGATGAGCTACGACGTCGGACTGCAGCCCACCGCGCAGAAGTACTTCGTGCTCGCCCTGCACGCCGCCAAGGAGGGGGGCGACAAGCCGCTCGGCTCGTACGTCCTCTCCAGCATGAGCCGCCAGATGATCCACCTGGGCCGGCCCGAGGACGCCCTGGAGCTCATCCACCTCGCCCAGTACGGCAGCCGTGACTGCGCGAGTCCGCGCACCCAGGCGATGCTGTATGCCATGGAGGCCCGCGCCTACGCCAACATGGGGCAGCCCGGCAGGTGCAAGCGTGCCGTCCGGATGGCCGAGGACACCTTCGCCGATGCCGAGGACTGGGACGAGCCGGACCCCGACTGGATCCGCTTCTTCTCCGAGGCCGAGCTGTACGCGGAGAACTCCCACTCCTTCCGTGACCTCGCCTATGTCGCGGGCCGCAGCCCCACCTACGCCTCCCTCGCCGAGCCCCTGATGCGGAGGGCCGTCGACCGGTTCGCCGAGGACACCGAGCATCAGCGGTCGTACGCGCTCAACCTGATCGGCATGGCCACCGTGCATCTTCTCCAGCGCGAACCCGAGCAGAGCGCGGTGCTCACCAAGCGGGCCCTGGAGGTCGCCAAAAAGGTGCGCTCGGAACGTGTCAACACTCGTATTCGAAAAAC
The DNA here is from genome assembly GCF_040682835.1 of Streptomyces sp. NPDC051104. Taxonomy (NCBI): domain Bacteria; kingdom Bacillati; phylum Actinomycetota; class Actinomycetes; order Kitasatosporales; family Streptomycetaceae; genus Streptomyces; species Streptomyces sp. NPDC051104. The sequence continues at coordinate 108,307 of NZ_JBFBBS010000019.1, read as the reverse complement.
CGTCGACACGGCTGTACGCGATTTCGGTGATCTCAAGGAGATCGTCGAACTCACCGACCACCTCGCCACCCACCTGCCCGAGACCGCCGAAGCGGTCTGAACCCTCCCCGAGCCCCAGGCTCCCAGGGCCCAAAGGCCCCGAGGACTCCGGCCGCGGCCGCCATCCCGAACCGCCCGACTCGGCTCCCCCCATGCCAGGTCATCGGATGGCCGCCGCGGCCGGGCTGTCTTTTGCGCCTGAACCGGCGCCGCTCTCGCGGAGGTGGTTGCTCGCCGTGGGGGTTGATCAATTGGTGGTCCGGTTTCATTCCGCCGATGGTTGCGGCGCCCATCATCTGAAGGTTGCGCCACGATAACGATCGGCGCGACCGGCATCTGGCAGTTCATCAACGCGTAACACGCCGGGCGCCTTCGTCACTGTGGTGAAACGTCGAGGGGCTTCGACCGAAACGGCGCTGCGTCAATCTCGTGGCCCATAACCCCCACGCCCTCATGACCGGACTGCTCTCCGGCTTCGCCCGCACGGGGCCGTACCAACCGACGAGGAGACGCCGATGGCACCAGCCGCCATCATGCTTGCGGCGGACGCACCCAAGCTGTCGTCCGCCAACACAGGTTTCATGCTCATCGCTTCCGCCCTGGTGCTGATCATGACCCCGGGCCTGGCCTTCTTCTACGGAGGCATGGTCCGCGTCAAGAGCACCCTGAACATGCTGATGATGAGCTTCATCAGTATGGGCATCATCACCATTCTGTGGGTGCTCTACGGCTTCTCCCTCGCCTTCGGCACGAACAACAGCTTCATCGGCTGGGACTCCGACTGGTTCGGCCTCCGCAAGATCGGTCTGACGGAGCTCTGGCCCGGCTACACGATCCCGATCTTCGTGTTCATGGTCTTCCAGATGATGTTCGCGATCATCACGCCGGCCCTGATAAGCGGCGCCCTCGCGGACCGTGTGAAGTTCTCGGCCTGGTCGCTCTTCATCGCGCTGTGGCTCACGATCGTCTACGTCCCGGTCGCCCACTGGGTCTGGGGCGCCGACGGCTGGGCCTTCAAGCTCGGTGTGATCGACTTTGCCGGTGGTACCGCGGTCCACATCAACGCCGGTGCGGCGGCGCTCGGCGTGATCCTCGTCATCGGCAAGCGCGTCGGCTTCAAGAGGGACCCGATGCGTCCGCACAGCCTTCCGCTGGTCATGCTCGGCGCGGGTCTGCTGTGGTTCGGCTGGTTCGGCTTCAACGCGGGCTCGTGGCTCGGCAACGACGACGGCGTCGGCGCGCTGATGTTCGTCAACACGCAGGTCGCGACGGCCGCCGCCATGCTGGCCTGGCTCGCCTACGAGAAGATCCGCCACGGCGCGTTCACCACGCTGGGAGCCGCCTCCGGCGCGGTCGCCGGTCTGGTCGCGATCACCCCGTCCGGTGGTGCGGTCTCCCCGCTCGGCGCGATCGCCGTCGGTGCCATCGCCGGTGTCGCCTGCGCCGCGGCCGTGGGCCTGAAGTTCAAGTTCGGCTACGACGACTCCCTCGACGTCGTCGGCGTCCACATGGTCGGCGGCATCATCGGCTCCTTGCTGATCGGCTTCTTCGCCACCGGCAAGGGCCAGTCCACCGCCACGGGCGTCTTCTACGGGGACCACAGCTTCACCCAGCTGTGGAAGCAGTGCGCCGGTGTCGGCGCGGTCCTCGCCTACTCCCTGATCGTCTCCGCGGTCCTCGCCTTCCTCCTCGACAAGACCATCGGCATGCGGGTCACCGAGGACGAGGAGGTCTCGGGCATCGACCAGGCCGAGCACGCCGAGACCGCATACGACTTCAGCGGCGCGGGTGGCGGTGTCATCGGGACCGTCGCCTCGACCCTGGCCGCCACGGAGACCAGGAAGGTGGACGCATGAGGCTCATCACCGCCGTCGTCAAGCCGCACCGGCTCGACGAGATCAAGGAGGCCCTGCAGGCCTTCGGGGTCCATGGACTGACGGTCACGGAAGCGAGCGGCTACGGTCGGCAGCGGGGACACACCGAGGTCTACCGCGGCGCCGAGTACACGGTCGACCTGGTACCCAAGATCCGTATCGAGGTGCTGGCCGAGGACGACGACGCCGAACAGCTCATCGAGGTCATCGTCAAGGCGGCCCGCACCGGCAAGATCGGTGACGGCAAGGTCTGGTCCGTCCCGGTCGAGACGGCCGTACGGGTCCGGACCGGCGAGCGCGGACCCGACGCGCTCTAGACACGCAGGAAGAGGAGTCGCTGGGTGACGAGTACGGACGTACGTACGGAAGCAGAGGGCTCGGGACCCAGCGGCTACGCGGCGGCCCGGCTGCGCCTCCTCACGGAGGGGGCGCAGTCCGGGCCGCCGCGCCGTGCCGCCCTGTCCGACCTGACGGACGGCTGGCTCGCGGAGCTGTTCGCCGCGGGCGCCGAGGGAGTGCGCGGCGTGTCCCTGGTCGCCGTCGGCGGGTACGGCCGCGGCGAGCTGTCCCCGCGCAGCGACCTCGACCTGCTCCTCCTGCACGACGGGAGCGACAGCAAGGCGGTCGCCGGCCTCGCCGACCGCATCTGGTACCCCGTGTGGGACCTCGGTCTGGCCCTCGACCACTCCGTGCGCACCCCGGCGGAGGCCCGCAAGACTGCCGGTGAGGACCTCAAGGTGCAGCTCGGCCTGCTGGACGCCCGGCACCTGGCGGGCGACCTCGGGCTCACCGCGGGCCTGAGGACGGCCGTGCTGGCCGACTGGCGCAACCAGGCGCCGAAACGTCTCCCAGAACTCCAGCAGCTGTGCGCCGAGCGGGCCGAGCGGCAGGGCGAGCTGCAGTACCTGCTGGAACCGGACCTCAAGGAGGCCCGGGGCGGGCTGCGGGACGCAACGGCCCTGCGGGCGGTCGCCGCCTCCTGGCTCGCGGACGCCCCGCGCGAGGGTCTGGCCGACGCCCGGCGCAGGCTCCTCGACGTACGCGACGCGCTGCATCTGACCACCGGGCGCGCCACCGACCGGCTGGCACTGCAGGAGCAGGACCAGGTCGCGACCGAGCTGGGCCTGCTGGACGCCGACACGCTGCTGCGGCAGGTGTACGAGGCGGCGCGCGTCATTTCGTATGCGAGCGACGTCACCTGGCGCGAAGTGGGGCGTGTGCTGCGTTCGCGCGCCGTGCGGCCGAGGCTGCGCGCCATGCTGGGCGGCGGCAAACCGGTCGCCGAGCGGTCCCCGCTGGCCGAGGGCGTGGTGGAGCAGGACGGCGAAGTCGTCCTCGCGCGCGCCGCGCGCCCCGAACGCGACCCCGTGCTCCCGCTGCGCGCCGCCGCTGCCGCCGCCCAGGCGGGCCTCCCGCTCTCCCTTCACGCCGTACGGCGCATGGCCGGCTCCGTGCGCCCCCTGCCCACGCCGTGGCCCGCCGAGGCGCGCGAACAGCTCGTGACCCTGCTGGGCTCCGGCCGTCCCACCGTCGAGGTCTGGGAGGCCCTGGAGGCCGAGGGCCTGATCACCCGCCTGCTGCCGGACTGGGAGCGGGTGCGCTGCCGCCCGCAGCGCAACGCCGTGCACCTGTGGACCGTCGACCGGCACCTGATCGAGACGGCCGTGCGCGCCTCCGAGCTGACCCGCCGCGTGGGCCGTCCCGACCTCCTCCTGGTCGCCGCGCTCCTGCACGACATCGGCAAGGGCTGGCCCGGCGACCACTCCCTCGCCGGCGAGATCATCGCGCGTGACGTGGCCGGGCGCATCGGCTTCGACCGCGACGACGTCGCCGTCCTCGCCACCCTCGTACGCCACCACCTGCTCCTCGTGGAGACCGCGACCCGGCGCGACCTGGAGGACCCGGCCACCGTCAGTTCGGTCGCCGAGGCCGTCGGCTCGCAGAGCACCCTGGAGCTGCTGCATGCCCTCACCGAGGCCGACGCGCTCGCCACCGGACCCGCGGCCTGGTCGACCTGGCGCAGCGCACTCGTGACCGACCTGGTGAAACGGGTCTCCGCGGTGCTGGCCGGCGACGAGCCCGCCGACCCCGAGGCCGCCGCGCCCACCGCCGAGCAGGAACGGCTCGCCGTCGAGGCGTACCGTACCGGCGGCCCGGTCCTGGCACTGCGCGCACAGACCGAGCCGCCCGCCGAGGAGCCGTCCGGCGAACCGGAACCCCTCGGTGTGGAACTCCTCATCGCCGTACCGGACCAGCCGGGCGTGCTGCCCGCCGTGTCCGGGGTGCTCGCCATGCACCGCCTCACCGTCCGCACCGCCGAGCTGCGCGCCCAGGACCTGCCGGACGGCATGGACGGGGAGCTGCGCGCCCAGGACCTGCCGGACGGCATGGACGGCTCGGTGCTGCTGCTCGACTGGCGGGTCGCGGCGGAGTACGGCTCCCTGCCCCAGGCGGCCCGGCTGCGCGCCGACCTCGTACGGGCCCTGGACGGCTCCCTGGACATCTCGGCCCGCCTGGCGGAACGCGACGCGGCCTACCCGCGCCGCCGGGGCGTGGTGCCCCCGCCGCCGCGCGTGACGGTCGCCCCCGCGGCCTCCCGCCACGCGACAGTGATCGAGGTCCGTGCCCAGGACGCACCGGGGCTGCTGTTCCGGATCGGGCGGGCACTGGAGAAGGCGGGGGTGCGGGTGCGCAGCGCCCACGTCTCCACGCTGGGGGCCAACGCCGTGGACGCCTTCTACGTGACGACGGGCACGGGCACGCCGTTGCCGGGGGAGGACGCGGTGTCGGTGGCACGGGCCCTGGAGGAGACGCTGCGGGGGTGATCCCGGCGGGCGGGGACGTTTTCCTCGCGCGGCCGGATACCCTGGAGGGCAGCCCAAGACGACCCCGACCCCGAGGACCGACGCCGCCGTGTTCGACACCCTCTCCGACCGCCTTAGCGCGACTTTCAAAAGCCTCCGCGGAAAAGGCAGGCTCTCCGAGGCGGACATCGACGCCACGGCGCGTGAGATCCGCATCGCGCTCCTCGAAGCCGACGTGGCCCTGCCCGTGGTCCGCTCCTTCATCAAGAACGTCAAGGAACGCGCCCTCAGCGCCGAGGTCTCCCGGGCCCTGAACCCCGCCCAGCAGGTCCTCAAGATCGTCAACGACGAGCTGATCACCATCCTCGGCGGCGAGACCCGCCGCCTGCGCTTCGCCAAGCAGCCCCCGACCGTGATCATGCTCGCGGGTCTGCAGGGTGCCGGTAAGACCACGCTCGCGGGCAAGCTCGGCAAGTGGCTCAAGGAGCAGGGGCACTCCCCGCTCCTGGTCGCCGCCGACCTCCAGCGCCCGAACGCGGTCAACCAGCTCGCCGTCGTCGCCGAGCGCGCCGGCGTCGCCGTCTACGCACCGGAGCCGGGCAACGGCGTCGGTGACCCGGTCAAGGTCGCCAAGGACTCCATCGACCACGCGAAGCAGAAGGTCCACGACATCGTGATCGTGGACACCGCGGGCCGCCTCGGCATCGACCAGGAGATGATGCAGCAGGCCGCGGACATCCGGGACGCGGTCTCGCCGGACGAGATCCTTTTCGTCGTCGACGCCATGATCGGCCAGGACGCGGTGAACACCGCGGAGGCCTTCCGCGACGGTGTCGGCTTCGACGGTGTGGTGCTCTCCAAGCTCGACGGTGACGCCCGTGGTGGTGCGGCCCTGTCGATCCGCCAGATCACCGGCAAGCCGATCATGTTCGCGTCGAACGGCGAGAAGCTCGACGACTTCGACGCCTTCCACCCGGACCGGATGGCCTCCCGCATCCTCGACATGGGTGACCTGCTCACCCTGATCGAGCAGGCGGAGAAGACGTTCAGCCAGGAAGAGGCCGAGAAGATGGCCTCCAAGCTGGCGTCCAAGAAGGGCCAGGACTTCACCCTGGACGACTTCCTGGCCCAGATGGAGCAGGTCAGGAAGATGGGCTCCATCTCCAAGCTGCTCGGGATGCTGCCGGGCATGGGCCAGATCAAGGACCAGATCAACAACATCGACGAGCGCGACGTCGACCGCACCGCCGCGATCATCAAGTCGATGACCCCGGGCGAGCGCCAGGACCCGACGATCATCAACGGCTCGCGCCGCGCCCGTATCGCCAAGGGTTCCGGTGTCGAGGTCAGCGCGGTGAAGAACCTCGTCGAGCGGTTCTTCGAGGCCCGCAAGATGATGTCCCGCATGGCCCAGGGCGGTGGCATGCCGGGCATGCCGGGGATCCCGGGCATGGGCGGCGGCCCCGGCCGTGCCAAGAAGCAGCAGAAGAAGGCCAAGGGCAAGCAGCGCTCCGGCAACCCGATGAAGCGCAAGCAGCAGGAACAGGAGGAGGCCGCACGCCGCGCCGCCGCGGCGCAGAGCGGGGGCGCCTTCGGCCTGCCGCAGCAGAGCGGTCAGGAGTTCGAGCTGCCGGACGAGTTCAAGAAGTTCATGGGCTGACCCGCGTTCGACGCGTACGACGCCGGGGGCGCCCCTATGAGGAGGGGCGCCCCCGGCGTCGTCTAGGGGATGCGGGCGATGAGGTAGCGGAAGACGTTCGGCATCCACACCGTGCCGTCCGCACGCCGGTGCGGATGCAGCGCCTCCGCCAGCTCCTTGTCGACCTGCTCCTGGTCCGTCGCGTCGATCGCCGCGTCGAACAACCCCGTCGACAGCATCCCTCGCAGCGCGCTGTCCATGTCGGCGTACCCGAAGGGGCAGGCGACCCGCCCCGACCCGTCCGGCCTGAGCCCGCAGCGCCTCGCGGCCTCCTCCAGATCGTCGCGCCGGGCCGGCCGCCAACCGCCCCCGCCACGGTCCGGATCGGCCAGTTTGGCGGCGACACGCAGGACGGACGCGGTGCTGCACCGTTCCGGCGGACCCCATCCGGCGAGCACCACGGGCGTCCCGTGCTCCGTGAACGGCGCCGCCGCCACCAACTGCTCCTCAAGGGGATCGGCGTCACCGGCCGCACAGCCGATCGGCTCGAACGCGGTCACCAGGTTGTACGCCCGCTCATCGGCTGCGGGCGCCGCGTCCCGGGGCGAGCCCTCCACGATCCGGGCACCGGCACACGAGCGCGTGCCCCACGGCGCGGGCCCCAGCCGCTCGCGCGCGAGCGCCAGCCGTTCGCACGCCCCGCAGTCCACGCCGGTGACCGATGCGCCCCGGGAGGCGGCCATCAGCAGCGCCAGTCCCGTACCGCATCCGAGCCCCAGCAGCCGCGTCCCGGAACCCACTTCCAGCCGCTCGTAGACGGCCTCGTAGAGCGGCACCAGCATCCGCTCCTGAATCTCCGCCCAGTCACGCGCGCGTGCACCCCGGTCCACGCGAGGAACCGCGCCCGCGTGGGATAGGTGCTGCCGCACGGGCGTAGGTGTCATCGAAAGCGCCCCAATCCACCGTGAGTTGCCGCTGTCTGACGATGCCGTCCCCCGTGACGTGCCCTCGCACTCGGCTCCCGTGGCCCCCGTATGGCCTCCGTATGCCAGGAAACTGCGCGCCCGTCGTGGCGTCCAGGGGTCGTGGCGTACTCGGTGTGCGCCGTCCGCGCGCCCCTGGTCCGCCCCCGGGCGAGAAATGATTCACCGGGCACACAGGTGCCCTCGTACCATCGCGCCATGGCAAAGGCACCCGTTCTCACGCCCCGGGCGGAGGACTTCCCCCGTTGGTACCAGGACATCGTGAACAAGGCCGAACTGGCGGACAACGGGCCGGTGCGCGGCTCCATGGTGATCCGACCGTACGGGTACGGGCTGTGGGAGCGGATGCAGCAGGAGATGGACGCCCGCATCAAGGAGACGGGCACTCAGAACGCGTACTTCCCCCTGCTGATCCCCCAGTCGTACCTGGCGAGGGAGGCCGAACACGTCGAGGGCTTCGCGCCCGAACTCGCGGTGGTCACGCACGGCGGCGGCAAGGAACTGCAGGAGCCGGCGGTGGTCCGGCCCACCTCCGAGACCATCATCAACGAGGAACTTCGCCAGAGCCTTCCACACGCGGTACCTGTCGAAGGACGGCAGACAGGAACTCGTCTGGCAGACCTCCTGCGGCTCCACCACCCGCATGATCGGCGCCCTGGTGATGACGCACGGCGACGACGACGGTCTGCGCGTCCCGCCACGCCTCGCCCCGATCCAGGTGGTCGTGCTCGCGATCAAGGGCGACGAAACGGTTCTGGCCACGGTCCGCGAGACCGGCGACCGGCTGAGAGCGGCAGGCCTCCGGGTCCACGTCGACGACCGCACCGACACCCCGTTCGGCCGCCGAGCCGTCGACTGGGAGCTCAAGGGCGTGCCCGTACGCATCGAGATCGGGCCGCGTGACCTGGAGAACGGCACCGCGACGCTGGTCCGCCGCATCCCCGGAGCCCAGGAACCGGTCCCGGTCGACGCGCTTGCCGGGACACTGCCCGGGATCCTCGAGGAGGACCAGGCGCTGCTGCTGGAGCAGTCGCGCGAGCGCCGAGAGTCCCGCACGGCGGACGTGTCCACGATCGAGGAGGCCGTCGAGGCGGCCACGGCCGGTGGCTGGGCGCGCATCCCGTGGGCCGTGCTCGGCGAGGACGGCGAGGCCGGGCTGGCCGAGCACGCGGTCACCGTACGGTGTCTGGTCGCCGAGGACGGGTCGGTTCCCGACGCCGACGACGCACCCGGTAACGTCGCCGTCGTGGCGCGCGCTTACTGAGATACCGGACGCTGGGCCAAGAGCGGCCGAAACGCCTCTTGCGCATCCGAGGACCACAGCAGCCCCGGCGTGCGGAGTTCCGCTACGCACCGGGCCGTAGGCGTCGCTACGCACCACCTTGGGAGGAGCTGTGAGGCTTCTCCGCAGTTCGGCGCACCCGCCCTCGTCAGGACGCATCAGCGGCAACTGACGGGTACGTGCAAATTATTTGGGATGCCCCGGAATAGGAACACCGGGGGCCTCAGGCTCGTTGTCATTACGTGAGCACGACACCACCTGTTCTCGCCGCAGAGCTGGCGCAGGCGTGGGCCGACATTCAGCGGTACCACCCCGAGCTGCCCGATCTTGCCGCGCCCGAGTCACTGATCGGAGAGTCGTCGTCCGCCTGCGGGCACGAACTCTCCTTCGAGCGACTGCTCCACGAAGCAGTCCACGGCATCGCCGCCGCGCGCGGAGTACGCGACACCTCCCGTGCCGGCCGCTACCACAACCGCAGATTCCTCGCCATCGCCGAGGAGCTGGGCCTGGACCACCCCGAGGAACCGCACCCGAGCAGTGGCTTCTCCCTGGTCACGCTCAACCCCGAGGCGAAGCGGCGCTACCGCCCGACGATCGAGCGGCTCCAGCGCGCGCTCAAGGCCCACTCGCAGGCGACAGCCGCCGACACGGCCCGCACGTTCCGGGGCCCGGCCGCCCGCCACGGCTCCTCCGGGGGCGGCGTCCGCGTCAAGGCGGTCTGCGACTGCGGCCGCAACGTCCGCGTGGTCCCCTCGGTCCTGGCCCAGGCCCCGATCGTGTGCGGCGGCTGCGGAAAACCCTTCCGCATCCCGGAGCCGGTGGGAGCGGCGGCAAGCTGAGCCGACGGCTGCTCGTGGCGGCCGTACCTCACTTGCCCAGGCATCCGTGAGCGCCGGGTGGCGTGACCAACGCCCGGGGGACCCCGGCGCCGGGTGCCTCTTCGGCATGTCCGCACACGTGCACAGCGCCCCCTCGGCCAGAAGCGACCCGCTGGGTATGGCACAATGGCTAGCTGTACTCGACAGCCGCACAGGACCCCTCTCTCCTCCGGCTGACGCGTCCATCGGGCACTCGGGTACCGCAACCCCACGCGGCCACTTCGCCGTGCCCAACCACGTCAAATCCAGGAGAACCCACTCCCGTGGCAGTCAAGATCAAGCTGAAGCGTCTGGGCAAGATCCGTTCGCCTCACTACCGCATCGTCGTCGCCGACTCCCGCACCCGCCGTGACGGCCGGGCGATCGAGGAGATCGGCAAGTACCACCCGACGTACAACCCGTCGGTGATCGAGGTCGACGCCGAGCGCGCGGCGTACTGGCTCTCCGTCGGCGCTCAGCCGACCGAGCCCGTGCTCGCCATCCTCAAGAAGACCGGCGACTGGCAGAAGTTCAAGGGCGAGCCCGCCCCGGCGCCGCTGCTGCAGCCGGAGACCAAGGCCGCGCGTCCGTCGTTCGAGGCCATCAGCGGCGAGGACGAGGGCAAGGGCGAGGCGATCACCCAGAAGAAGAAGGCCGAGAAGAAGGACGAGGCCCCGGCCGAGTCCTCTGCGTCTGAGTCGACCGAGGCCTGAGCATGCTCGAGGAGGCTCTCGAGCACCTCGTGAAGGGCATCGTCGACAACCCTGACGATGTGCAGGTGGCCTCGCGCAACCTGCGTCGCGGGCGTGTGCTCGAGGTCCGGGTCCACCCCGACGACCTCGGCAAGGTGATCGGCCGCAACGGCCGCACCGCGCGTGCTCTGCGCACCGTCGTGGGCGCCATCGGCGGTCGCGGCGTCCGGGTCGACCTCGTCGACGTGGACGACGTCCGCTGAACCAACGCAGCACCGGCTCGGGCCGGGGAGGGCCACTGGGCCGTCCCCGGCCCGTAGTCGTATGACAGGAGATCAAGCACAGTGCAGCTGGTAGTCGCACGGATCGGCCGCGCCCACGGGGTCAGGGGCGAGGTCACCGTGGAGGTCCGTACCGATGAGCCGGAACTCAGGCTCGCACCCGGCGCCGTACTGGCCACCGACCCCGCCTCGGCCGGGCCGCTGACCATCGAGACGGGCCGGGTGCACAGCGGCCGCCTGCTCCTTCGCTTCGAGGGTGTGAGGGACCGCAACGCCGCCGAGGCGCTGCGCAACACCCTGCTGATCGCAGAGGTCGACCCCGACGAGCTGCCCGAGGGCGAGGACGAGTACTACGACCACCAGCTCATCGATCTGGACGTGGTGACCGAGGACGGCGTCGAGGTCGGCCGCATCACCGAGATCTCACACCTGCCCACACAGGACCTGTTCGTGGTCGAGCGCCCGGACGGTACCGAGGTGTTGATCCCCTTCGTGCAGGAGATCGTCACTCAGATCGACCTCGAGCAGCAGCGGGCCGTCATCGACCCCCCGCCCGGGCTGATCGACGACCGCGCCGAGATCGTCTCGTCGAGGGACGACAGCGCATGAGACTCGACGTCGTCACGATCTTCCCCGAGTACCTGGAACCGCTGAACGTCTCCCTCGTCGGCAAGGCACGCGCGCGTGGACAGCTCGACGTCCACGTCCACGACCTGCGCTCGTGGACGTACGACCGGCACAACACCGTCGACGACACCCCGTACGGCGGCGGCCCCGGCATGGTGATGAAGACCGAGTCCTGGGGCGATGCCCTGGACGAGATACTCGCCGAAGGCTACGAGAGCGGCTCCCACGAGCCCGCGCTGATCGTGCCGACCCCCAGCGGCCGCCCCTTCACCCAGAAGCTCGCCGTCGAACTCTCCGAGCGCCCGTGGCTGATCTTCACCCCCGCCCGCTACGAGGGCATCGACCGCCGCGTCGTCGACGAGTACGCCACCCGGATGCCGGTGTACGAGGTGTCCATCGGGGACTACGTCCTCGCCGGCGGCGAGGCGGCCGTCCTCGTCATCACCGAGGCGGTGGCCCGGCTCCTGCCCGGCGTCCTCGGCAACGCCGAGTCCCACCGGGACGACTCCTTCGCCCCCGGCGCGATGGCCAACCTCCTCGAGGGCCCCGTCTACACCAAGCCGCCCGCCTGGCGCGGCCGGGGCATCCCCGACGTGCTGCTCAGCGGCCATCACGGGAAGATCGCCCGCTGGCGCCGCGACGAGGCCCTGAAGCGCACGACGGCCAACCGCCCCGACCTGATCGAGCGCTGCGACCCCGCAGCCTTCGACAAGAAGGACCGCGAGATGCTCTCCATCCTGGGCTGGGCACCGGACCCGGACGGCAAGCCCTACGGCCGATTTTGGCGCAGGCCGGACGGCATGGAAGAATAGTGCGCTGTTGCCGCCGTCCGGCGTGCGCCCCTGCCACAGGGGGACACGACGCCCGCCCCGACGACGGCCACCACTCTCTTGTCGAAAAACTACGTACCGCCGATGACCTGTGGCATCGGCGAAGAAAGCAGACGAAATGTCTCACCTGCTCGACACCGTCGACGCCGCGTCGCTGCGTTCCGACATCCCGGCCTTCCGTCCCGGTGACACCGTCAACGTCCACGTCCGCGTCATCGAGGGCAACCGCTCCCGTGTGCAGCAGTTCAAGGGTGTCGTGATCCGCCGCCAGGGCTCGGGCGTGCGCGAGACCTTCACGGTCCGCAAGGTCTCCTTCTCCGTCGGCGTCGAGCGCACCTTCCCGGTGCACACCCCGATCGTGGAGAAGATCGAGCTCGTCACCCGGGGTGACGTCCGTCGCGCCAAGCTCTACTACCTGCGCGACCTGCGCGGCAAGGCCGCGAAGATCAAGGAGAAGCGCGAGAACTGAGCGCCTGAGGGAGTTCACAAGGGGGCCGGATAGCATCTGGCCCCGATGGACACCGAAGCACAGCACGTGGAGCGCGACCGCTCCTCCCACCCCGCTCGGTCCGAGGAGGCCTCGGACACAAGGGGGCCGGAGGAGCGGTCGCGCTTCGCGTTGCCGTCCCGGGCCGCCGGCTGGCTACCCGGTGGCCGGATCACCCTCACCGTGCTGGTCTGCCTGCTGTTCCTCCTCACCCTCGGCACGTTTGTGATGCAGCCGTTCGACATACCGAGCGGTTCCATGGAGCGCGGATTGAGGATCGGCGACCGCGTTCTCGTAAATAAGTTGGCGTACCGTTTCGGATCCGAGCCGCAGCGGGGAGATGTCGTCGTCTTCGACGGCACGGGGTACTTCGGGAACGCCGACTACGTCAAACGGGTAGTGGGTGTAGGGGGAGACCATGTGGTCTGCTGCGACAAGGAGGGGAGGCTCGAGGTGAACGGCCGGTCGGTCGACGAGTCGTCGTTTCTGTTCCCCGGCAACAGCCCGTCCGACGTCCCCTTCGACGTCGTCGTGCCCGACGGCACGCTCTTCGTCCTCGGCGACCACCGCGGGGACTCCAGCGACTCGCGGGACCACCTCGGCTCGCCGGGTGGCGGCATGGTTCCCGTCGGCGCCGTGATCGGCCGGGCCGACTGGGTGATCTGGCCCTCCGCGCACTTCAGGCACATCATCCGCTCCGGCGCCTACGCGCGCGTGCCCGCGCCCGGCGCGAGCGCCCCGGAGACGAACGCGGCGAAGACAGCGGGCGGTGCGCATGGGTAACCGTGGCAAACCGCGCGGTGCGACGTCCGACACCGCCACGCAGAACCTGCTGCCCACCGGCGCGCGACGCGCCGCTGGCTCAGCCCCCACCGGACGCAGCCGTGCCGAGCGGCGCAAGCTCCAGCGCAAGGTGAAGCGCAAGAGGAGGCGTTCCGCCGTCAAGGAGATACCGCTCCTCGTCGGTGTCGCCGTCCTCATAGCGCTGGTTTTGAAGACCTTCCTCGTGCAGGCGTTCGTCATCCCGTCGGGCTCCATGGAGAACACGATCCAGATCGGCGACCGGGTCCTCGTCGACAAGCTGACCCCGTGGTTCGGCTCCAAGCCGCAGCGCGGTGACGTCGTCGTCTTCCGGGACCCCGGCGACTGGCTCGCGGGCGAGAAGACGCCCCAGAAGAACGACCCCATCGTCGTCAAGCAGGTCAAGGAAGGGCTCACCTGGATCGGCCTGCTGCCGTCCGACAACGACAAGGACCTCATCAAACGGGTCATCGCGGTCGGCGGAGACACCGTCAAGTGCTGCGACACGCAAGGGCGGGTCACGGTCAACGGCGTGCCGCTGAACGAGCCGTACATTCACCCGGGGAACAAACCTTCGGACTTCTCGTTCTCGGAGACCGTGCCGCCGGGCCGTCTGTGGGTGATGGGCGACCACCGGGCCAACTCGGCCGACTCCCGCTACCACCGCAACGAGCCGTACGGCGGTACTGTCTCGGAGGAGTCCGTCGTGGGCCGCGCCATGGTTATCGCCTGGCCCATTGGGCACTGGACCCGTTTGAAGGAGCCGGACACTTACGGGTCGGTGCCGGGCGGTGCGGCCAGCGCACTCGGTCCGTCGCATAGGGTGGCCTCCGCGGATCGATACGGATTGATCCCCCTCCCGAGCCCTGCGGAACTCCCGCTCGTTATGGGAGTGGTGGGCCTGCGTCGACAGGGGCGCCGGCGGCGGTACGGAGTGAGGAGTGGATGTGGGGGATTTGGCGGTCGGCGCACGGTCCGGACACGAGGGTCCTGAGGAGAGGCCGGAGCGACCCGACGAGGCGGCTGCCCCGGCCGCGGAAGAGCACGTCGCCACCGGGAGTGAGTCCCCGGCGCACGGCGCGCAGGAGAGCGGCGGACAGGGCGGCGGCCCCAAGAAGCAGCGCTCCTTCTGGAAGGAACTTCCGCTCCTCATCGGCATCGCGCTGGTGCTCGCGCTGCTGATCAAGACGTTCCTGGTGCAGGCGTTCTCGATCCCCTCGGACTCGATGCAGAACACCCTCCAGCAGGGTGACCGCGTCCTCGTCGACAAGCTGACCCCGTGGTTCGGCTCCAAGCCCTCGCGCGGCGAGGTCGTGGTCTTCCACGACCCGGACAACTGGCTGGCGGGCGAGCCCACCAGCACACCGAACGCCCTGCAGACGGCGCTGAGCTGGATCGGCCTGATGCCGTCCGCCGAGGAGAAGGACCTCATCAAGCGGGTCATCGGCGTCGCCGGCGACACCATCGAGTGCAAGAACACCGGCCCGCTGCTGGTCAATGGCAAGCCGCTCAACGAGCCGTACGTGTACCCGGGCAACACCCCGTGCAGCGTCGACGACCAGGGAGGCCAGTTCAAGGTCACGGTTCCCCCGGGCAAAATCTGGGTCATGGGCGACCACCGGCAGAACTCGCTCGACTCCCGCTACCACCAGCAGGACAAGTACCGGGGCTTCGTGCCCGCGGGGAACGTCGTGGGCCGCGCCGTCGTGATCGCCTGGCCGCCCACCCGCTGGGACACGCTGCCGATCCCGGACACCTTCGACCAGGGCCTGACCACGGTGGCCCCCTCGGCCCTCGGCCTGATCGGCGCCGTGCCGCTGGTGATGTGGCGCAGGCGCCGCCTGACCGCGCGCCTTACCGACGGAAACCCGCGGGTTTCCGGCAGCGGTACCGCCGGGTAGGGTGCCGTCCCAGATCGCCGATCTTCCGCGGCCCTGCTGTGGCCGCGGGATCGATTCTCCGACCTGGGAGCTGTGGGAATGAGCGGGACTGGTCGTGCGGACAAGGGCCGCGGACGGCTCGGCAGCAGGCTGTCGGGGCTGGCCGTGGCCCTCGGCTGTGTGCTCTTCCTCGGCGGGTTCGTCTGGGGCGCGATCGTCTACCAGCCCTACACCGTGCCCACCAACTCCATGTCGCCCACCATCGCCGCCGGTGACCGGGTCCTCGCACAGCGCGTCGACGGCGCCGACGTCAGGCGCGGCGACGTCGTCGTCTTCCGCCAGACGACCTGGGGCAACATGCCGCTGGTCAAGCGGGTCGTGGCGGTCGGCGGCGACACCGTCGGCTGCTGCACCGACGGCAAGCTGACCGTCAACGGCAAGCAGATCGACGAGTCCTACCTCGCCAAGGGCGAGCCCGCCGAGTTCAAGACGATCCCCACGATCACGGTCCCCAAGGACCGGCTGTTCGTGCTCGGCGACGAGCGCAGCGGCT
The DNA here is from genome assembly GCF_040682835.1 of Streptomyces sp. NPDC051104. Lineage (NCBI taxonomy): Bacteria > Bacillati > Actinomycetota > Actinomycetes > Kitasatosporales > Streptomycetaceae > Streptomyces > Streptomyces sp. NPDC051104. The sequence goes on along the minus strand of NZ_JBFBBS010000019.1, from coordinate 92,678 downwards.
CCCTGGACTCCTCCGCCCACCTCACGGAGGCCTTCAACGGCACGGTGCCGCGCAACGCGGTGGACGCCCGTGTGGACGCCGTGGTGTGGCCGATGCACGGCATGCTGGCCCGCCCGACGGGCTTCGAGGCACTGGGCCCACTCTCGTCGCCCGGGCCGCTCCGGCTGATCCTCGGCGTGATCGTGGCGGGCGCGGTACTGGTGCTGGGAGGCGCGGCCTACGGGCCGATCGCGGGGCTCGCGCGACGGGGGCGCGGCACCGCGGTGCGGACGGAGCCGGCCCGTGCCCGCTGAGCCATCCTCGCCCGCGTCGCCCGACGAGCCGTGCGCCGCCGGGCCGCGCAAGGTGGCCCGGGTGGTGCTGCTGGACCCCGACGACCGCATCCTGCTGCTGCACGGCCACGAGCCGGAGGACCCGGCGGACGACTGGTGGTTCACCCCCGGCGGCGGCGTCGAGGGCGACGAGACGCGCGAGCAGGCCGCGCTGCGGGAAGTGGCCGAGGAAACCGGTATCACGCAGGTCGACCTGGGCCCCGTACTGTGGCGGCGCAGGTGCTCGTTCCCGTTCGCGGGCCGCCGCTGGGACCAGGACGAGTGGTACTACCTGGCCCGTACGGCCCAGACGGCCACGGCCGCGCCGAACCTCACGGAACTGGAAAAGCGCAGCGTCGTGGGAGCACGGTGGTGGACGTGTGGGGAACTGGCCGAGGCACATGAGACGGTGTATCCGAGGAGACTCGCCGAGCTGCTGCGCACACTGCTCGACGAAGGTCCCCCCGCCGAACCTGTGACCCTGGACACGGAAATCGTCTAGGGCCTCACAGGAGTGGCGCACAATGGGGGGATCGCACGGCTGAAGGGGAACATGCCATGAGCGCCGAGGACCTCGAGAAGTACGAGACCGAGATGGAGCTCAAGCTCTACCGGGAGTACCGCGATGTCGTCGGTCTGTTCAAATACGTGATCGAGACCGAACGGCGCTTCTACCTCACCAACGACTACGAGATGCAGGTGCACTCGGTCCAGGGCGAGGTGTTCTTCGAGGTGTCCATGGCGGACGCCTGGGTGTGGGACATGTACCGCCCCGCCCGTTTCGTGAAGCAGGTACGAGTTCTTACATTCAAGGACGTGAACATCGAGGAGCTGAACAAGAGCGACCTGGAGCTGCCGGGCGGCTGAGCACCGCGCCCGTGACCACACCCGTGTGGGTGACGGAGTTTTCCACAACCGCCGAGTAGTCCACCAAGATCCATAAGGTGGAGCCCGATGCGTGACGGTTGGCGCCGGAGGTGGTGCCGACATGAACACACACCAGGCACGCAACGCGCTCGGCAGGTACGGAGAAAACGTGGCCGCCCGGCGCCTCACGGCCGCCGGGATGAGCATCCTGGAGCGCAACTGGCGCGACGGCAGAAGCGGCGAGATCGACATCGTGGCCAGGGACGGCGACGTCCTGGTCGTCTGCGAGGTGAAGACCCGCAGGGGCGGCACCTTCGAGCACCCGATGGCCGCCGTGACCCCCCAGAAGGCCCAGCGGCTGCGCAACCTCGCCGAACGCTGGATCCAGGCCCACGGCGGCGCCCCACCGGGAGGCGTCCGCATCGACCTGATCGGCGTCCTGCTCCCGCAGCGCGGAGCACCCGCCGTCCAGCACGCGCGGGGGGTGGCCTGACATGGGCTTCGCGCGCACATGCTCCGTGGCACTGGTCGGCGTCGAAGGCGTGGTCGTCGAGGTCCAGGCCGACCTCGAACCAGGCGTCGCGGCATTCACCCTCGTGGGCCTGCCCGACAAGAGCCTCACGGAGAGCCGGGACCGGGTCCGGGCCGCCGTGGTCAACTCGGGCGGCGAATGGCCCCAGAAGAAGCTCACCGTCGGACTCAGCCCCGCCTCCGTGCCCAAGGCCGGCAGCGGCTTCGACCTCGCCGTCGCCTGCGCGGTACTCGGCGCCGCCGAACGCATCGACCCCAGGGTGCTCGCCGACATCGTCATGATCGGCGAACTCGGCCTGGACGGACGGGTCCGGCCGGTCCGCGGCATCCTGCCCGCGGTCCTGGCCGCCGCGGACGCGGGCTACGAACAGGTGGTCGTGCCGGAATGCGCCGCCGCCGAGGCCACACTGGTACCCGGCGTGTCCGTACTCGGCGTCCGCAGCCTGCGGCAACTGATCGCCGTCCTCGCCGACGAGCCCGTACCCGACGAGGAGCCGGACGTGCAGGGCCGTCCCGATCCCCTCCTCGCCGGCCTGCGCGTGCCAGGCACCGGAGCCGCCACCGGGACGCACAGCGTGGGCGCCGCACAGCACGACACCGGCCACGACCTCGCCGACGTCGTGGGCCAGAACTCGGCGCGCACCGCGGTCGAGGTGGCCGCGGCCGGCGGCCACCACCTCTTCCTCGAAGGGCCGCCCGGAGTCGGCAAGACCATGCTCGCCGAACGGCTGCCCGCCGTCCTGCCCAGACTCGGCAGGCAGGAATCGCTGGAAGTCACCGCGGTGCACTCGGTGGCCGGCCTGCTCCCACCCGGCAAACCCCTGATCGACATCGCCCCCTACTGTGCCCCGCACCACTCGGCCACCATGCAGGCCCTCGTCGGGGGCGGCCCCGGCACCGCCCGGCCCGGCGCCGTGTCACTCGCCCACCGAGGGGTCCTCTTCCTGGACGAAACCCCCGAGTTCAGCAGCCACGCCCTGGACGCCCTGCGACAGCCCCTGGAGTCCGGGCACGTCGTGATCGCCCGCAGCGCCGGTGTCGTGCGGTTCCCCGCGAAGTTCCTCATGGTGCTCGCCGCCAACCCCTGCCCCTGCGGACGCTTCTCCCAGCGCGACACCCACTGCGAATGCCCGCCCTCGGCGATCCGCCGCTACCAGGCCCGACTCTCCGGCCCCCTCCTCGACCGGGTCGACCTGCGCGTCGAGGTCGACCCCGTCACCCGGGCCGAACTCACCGACCGCGGCGCCCGCGGCGAGACCACCGCGACCGTCGCCGACCGAGTCCGCGCCGCTAGGCAGCGAGCGGCGGCACGCCTCGCGGACACCCCCTGGCGGACCAACAGCGAAGTGCCGGGACGCGAACTGCGCAGCCGCTGGCGCGCGGCGCCCGGCGCCATGGACGAGGCCGAGCGCAACCTGGAACGGGGCGTGCTCACCGCCCGGGGACTCGACCGCGTGCTGCGCGTGGCCTGGACGGTCGCCGACCTCGTGGGCCACGACCGGCCCAACGCCACGGACGTCGCCCTGGCACTGCAACTGCGCACTGGCGTTCCGCGGGGCGTGCCGATGACGATCGGAGCCTCGGCATGAGCGAGGACGGCACCCTCGACGCCGCATCCCTCGCCCGGATCTTCCTCACCCGGGTCATCGAGCCCGGGGACGAGGTGGCCGGCCGCTGGCTGCGGGAACGCGGCCCCGAAGAGCTGGCCCGACGGCTGGGCGAAGGCGGCAAGCGGCTGCCGGGGGTGACGGACAAACGGTGGGCAGGACTGCTCGCGCGCGCCGCACGAGCCGAGCCCGAGCGCGACTGGGCCGCCGCCCGAGATGCCGGCGTGAGGTTCGTGTGCCCCGGGACGGCCGAGTGGCCGGCCCAGCTCGACGACCTCGGAGACGCCCGCCCTATCGGGCTGTGGATGCGAGGGCGCCCCAGCCTGCGGATGTGGGCCCTGAAGTCCGTCGCGCTCGTCGGCGCACGGGCCTGCACCGAGTACGGCGCACACATCGCGGCCACGCTCGCCGCCGACCTCGCCGAACGCGGCTGGGTCGTCGTGTCGGGGGGCGCCTACGGCGTCGACGGCGCCGCCCACCGGGGCGCCCTCGGAGCCGGCGGTGCCACCGTCGCCGTCCTCGCCTGCGGCGTCGACCGGCCCTACCCGCGCGGGCACAGCCGGCTGATCGGCAGGATCGCGGAACAGGGACTGGTCGTGGGGGAGCTGCCGCCCGGGGAACATCCGACACCGAGCCGGTTCATCGTCCGCAACAGGGTCATCGCCGCACTCACCCGCGGCACCGTCGTCGTCGAGGCCGCCCACCGCAGCGGCTCCCTGGCCACCGCGCGTGCCGCCGGACGGCTCGGCCGCTTCGTCATGGGCGTCCCCGGACCCGTCACCAGCGGACTCTCGGCCGGTGTGCACGAACTGCTGCGCGGCGAAGCCGTACTCGTCACCGACGCAGCGGACGTCGTGGAACTGGTCGGCGACATGGGCGAACTGGCCCCGGACCGACGCGGCCCCGTCCTGCCCCGCGACCTGCTGCAACCCGCCGCCCGACGGATCCTGGCCGCCCTGCCCGCACGCGGCACCGCATCCGCGGCCGAGATCGCCCGCAGCGCGCAGACGACCCAGGACGACGCGGTCGGGAGACTGTACGAACTCCGATCACTTGGATTCGTCGAACGACACGGCGATGGCTGGAAGTTGACACGCCAGGCCATCACAGCCGGTCGACAAGATCAGCTCTGGTGCTGACCGAGCGTGTGTCGGCCGTCCGGGCGACCCCCGACAGCCTTGGCGTTTCCCGCAGTTGACCCTTTCCGGCGATCACAGACGGCTACCACGGCACCCGCGGCAACCGCCCCACACGGCCCGTTCGCGCACGGGTGATCCGTTGCCCTTCGCGCACTGCGACACCACAGTCACGCTACGCTCACGAGGTTCCGACTCAGACAGGCCATCTCGACACCAGACCGACAGCTCACCCAGGCATCACCAGTTCACGGCAGAACGGCACAAGGCGACGAATGCCCCAGCACACCTCCGGGTCCGACCGGGCGGCGCTTCCCCCAGCCGCCCGTGACGGCGGCAGCGTGCGCCCGCCCGCTCCCTCGACGCTCGACGAGTTGTGGCGGTCGTACAAGGAGACGGGGGACGAGCGGTTGCGGGAGCAGCTGATCCTGCACTACTCACCGTTGGTGAAGTACGTGGCCGGCCGGGTGAGCGTCGGCCTGCCGGCCAACGTGGACCAGGCCGACTTCGTGTCATCGGGGGTCTTCGGGCTGATCGACGCGATCGAGAAGTTCGACATCGACCGGGAGATCAAGTTCGAGACGTACGCGATCACCCGCATCCGGGGCGCCATGATCGACGAACTGCGGGCGCTGGACTGGATCCCACGATCGGTACGGCAGAAGGCACGCAGTGTGGAGCGGGCGTACGCGACCCTGGAGGCGCGCCTGAGGCGGACCCCGACCGAGGCGGAGGTGGCCGCGGAGATGGGCATCGGCGTGGAGGAGCTCCATGCCGTCTTCAGCCAGTTGTCACTCGCGAACGTGGTGGCCCTGGAGGAACTGCTGCACGTGGGCGGTGAGGACGGCGACGGGCTGAGCTTCATGGACACGCTGGAGGACACCGCCGCCGACAACCCGGTCGAGGTGGCCGAGGACCGGGAGCTGCGGAGGTTCCTGGCACGAGCCATCAACACGCTGCCCGAGCGGGAGAAGACCGTGGTCACGCTCTACTACTACGAGGGGCTCACGCTCGCCGAGATCGGCAACGTGCTCGGCGTGACCGAGAGCCGGGTGAGCCAGATCCACACGAAGTCGGTCCTGCAGCTGAGGGCCAAGCTGGCGGCCTTCGGCCGCTGAGGCGCAATCCCGTCACCGGCGCGTGTGGCCCGAGTGACTGCCGTCGCCGGCGGTCCGTCCGTACAGTGGGGGACGTGCCAAGGATTCGAGCGGCCTCTGTGGCCGAGCACCGGTCGATGCAGCGAGCCGCCCTGCTGGACGCGGCACGGTCCCTGCTGTCCGAGGGAGGCACGGAGGCATTGACCTTCCCGGCCCTCGCCGAGCGCACGGGCCTTGCCCGCTCCTCCGTCTACGAGTACTTCCGCTCCCGCGCGGCCGTCGTCGAGGAACTCTGCGCGGTCGACTTCCCCGTGTGGGCGGCGGAGGTCGAGGCCGCGATGGCGTCGGCGGAAGGCCCCGAGGCCAAGATCGAAGCGTACGTACGACGGCAGCTCGCCCTCGTGGGGGACCGGCGGCACCGGGCCGTGGTGGCCATCTCGGCCAGCGAACTCGACGCCGGGGCCCGCGAGAAGATCAGGGCGGCGCACGGCGGGCTCGTCGCGATGATCGTCGAAGCCCTGCGCGACATGGGCCACCGCGAACCCCGACTGGCCGCGATGCTGCTCCAAGGCGTGGTCGACGCGGCGGTACGGCGGATCGAACTGGGCGCGGCGGAGGATCCGGCGTCGATCACGGAGGTGGCGGTGGCGATGGTGCTGCGCGGCGTCCGGGGCTGAATCCACTCCCGGGGGCCCTCCCCCCTCCCCCCCGCCCACCCCACCACCCAAGCCCCCACTCACGGCACCGACACAGTCACCGATTCCGGCACAGGCACCCCCTCTACAGCCAGCAGTCGAGACGGCCCCGCACGCAGCAGCCACGGCGGCAGGAGCGACAGCGGGTCCAGGTACGTGTCCCCTCGGCGCAGACCCCAGTGCAGGCAGGGGCCCGGGCAGTGGGCCGTCGGTGGTTCCAGTACGCCCAGTACATCGCCCGGGTGCACCTCGTCCCCTTCCCGTACCGACGCGCGCACCGGTTCGTACGTCGTGCGCAGCGGTGGGTCGCCGGTGCCCGTCAGGTCGACCGAGACCACGCCCCGTCCCGCCACCCGGCCCGCGAACGTCACCCGCCCGGCGGCGACCGCCCGTACCGGATCGCCCGCGGCTGCCGCCAGGTCCACGCCGCGGTGGCCCGGGCCGTACGGAGTCGCCGGGGGTTCCCAGCCCCGTACCACCGTGGGGCGCACACCCACCGGCCACAGGCGGCCCATGGCCGGCACCGTGGCGCCAGGGTCCGGCGCAGGCGCCCCTGGCGAAGGCCCCCGGGCCGCCGCAGGCACCGCTGTCGACGGCCCGCGGGCCGGCATCGGCACCGCCGCCGACGGCCAGCCGCCCGCCCACGCCGCCGAGGCCGGGACCCCCGCCATGACCAGCAGCAGTGCCGTCGGCCATGTCCGCACACATCGTTTCGTTCGCATGGGAGTACCGTGCCGGACGACGGGCCGGGCCTGCCGGAACCTGTGGACAAGTGCCCGGTTGTGGACAGCGGCGTCACCCGCCGCCCCGGCGGTCCCGTACACTTCTTGTGGCGATCCGGGTCACCGGGTCGACTTCGCACGCCCCGACAACGGCCCCTCACGGGCCGGTGTCAGCGCCTCCTCGGTCCTTCGCGGCACGGCGCACGCGGGCGTCAGGGACAACCGAGAAAACACAAGGAGAACGGCCATGGCCGTCGTCACGATGCGGGAGCTGCTGGAGAGCGGCGTCCACTTCGGTCACCAGACCCGTCGCTGGAACCCGAAGATGAAGCGCTTCATCTTCACCGAGCGCAACGGCATCTACATCATCGACCTGCTCCAGTCGCTGTCGTACATCGACCGCGCCTACGAGTTCGTCAAGGAGACCGTCGCCCACGGCGGCACGGTCATGTTCGTCGGCACGAAGAAGCAGGCGCAGGAGGCCATCGCCGAGCAGGCCACCCGCGTCGGCATGCCGTACGTCAACCAGCGCTGGCTGGGCGGCATGCTCACCAACTTCTCGACCGTCTACAAGCGTCTGCAGCGCCTGAAGGAGCTCGAGCAGATCGACTTCGAGGACGTCGCGTCCTCTGGTCTGACCAAGAAGGAGCTTCTGGTCCTCTCCCGCGAGAAGGCCAAGCTGGAGAAGACCCTCGGCGGTATCCGCGAGATGCAGAAGGTGCCGAGCGCCGTCTGGATCGTGGACACCAAGAAGGAGCACATCGCGGTCGGTGAGGCCCGGAAGCTCAACATCCCGGTCGTCGCCATCCTCGACACCAACTGCGACCCCGACGAGGTCGACTACAAGATCCCGGGCAACGACGACGCGATCCGCTCCGTCACCCTGCTCACCCGTGTGATCGCCGACGCGGTCGCCGAGGGCCTCATCGCCCGTTCCGGCGTGGCCGCCGAGGGCAAGGGCGAGAAGGCCGCCGGCGAGCCGCTCGCCGAGTGGGAGCGTGACCTGCTCGAGGGCGAGAAGAAGGCCGAGGAGGCCCCCGCTGCCGAGGCCGAGAAGCCGGCCGAGGCTCCGGTCGCCGAGGCTCCGGTCGCCGAGGCTCCGGTCGCCGAGGCTCCGGCCGCCGAGGCTCCGGCCGCCGAGGGCGAGCAGGCCTGACCTTCAGGGCCGTTCGGCTGATGTGAGGGCGGGCGGCGCCGTGAGCGCCATCCGCCGTTCATCCGCAGCCTTTAGATCTGCTTCAGGCCGACGGATCCGCATCGGTGGATCTTCACCGGCAGCAGATCTCCGTAGCCCGTAGATCTTCGGCGGCCGCTCGCCCCCCGGGTCGGCGGCCGCCGCTTCGAGACTTCGAACTCCGAGAAGAGATTCACAGAATCATGGCGAACTACACCGCCGCCGACGTCAAGAAGCTCCGTGAGCTCACCGGCGCCGGCATGATGGACTGCAAGAAGGCGCTGGACGAGGCCGAGGGCAACGTCGACAAGGCCGTCGAGGCGCTCCGCATCAAGGGCCAGAAGGGCGTCGCCAAGCGCGAGGGCCGCTCCGCCGAGAACGGCGCCGTGGTCTCCATCATCGCCGACGACAACTCCTCCGGTGTCCTCGTCGAGCTGAAGTGCGAGACCGACTTCGTCGCCAAGGGCGAGAAGTTCCAGGCCGTCGCCCAGGCGATCGCCGAGCACGTCGCCAAGACCTCCCCGGCCGACCTCGAGGGCCTGCTCGCCTCCGAGATCGAGCCCGGCAAGACCGTGCAGGCGTTCGTCGACGAGGCCAACGCCAACCTCGGCGAGAAGATCGTCCTCGACCGCTTCGCGCAGTTCGCCGACGGCTACGTGACGGCGTACATGCACCGCACGATGCCCGACCTGCCGTTCCAGATCGGTGTGCTCGTCGAGCTCGACAAGCCGAACGCCGAGGTCGCCAAGGGCGTCGCCCAGCACATCGCCGCCTTCGCGCCGAAGTACCTCTCCAAGGAGGACGTCCCGGCCGAGGTCGTCGAGTCCGAGCGCCGCATCGCCGAGGAGACCACCCGCGCCGAGGGCAAGCCCGAGGCCGCCCTGCCGAAGATCGTCGAGGGTCGCCTCAACGGCTTCTTCAAGGACGCCACGCTGCTCGGCCAGCCCTACGCGCTGGACAACAAGAAGTCCGTCCAGAAGGTCCTGGAAGAGGCCGGTGTCACCCTGAAGCGCTTCACGCGCATCAAGGTCGGCATCTGAGTCCGGACCGCGATCGACGCGCGACCCCGGTAGGGTCGAAAGCAGTCGTCTGCGCGCTCGCGTAGGCCGACCCGCACACGCGTGTGGCGGACGACAGCAGATCTGACGAGGAGGCCATTGCCGCGCATGGGATGCGAAACACGCCCCACCGGCAATGGCCTTCTTCGTATGTGCACCACGAGGAGATCTCCATGAGCACCAAGGCCGAGAAGAGCGACGACGGCAAAGTTCGCGGCCGGTTCCTGCTGAAGCTGTCCGGAGAGGCGTTCTCCGGCGGCACCGGACTGGGCGTCGACCCGGACGTGGTGCACGCCATCGCCCGGGAGATCGCGGCCGTGGTGCGCGACGGATCCCAGATCGCCGTCGTCATCGGCGGCGGCAACTTCTTCCGCGGCGCGGAACTCCAGCAGCGCGGCATGGACCGGGCCCGCTCCGACTACATGGGCATGCTGGGCACGGTCATGAACTGCCTCGCCCTCCAGGACTTCCTGGAGAAGGAGGGCATCGACTCGCGCGTGCAGACCGCCATCACCATGGGCCAGGTCGCCGAGCCGTACATCCCGCTGCGCGCCGTGCGCCACCTGGAGAAGGGCCGCGTGGTCATCTTCGGCGCCGGTATGGGCATGCCGTACTTCTCCACCGACACGACCGCCGCCCAGCGAGCCCTCGAGATCGACGCCGAGGCGCTGCTGATGGGTAAGAACGGTGTGGACGGGGTCTACGACTCCGACCCGAAGACCAACCCCGAGGCCGTCAAGTTCGACTCGCTCAGCTACGGCGAGGTCATCACACGCGACCTGAAGGTCGCCGACATGACCGCGATCACGCTGTGCCGGGACAACAAGCTGCCCATCCTCGTCTTCGAGCTGCTGGCGGAGGGCAATATCGCCCGGGCCGTCAAGGGTGAGAAGATCGGCACACTCGTGGGTGACCAAGGCGGCCGGGAGTGACCGGAGGCAGACCCGTCGGGGGTTAACCCCGTCCGGGCGAGGGACCCTGACCGGGGGATGGACAATGTCCTGCCGGTCGGGAACCGTGCAGGAAGAAGACGCGACGCAGCCGGCCGCAGACCGATGAGGACCGTTGCCGGGCCTACTCAAGACACGCAGGAGCAAGTGGTGATCGAAGAGACCCTCCTCGAGGCCGAGGAGAAGATGGAGAAGGCCGTCGTGGTCGCCAAGGAGGACTTCGCCGCGATCCGCACCGGTCGTGCGCACCCGGCGATGTTCAACAAGATCGTGGCCGACTACTACGGCGCACCGACGCCGATCAACCAGCTGGCCTCGTTCTCGGTGCCGGAACCGCGTATGGCCGTGGTGACGCCGTTCGACAAGAGCGCGCTGCGCAACATCGAGCAGGCGATCCGCGACTCCGACCTGGGCGTCAACCCGAGCAATGACGGCAACATCATCCGTGTGGTGTTCCCCGAGCTCACCGAGGAGCGGCGTCGTGAGTACATCAAGGTCGCCAAGGGCAAGGGCGAGGACGCCAAGGTCTCGATCCGCTCCGTGCGCCGCAAGGCGAAGGACGCCATCGACAAGCTCGTCAAGGACGGCGAGGTCGGCGAGGACGAGGGCCGCCGTGCGGAGAAGGAGCTCGACGACACCACCGCGAAGTACGTCGCGCAGGTGGACGAGCTGCTCAAGCACAAGGAAGCGGAGCTCCTCGAGGTCTGATGAACGACTCTTCCTGGGGGGCGCCGCCACAGGCCGGGTACTGGGGGCCCACCGAGCAGGGGCCTGGCCAGGGCGTCGGCCCGCCGGGTCCCGCGTACGATGCGCATGACGCCCAGCAGACTCGCCCCATGCCCATCGTGCCCGAGGTACCCGCGCCCGGCGGAGACCAGGATGACGACCGGGGGGTCGCCGCCCGTCGACGCGGCCCCTTGTTCCGCGACGAGACGCCGCAGGTGCCGTCCCCGTGGGCGGCGCCGCAGAATACGGAGCCCATGCCCGACGCCCCACAGCCGGCACCCGCACCGCAGAAGAAGAGTGCGGGCCGTGACCTGGGCGCGGCCATAGGGGTCGGCGTCGGGCTCGGCGTCGTGATCGTCGCGTCGTTGTTCATCGTCAAGGCCGTGTTCGTCGGTGTCATAGCGGTCGCCGTCGTGGTGGGCCTGTGGGAGCTGACGAAGCGGCTGGAGGAACGCAAGAGCATCAAGGCGCCACTGGTGCCGCTCGCGGTCGGCGGCGCGGCGATGGTCGTCGCCGGGTATGTGCGGGGCGCCGAGGGAGCGTGGGTGGCGATGGCGCTGACCGCGCTCGCGGCCCTGGTGTGGCGCATGACGGAACCGCCGGACGGCTACCTCCGGGACGTCACGGCAGGCGTCTTCGCGGCCTTCTACGTGCCGTTCCTGGCCACGTTCGTCGCCATGATGCTCACGGCCGACGACGGCCCGCAGCGCGTGCTGACCTTCCTGCTCCTGACGGTCGTGAGCGACACGGGCGCGTATGCGATCGGCTGGCGCTTCGGCCGGCACAAGCTGGCCCCGCGCATCAGTCCCGGCAAGACCCGCGAGGGTCTCATAGGTGCGGTCACCTTCGCGATGGGCGCGGGCGCCCTGTGCATGCAGTTCCTGATCGACGGCGGTGCCTGGTGGCAGGGTCTGCTGCTGGGGCTCGCGGTCGCGGCCAGCGCCACCCTCGGCGACCTCGGCGAGTCCATGATCAAACGAGACCTGGGCATCAAGGACATGGGCACACTGCTGCCGGGCCACGGGGGCATCATGGACCGCCTCGACTCCTTGCTGCCGACGGCGCCGGTGGTGTGGCTGCTGATGGTGATCTTCGTGGGGTCGGCCTGACCTGCGCTGTCCGGGCAGAGGGGCTCGTCGTCCACAGGGCGGTGGACCCCTCTGTCGCGTCGACACCCAGCAGATGCGCCCACCTGTGAAGGTCTGCCGATGAAGGGTCGGGTTTCCTGACAGGCCTTGCGGGCGCCGGTCTCCCTGACATAACTACATGCGTCATGAACCTTTTCGGCCGCAGCTCTCCACTCCGACGCGCGGCGGTTCCCGCCGCACCCGTGGCCCCCGGTGCCCCGCTGAGCCCCGCCGCCCCGGCGCATCCCGGTGTCGGCGTTCTGCCTGATCCCGCCCTGCAGGCCCTCACCGGCGAGTGGATGATCGACCCCGCGCACAGCAGGATCGGGTTCTCCGTGCGACACGCCATGGTGACGACGGTGCGCGGCGCCTTCACGCAGTACGACAGCCGCCTCTACTTCGACGGCCGCGACCCGGCCCGCTCCCGTGCCGACATCGCGCTGTTCACCGCCAGCGTCGACACCGGTGTCGAGCAACGCGACGCGCACCTGGTCGGCCGCGACTTCCTGGACTCCGCGACCTACCCGCGGATGATCTTCACCAGTACCGCTGTGCACCTCGCGGACAAGGACGTCTACCGCATGACCGGTGACCTCACCATCAAGGACACCACCCGTCCCGTCGACCTGGAACTCACCTACATCGGCCATGTGACGGACCCGTTCGGTTACGAGCGCGTCGGCTTCGACGGCACCACCACGATCAACCGTTCCGACTGGGGCCTGACCTACAACGCCAGGCTGGCCGAGGGCGGCGCCATGGTGAGCGAGAAGGTCCGCCTCCAGTTCGACATCGCGGCCATCCGCGCCACCGCCACCGCCTGACGGAGCACGCGAGCCGCGCAGGAGACCGAACCGGCCTTCGCGGCCTCGCGAATCTTCGGTCGCGGGCCACACCAGTGGATCTGAGACACTGGGAGGACCATGCCCAAGCCCGGAGAACTCACTTTCGTCGCGCCGCGCGGAGCCAAGACGCCGCCGCGGCATCTCGCCGATCTCTCGCCCGCCGAGCGCAAGGAGGCGGTCGCCGCGATCGGTGAGAAGCCGTTCCGCGCCAAGCAGCTCTCGCAGCACTACTTCGCGCGGTTCGCGCACGACCCGGAGCAGTGGACCGACATCCCCGCGCCCTCCCGTGGCAAGCTCCAGGAGGCGCTGCTCCCGGAGCTGATGACGGTCGTCCGGCATCTGGCGACGGACCAGGGCACCACCCGTAAGACGCTGTGGCGGCTGTTCGACGGCACGCTCGTCGAGTCCGTGCTCATGCGCTATCCGGACCGGGTCACCATGTGCATCAGCTCGCAGGCGGGTTGTGGCATGAACTGCCCGTTCTGCGCCACCGGCCAGGCGGGCCTGGACCGCAACCTGTCGACCGCCGAGATCGTGCACCAGATCGTGGACGGCATGCGGGCGCTGCGCGACGGCGAGATCCCCGGCGGCCCGGCGCGGCTGTCCAACATCGTCTTCATGGGCATGGGCGAGCCCCTCGCGAACTACAAGCGGGTCGTCGGCGCCGTCCGCGCCCTCACCGACCCCGCGCCGGACGGGCTCGGCCTCTCGCAGCGCGGCATCACCGTCTCCACCGTCGGACTGGTGCCGGCCATCCACCGGTTCGCCGACGAGGGCTTCAAGTGCCGTCTCGCCATCTCCCTGCACGCCCCGGACGACGAGCTGCGCGACACCCTCGTTCCCGTCAACACGCGGTGGAAGGTGCGCGAGGTCCTCGACGCCGGGTTCGACTACGTCGAGAAGTCCGGACGCCGGCTGTCCATCGAGTACGCCCTCATCCGGGACATCAACGACCAGGCGTGGCGCGGCGATCTGCTGGGCCGGCTGCTCAAGGGCAAGCCCGTGCACGTCAACCTGATCCCGCTGAACCCGACGCCCGGCTCCAAGTGGACCGCCTCCCGCCCCGAGGACGAGAAGGCGTTCGTCGAGGCGATCGCCGCCCACAGTGTGCCGGTGACGATCCGGGACACCCGTGGTCAGGAGATCGACGGGGCGTGCGGTCAGCTCGCCGCCACCGAGCGGTAGTCTGAGGGCCGTCAGTCAGTACGTACATCTTCATATTCCGACAGGGGAGCGCCACAGCGCTGAGAGTGCGGTAGCGACCGCAGACCCTCTGAACCTCGCCCAGGTCATTCTGGGTAGGGAGTTCGGTCTTCACTCGAGCTGTTGTGCCCTGCCCGGGACCCTCCGAGGTCCGGGGCGGGGCCGCGTCTCTTCCTGGTCACCCCCAGGAGGAATCCAGTTGAGCATCACCGGTAAGCAGTGGGCGGCCGTGGCCGTCGGGCTGGGCATGGTCACGCTGTCCGCGTGCGGATCGTCCGGTTTTGGAAGTGGGAACGGCGGCGGCGACTCCAAGACCGTGACCCTCGTCAGCCATGACTCGTGGGCCGCCTCCAAGAGCGTCATCGCGGCGTTCGAGAAGGAGTCCGGCTACACCGTCAAGGTCCTCAAGGACGGCGACGCGGGCCAGGCCGTCAACAAGGCGATCCTCACCAAGGACAACCCGCAGGGCGACGTCTTCTTCGGCGTCGACAACACACTGCTGTCCAGGGCGCTGGACAACGGCCTGTTCCAGCCGTACGAGGCCAAGGGCCTCGACCAGGTCGGCACCCAGTACCAGCTGGACGCGGACAAGCACCGGGTCACGCCCATCGACTACGGCGACATCTGTGTCAACTACGACAAGAAGTACTTCGCCGACCACAAGCTGACCCCGCCGGCGTCCTTCGACGACCTCGTCAAGCCCGAGTACAAGAACCTCCTCGTCACCGAGAACGCCTCCACGTCCTCACCCGGCCTCGGCTTCCTGCTCGGCACCGCCGCGAAGTACGGCGACGGCGGCTGGCCGGACTACTGGAAGAAGCTCAAGGCCAACGGCGTGAAGGTGGTAGACGGCTGGGAGCAGGCCTACAACGAGGAGTTCTCCGGCTCCGCCGGCGGGAAGAAGGCCAAGGGGGACCGGCCGCTCGTCGTCTCCTACGCCTCCTCGCCGCCCGCCGAGGTCGTCTACGCCGACCCCCGGCCCAAGACCGCGCCGACCGGTGTCGCCACCGGCACCTGCTTCCGCCAGATCGAGTTCGCCGGTCTGCTGAGCAACGCGCACAACACCAAGGGCGGCAAGGCGTTCCTCGACTTCCTGATCAGCAGGAGGTTCCAGGAGGACATGCCGCTCAACATGTTCGTCTACCCGGTGGTCGAGGGAGCGAAGGTGCCCACGGAGTTCACCGAGTACGGGCCCGCGGCCAAGGACCCCGAGACCATGGCCCCCACGAAGATCGCCGCCAACCGTGACCAGTGGGTCAAGTCGTGGACGTCGCTCGTACTGAAGTGACCCCCCACAGGCGGGGGAACGCGGCGCGGCTCGGGCTGATGGCCCTGCCCGTCGCGTTCTTCGCGGTCTTCTTCGCCTACCCCGTCGCGGCGATCGTCGCGCGCGGTGTGAAGGCGGACGGGGCCTGGCGGCTCGGGCGGGTCGTGGACGTGCTCGCCGAGCCGGACATGCGGCACGTGCTGTGGTTCACCACCTGGCAGGCGCTCGCCTCCACCGCTCTTACCCTGCTGATCGCGCTGCCCGGCGCGTATGTCTTCGCGCGTTACGACTTCCCGGGCAGGCAGGTGCTGCGCGCCGTCGTCACCGTCCCGTTCGTGCTGCCCACGGTCGTCGTCGGCACCGCCTTCCTGGCGCTGGTGGGTCGCGGTGGACTCTTCGACGACCTGTGGGGCATACGGCTCGACACCACCGTGTGGGCCATCCTGCTCGCCCACGTCTTCTTCAACTACGCCGTCGTCGTCCGCACGGTCGGCGGCCTTTGGGCGCAACTCGACCCCCGCCAGGAGGAGGCCGCGCGCGTGCTCGGCGCCTGTCGGCTCACGGCCTGGCGGATGGTGACGCTGCCCGCGCTCGCACCGGCGGTGGCCGCCGCCGCGCTGATGGTGTTCCTGTTCACCTTCACCTCCTTCGGCGTGGTGCAGATCCTCGGCGGCCCCACCTTCTCCACCCTCGAGGTGGAGATCTACCGGCAGACCTCGGAGATCTTCGACCTGTCCACCGCCGCAGTGCTGACGATCGTCCAGTTCGTCGCGGTGGGCGCGATCCTCGGGGTGCACGCCTGGACGGTGCGCCGCCGGGAGAGCGCGCTGAAACTGGTCGACCCGTCGCGCACGGCGCGCAGGCCGCGCGGGGCCGCACAGTGGGCGCTGCTCGGCGCGGTCCTCGCGACCGTCGCCCTCCTGCTCGTCCTGCCGCTCGCCGTCCTCGTCCAGCGCTCCCTCGACGCGCCCGGGTTCGCCTACTACAAGGCGCTGACCCGCACCGACGACAGCACCTTCCTCGTCCCGCCCGTCGACGCCATGGTGAACTCCCTCCAGTACGCCGTCGTGGCCACCCTCATCGCGGTACTGATCGGCTCGCTCGCCGCCGCGGCCCTCGCCCGCAGGGACGCCGGCCGGCTCGTACGGGGCTTCGACGCGCTGCTGATGCTGCCGCTCGGCGTGTCCGCGGTGACCGTCGGCTTCGGCTTCCTCATCGCGCTCGACAAACCGCCGCTGGACCTGCGCGGCTCCTGGATCCTGGTGCCGCTCGCGCAGGCCCTGGTGGGCGCCCCCTTCGTCGTCCGCACCATGCTGCCGGTGCTGCGGGCCGTGGACGAACGGCTGCGGGAGGCGGCCGCCGTGCTCGGGGCGTCGCCGTGGCGGGTGTGGCGCGAGGTCGATCTGCCGATCGTGCGGCGGGCGCTGCTGATCGCCGCCGGGTTCGCGTTCGCCGTGTCGCTGGGCGAGTTCGGGGCGACCGTGTTCATCGCGCGGCCCGACAACCCGACGCTGCCGGTGGCCGTGGCGCGGCTGCTCGCGCGGCCCGGCGACCTCAACTACGGGCAGGCGATGGCCCTGTCGACGATTCTGATGGTGGTGTGCGCGGTGGCGCTGGGCGTCCTGGAGAGGTTGCGGACCGATCGGACGGGGGAGTTCTGACGATGCTCACGCTGCAAGGCGCGACCGTACGCTTCGACCGGCGGACCGCGCTCGACCGAGTGGACCTCGAGGTCGCCGAGCAGGAGATCGTGTGCGTGCTCGGGCCGAGCGGCAGCGGCAAGTCGACGCTGCTGCGGACGGTGGCCGGGCTGCAACCCCTCGATGAGGGGCGGCTGTTCCTCGACAGCCGTGACCTGGACGGGGTGCCCGCGCACCGGCGCGGGGTGGGCCTGATGTTCCAGGACCATCAGCTGTTCCCGCAGCGGGACGTCGGCGGGAACGTCGCCTTCGGGCTGCGTATGCGCAAAACCGCGCGCGCCGAACGGGAGGAACGCGTAACGGAGTTGCTCGACCTGGTCGGACTTCCGGGGGCCGCGCGCAGGGCGGTGTCGGAACTCTCCGGCGGCGAACAGCAGCGCGTCGCGCTCGCCCGCGCCCTCGCGCCCCGGCCACGGCTGCTGATGCTGGACGAGCCGCTGGGCCAGCTCGACCGGTCCCTGCGCGAGCGGCTCGTCGTCGAACTGCGCGACCTGTTCGGCCGCTTGGGTACGACCGTGCTCGCCGTCACCCACGACCAGGGCGAGGCCTTCGCTCTCGCCGACCGGGTCGTGGTGATGCGCGACGGGCGGATCGCCCAGTCCGGTACGCCGCTCGAGGTGTGGCAGCGGCCCGCGAACGAGTTCGTGGCGCGCTTCCTCGGATTCGACAACGTGGTGGAGGCGACCGTCGCCGGCGAGGCCGCGGACACCCCGTGGGGCAAGCTCCCGGTCCCGGAAGGCTCCCCGCAGGGGGCCGGCACACTGCTGGTCCGCCCGGCGGGCGTACGGTTGACGGCGGCCACCGAGGGCCTGCGCTGCACCGTGACCGCCCGCACCTTCCGCGGTACTCACGTCGCCGTACGCCTGCAACCGGAGGAGGCCCCCGCACTGGAGGCGGCCTGCCCGCTGCGGTCGGCCCCGGGGCCCGGGGACGAGGTCGGGGTCGTGTTCGACGCAGCGGAAATCGTGGTGCTCGGCGGCGCGTCCGCCACCTAGGGTGGCGATCATGGCGGACTGGGATATGCGCCCGGCGTCGATGTCGGACGTCGAGGCAGTGGTCGAGTTGCGTGCCGTGGTGATGCGGGCTGATCTGGAACGGCTCGGGCGGTACGACGAGCAGCGGGTGCGGCAGCGGCTGCGGGACCGATTCGACCCGGCCCACACATGGGTGATCGAGGTGGGCGGTGCGTTCGCCGGCTGCGTGGCGCTGCGACCGGCCGAGGACGCCCACTGGCTGGAGCACTTCTACCTGGCCCCGCATCTTCAGGGCAGCGGTATCGGTTCGGGCGTGCTGCGCGAACTGCTGGAGCGGTGTGACTCCCGCGGTGTCCTCGTCCGGTTGAACGTGCTGCAGGGCAGTCCCGCCCGACGGCTCTACGAGCGGCACGGGTTCACAGTGGAGACCGAGGATCCGGTGGACGTGTTCATGGTTCGGAAGCCGGCCTGATGTGCGGCACGCACGACGGCCCGCCCCGGCAAAAGGGGCGGGCCGTCGATTCGTACGGGCGAGGAGGCGTCAGTTGCCCTTCGACGCGCCGCCGCGGCGGCGCATGCCGAAGAACACCGCGCCGCCACCGATGACGACCAGGCCGCCGGCGATACCGGCGATCACGGGCGTGTTGGAGCCGGCGCCTGTCTCGGCGAGGTTGGAGCTGCCCGCCGCCGGCGAGGGGGAGTTGTCCCCGGCCGCGGCGGGGGCCGTGCTCTGCGCCTGCGACGGCGTGGCGGACGAGGACGGGGTGGCCGACGGGGTCGGGGTGTCCGAGGCCGGCGGGGTGGACTCGGAGGCCGGCGGGGTGGTCTCCGAGGTGGCGCAGGCCTTCGACGGGGTGGTCAGGATGTCGAGGTCCTGGTGGAGGATGCCCTCGACGTCGATGTGGACGCGGTACTTGGCGTTCGCCGCCCAGTTCTCGGAGAACGTGACGATCGCCCCGTCCTGGGAGCCGGTGATCGTCTTCTCACCGACCTTCTTCGCGTCCGCGCCGTTCTCTTCCAGGTAGACGCTGACGGTCGCCTCCTTGCGCGAGGCGTCCTTGTCGGTGACGGTGATGCTGCCCTTCCCGCTGTCGCAGGACGCGACGGCCGAGAAGTCACCAATGTTGCAGGCGAGCGCGTTGCCGGCGACGCCGAGTGCGAGCGCCGCGGAGGCCGAGGCGACGCCGAGGATGCGCACCGTTCGAGCGGTGCGGGAGGATATGGACACGATTGCCCTTCACGGGATGCGCAATTGCGGGGGGTTCAGGGGAAGTTGCGCTGCAATCACAACTTTCCCGAGAGGCTCACAGGTTTATAAGCGGCAGCTAAGTGCTGTCAACGCCGATGTCCGGCATGACGGTCGTCTTTGCCTGCTCATTAACCGCCCATGCGTTTGGAATCCGCAGAACCGTTCTCAACTCCCCGCCGGGGCACCCCCGTTCACCTGCGCGTGCTCAGCCCTGCACCGCCGCCGGGTCCATCCACATGACCTCCCAGGTGTGGCCGTCCGGGTCGTCGAAGGCACGGCCGTACATGTGGCCGTAGTCCTGCGCCTCGTCGGACACCGTGCCGCCCGCGGCGACCGCCCGGTCGACCAACTCGTCGACCTTCTCGCGGCTTTCGGCGCTCAGGCACAGCAGCACCTCGCTGGTCCTGGTGGCGTCCGCGATCTCCTTCTTGGTGAAGTTGGCGTAGTGCTGGTGGCTCAGCATCATCGCGATGATGGTGTCGCTGATCACGACGCAGGCGCAGTCGTCCGTCGTGAACTGCGGGTTGATCGTGTAGCCCAGCTCCGTGAAGAACTTCTTCGACGTCTCGACGTCGGCGACGGGCAGGTTCACGAAGATCATCTGCTGGTACATGGGCTGCCTCTCTTTCAACATGCTGATGAGCCGTACGCAGAGATGGACCGCGCGCCGATGCGAAACTCATCGCCGGTCGCGAAAAAACTTTCCGGGATGGTCTCAGGCCGTCAGCGGCATCGCCGCCAGCTCCGCGACGACCCAGGTCAGCGGCGTGAACACCACCGCCAGAGCGCCCGCGCGCAGCAGTGCCGCGGTGCGCAGCACGGTGGCCGGGGCGCCGAGCCGCACCAGCGCGGCGACCGTGTCGGTGCGCGCCTGCCTCGCCTCGACCGCGGCCGTCGCCAGTGCCGCGACCGCGCAGCCCCCCACCACCGCAGCGCCCAGCGTCGTCAACGGTCCCGGGGACGGGCGCGTGTCGGCGTACAGCGCCGCCATGGCGTAGAAGCCCGACGCCACCGCGCACACCACCCCGAGCGGCCGGCCGATCCGCCGTGCCTCCTCCTGCAGACCGCGCCCGGCCAGCAGCCGCACGGCACCCGGGCGCACCGCCTGCAGCAGCCACCCGCACAGATGCGTCAGCACGGGCCCGGCCAGCGCGAGCCCCAGCGCGGTCAGCGCCCAGCCCGCGAGCACCGCCACGGGCCCGCCCGTGAGCCCGCCGGGCAACGGAGCACTCGGCGCCGGGCCCGGCCGGCTCGCGTGCGCCTCGACGGCGAACCCCGCGGCGAGCGCGGCCACACCCCAGGGCAGGCCGCCGGGGGCGGGCTGGAGGCCGGTGGGAGGCTCCGGTGCCGGATCCTCGGCCGGCACTTCGGGGACGTCGTCGGCGCCGGGGTCGGCGGCGCCACCGCGCGGTGGCCGTTCGCCCCGCGGGCGCAGCGCCACCGCGGTCGCCACGGACGCCGTGAACGGCACCAGCGCCAGCAGCGTGAGCGCGGCGGGGACGGGCAGGGGCTGGTCGGCGGCGAGGAGGCCCGCCGCCGCGCCGTCGAACGGCATCCCCGTCGGGTCGCCGCGCAGATGCAGGAAGCCCAACAGTGCCAGCAGCGAGCCGAGGGAGGTCGCGAAGGCCGTGGTGGCCGCCGAAAGGGCCATCAGCCGGGCCGGGCCGAGGCCGATCGCCGCCAGACCGGACCGTGGACGGGTGCCCGGGTCCGTGCGGGCGACGGCGACCGCGAGGTACACGGTGGCCGCGATCGGCGCGAGGCACCAGGCCAGCCGCAGCGTCGAACCGTCCGCCGCCTCCGGGTGCCCCAGCGCGTACCCCAGCGTGAACAGCAGCAGGAAGCCCGTGCCCGCCGAGGCCGCGACGACCAGGAGCCGGCGGAGCTGGACCAGGGGGCGCGCCCCGCGGGCTAGGCGGAGAGCGAGCACGTCTGACGGCCTTCCGTCTCGGACACCGGTGGCAGATGAACGGTGTTCACGCGCCGCCCGTCCAGCAGCGACACCGTCCGGTCGGCGAGGCCCGCGGCCTGAGCCGGGTGTGTGGCGATGACGACGGTGATGCCGTGCGAGCGGGCCGCCGTGGTGAGCGTGCGCAGCACCTGGGCGCCGTCGGCGCGGTGCAGGGAGGCGGTGGGCTCGTCCGCGAAGAGCACGGTCGGGCAGGTGGCGAGCGCCCGGGCGACGGCGATCCGCTGGCGCTGCGCCTGGGTGAGCTCGTGGGGGCGCTTGCGGGCGCTGTCGCCGACGTCGAGGCGTTCCAGCCACTCCAGCGCGGCGGTCTTGGCGCGGCGGCGGCTGGTGCCGCGCAGCAGAAGCGGCAGCGCGGCGTTCTCCCAGGCGTTCAGCTCGGGGACCAGCATCGGCACCGGGTCGATCCAGCCGAACCGGTCGCGCCGCAGCCTCTCGCGGGTGAGCGGGCCCATGGTGTGCACGGGCGTGCTGTTGAACCAGACCTCGCCCCCCTGGGTGGGCAGCAGCCCCGCCAGACACTGCAGCAGGGTCGTCTTGCCGCTGCCGCGCGGGCCGGTGACGGCCAGGATCTCACCCTCGCGCACCCCCAGGGAGACCCCGCGCAGCGCGGGTGAGCCGTTGTGCTGGAAGTGCAGGGCGCGTGCCCAGAGCACGTCGTTGTCCGGCGGGGCCACCATCGCGTACACCTCGGTTCTGATCCGTTTTCCCGTGCCGATCCCCGTCCGGGGGACCCGTTCGGGCGAACGATGGCAAGGGCGATCGGTCACCTCGCACGCTAAGCAAGCGGCACCCGTGAGCCCGGACAGCGAACGGCCCCGGACCCCCGTTTCTCACTCGAACGGGTGGCCCGGGGCCGTTGCTGATCATCCGGGAGGACGAATCCCGCACCGACCGGTCACAGCTTGGTCCATGCCTCCGTGAGGGTGGCGCGCAGGATCTGCTCGATCTCGTCGAAGGTCTCCTGGTTCGAGATCAGCGGCGGGGCGAGCTGGACGACCGGGTCGCCGCGGTCGTCGGCGCGGCAGTACAGGCCGTTGTCGAACAGCGCCTTGGACAGGAAGCCGTACAGGACGCGCTCGGTCTCCTCCTCGTCGAAGGACTCCTTGGTGGCCTTGTCCTTGACCAGCTCGATGCCGTAGAAGAAGCCGTTGCCGCGGACGTCGCCGACGATCGGCAGGTCGTGCAGCTTCTCCAGCGTCGCGCGGAACGCGCCCTCGTTGTCCAGCACGTGCTGGTTCAGGCCCTCGCGTTCGAACAGGTCGAGGTTGGCCAGGCCCACCGCGGCGGAGACCGGGTGGCCGCCGAAGGTGTAGCCGTGCAGGAAGGTGTTGTCGCCCTTGTAGAAGGGCTCGGCGAGGCGGTCGGAGACGATGCACGCGCCGATCGGGGAGTAGCCCGAGGTCATGCCCTTGGCGCAGGTGATCATGTCCGGGACGTAGCCGAACTTGTCGCATGCGAACATCGTGCCGAGGCGGCCGAAGGCGCAGATGACCTCGTCCGAGACCAGCAGCACGTCGTACTGGTCGCAGATCTCGCGCACCCGCTGGAAGTAGCCGGGCGGCGGCGGGAAGCAGCCGCCGGCGTTCTGCACCGGCTCCAGGAAGACCGCGGCGACCGTGTCCGGGCCCTCGAAGAGGATCTGCTGCTCGATCTGGTCGGCGGCCCAGCGGCCGAAGGCCTCCGGGTCGTCGCCGAAGATCGGGGCCCGGTAGATGTTCGTGTTGGGGACCTTGTGCGCGCCCGGGACCAGGGGCTCGAAGGGGGCCTTCAGGCCCGGAAGGCCGGTGATGGACAGGGCGCCCTGCGGGGTGCCGTGGTAGGCGACCGCGCGGGATATGACCTTGTGCTTGGCGGGCTTGCCGACCAGCTTGAAGTACTGCTTGGCGAGCTTCCAGGCGGTCTCGACCGCCTCGCCGCCGCCCGTGGTGAAGAAGACCTTGTTCAGGTCGCCCGGGGCGTGGTCGGCGAGCCGCTCCGCGAGCTCGACGGCCTTGGGGTGGGCGTAGGACCACACCGGGAAGAACGCCAGCTCCTGCGCCTGCTTGAACGCCGTCTCCGCCAGCTCCGTGCGTCCGTGGCCCGCCTGGACCACGAAGAGACCGGCGAGACCGTCGAGGTAGCGCTTGCCCTTGTCGTCGTAGATGTAGGTGCCCTCGCCCCGGACGATGGTGGGGACGGGCGCGTTCTCGTACGAGGACATGCGGGTGAAGTGCATCCACAGGTGGTCGTACGCGGTCTTGCTGAGGTCCTTGGTACTCACGGCTATCGGGTTCCCCACATGTAGGTCTGCTTCTTCAGCTTGAGGTAGACGAAGCTCTCGGTGGAGCGGACTCCGGGGACGGCCCGGATGCGTTTGTTGATGACTTCCAGCAGGTGGTCGTCGTCCTCGCAGACGATCTCCACCATCAGGTCGAACGAACCCGCGGTCATCACGACGTACTCGCACTCGTCCATGGCGGCCAGCGTGTCGGCCGCGGACTCCACGTCGCCCTCGACGTTCACCCCGACCATCGCCTGCCGGCGGAAGCCCACGGTGAGCGGGTCCGTGACGGCGACGATCTGCATCACGCCCTGGTCGAGCAGCTTCTGGACGCGCTGGCGCACCGCCGCCTCGGACAGGCCGACGGCCTTGCCGATCGCGGCGTACGGCCGGCGGCCGTCCTCCTGGAGCTGTTCGACGATGGCGAGGGAGACGGCGTCCAGCTGGGGTGTGCCGTTCTTGGACTCGCGGGAGTCCCTCTGGTCTGCGCTTCGACTGGCCACGACCTCACTGTGCCCGACGTATCAACAGTTCCGCAAGGCAGTTTCGATGAAATTCGTTGTTTCCGTGATCTCAGTCTGCGGATTTCGCAGTACTGGCGCAATCAAGGGTGTTGAAAACGTCGGCCTACGGACTAGGGTGGGTGTCTCAGCGATTGGACACCCGAACTTGGAGGGCCCGCAGTGAGCACCGAGCTGCGTCGTCTGCGCAACTACATCGACGGCGAATACCGTGACGCCGCCGACGGACGGACCACTCAGGTGGTGAACCCCGCGACCGGTGAGGCGTACGCGACCGCCCCGCTGTCCGGGCAGGCGGACGTCGACGCCGCGATGGCGGCCGCCGCGGCGGCCTTCCCCGGCTGGCGCGACACCACGCCCGCGGAGCGGCAGAAAGCCCTGCTGAAGATCGCTGACGCGTTCGAGGAACGCGCCGAGGAACTGATCGCGGCCGAGGTCGAGAACACGGGCAAGCCGATCGGGCTGACCCGGTCGGAGGAGATCCCGCCGATGATCGACCAGATCCGCTTCTTCGCGGGCGCGGCCCGGATGCTCGAGGGCCGTTCGGCCGGCGAGTACATGGAGGGGATGACCTCGATCATCCGCCGCGAGCCGGTCGGCGTCTGTGCGCAGGTCGCGCCGTGGAACTACCCGATGATGATGGCCGTGTGGAAGTTCGCCCCGGCGATCGCGGCGGGCAACACCGTCGTGCTGAAGCCGTCGGACACCACCCCGGCGTCCACGGTCCTGATCGCCGACATCATCGGTTCGATCCTGCCCAAGGGCGTCTTCAACGTCATCTGCGGCGACCGCGAGACCGGCCGTCTGATGGTGGAGCACCCGACCCCGGCGATGGCCTCCATCACCGGCTCCGTCCGCGCCGGCATGTCGGTCGCCGAATCCGCGTCCAAGGACCTCAAGCGGGTCCACCTGGAGCTGGGCGGCAAGGCGCCGGTCGTCGTCTTCGAGGACACCGACATCGCCAAGGCCGTCGAGGACATCTCGGTCGCCGGCTTCTTCAACGCCGGCCAGGACTGCACGGCCGCCACCCGTGTCCTGGTCCACGAGTCGATCCACGACGAGTTCGTGGCCGCGCTCGCCAAGGCCGCCTCCGAGACGAAGACGGGGCAGCCGGACGGCGAGGACGTGCTCTACGGCCCGCTGAACAACCCGAACCAGCTCAAGCAGGTCACCGGCTTCATCGAGCGCCTGCCCGCCCACGCCAAGGTCGAGGCCGGCGGTCACCCGGTCGGCGAGAAGGGCTACTTCTACGCCCCGACCGTCGTCTCGGGCCTCAAGCAGGACGACGAGATCATCCAGAACGAGGTCTTCGGCCCGGTCATCACCGTGCAGTCGTTCTCCGACGAGGAGCAGGCCGTCGAGTACGCGAACGGCGTCGACTACGCCCTCGCCTCCTCGGTGTGGACCAGGGACCACGCGCGCGCGATGCGCATGTCCAAGGCCCTCGACTTCGGCTGCGTGTGGATCAACACGCACATCCCGCTGGTTGCGGAGATGCCGCACGGCGGCTTCAAGAAGTCCGGCTACGGCAAGGACCTGTCGGCGTACGGCTTCGACGACTACACGCGGATCAAGCACGTGATGACGTCGCTCGACGCGTAACCGACGTCGCTCGACGCGTAGCCCTCCGGGGGCCGGCGCGAGCAACGCGGCCCCGGGCGGGAGTCGTTCCGCCCGGGGCCGTGGCGTGCCCGTGGTGCGCGCAAGGGGCGGCGGTCCGTCGCCCGACACTCCGGCCCGAGCCGAACGTCAGCGGTTGAACGCGGGGAACCCGAACCGCTGCGCGACAGCCGCGCCGTCGCCCTTCGCGTCGGTGGCGTTGACGGAGTAGACGAGGGTCCGGGACAGGTCGCGGGTGGCGGCGATCACCGTGGCGTAGCCGGGGCGGGAGCCCGTCTTGCCCCAGATCGCCCTGCCGTTCAGCTCGAACCGCTCCAGCGCCGCCCCGTACCGCGCCCCCGGCACGTCGGGGAGCGTGAACATCTCCTTCAGCTGCGGCTCCGGCACGATCCGTCCGCGGAACAGCGCCACCAGCAGCCGTTCCAGGTCGGCGGTCGTCGAGATCATGTCGCCGGCCGCCCACCGGTCGGACATGTTCCAGTCGGTCACGTCGACCAGCCTGCCGTCGATCCAGTCGTATCCGCGGTTGTGCGGACCGTGGACGCGCGCGTCGGACCCGTTCGGGAACGAGGTTTCCCGCATGCCGAGCGGCCGGAAGATCCGTACGGCCGCCTGGTGCGCGTACGAGTCGTCGGTGATCTTCTCGATCAGCATGCCGAGCACGGTGTAGTGGATGTTGGCGTAGTCCTGCTGCGTGCCGGGCGCGAACTCCGGGCCCTTGGCGACCGAGGCCGCCACGACCTGACGTGGCGTCAGCGTCTCGAAGCGGTGCGCGTATCCCTCCTCGACCGTCTCCCCGAGGGACGCTCCCGGCTGGAGTCCGCTCGTGTAGTTGAGCAACTGCCGTACGGTGACGGGCTCGAAACCCTTGGTCAGCAGCCCCGGCAGATACTGCTGCACGGTGCCGTCCAGGCTGATCCGCCCCTCGGCGGCGAGTTGCAGCACGATCGCCGCGGTCACCACCTTGGTCACCGAACCGGCCCGGAAGCGGGCGTTGTCCAACGCCGGCGCCCCCGTCCGGACATCGCGCACCCCCGCGACGCCGCGCCAACTGCCCTGGCCGCCCACGCGGATGAGCGCGGCGGTGGCGTCGTGGTCGGGCAGCCCGGCGATCGCGGCGCGCAGCGCCTCGGTGTCGGGTCCCCCGGTCGCGGACGGCGGGGTCATCCGTGCCGCGGACGACGGGACCGCGGAGTGGGCGGAGGCGACTCCCGCCAGGGGGAGGGTGATCAGGCTCAGGGCCAGGGCGGTGGCGAGGGCGACGGCGGTCGGGCGTAACTGCATGGGATGCTCCCTGATCGAGGCGATGTCGGTGATCATCCTGCGGACCGTTCCGGCGGTGGGGGATCGTCTCGAAGGAGGGCGCGGCCCCGGGCATGGCACCGAGGGTCGCCCCTAGGGGACGGCGCCGGCCCCGTCACGGGAGCGTCGCCCCTAGGGGACGGCGCCGGCCCCGTCACGGGAGCGTGTGGTCCGAGTCGCGCCCGAAAAACTGTTATCCCGGCCCCCGCCCCTCCGTCTGCCTCAGCGCCCCCAGATCCCGACGCACAGGAGCGAACCGCGCGAGGCATGGGCACGGCGACCGCACCCGCCCCGACCGCCGGCCACGGCCGGTGATCCGTCCCGGTATCGATGGGTATGCGGCGTTCCGCCATGAACCGTCGTGGACCGCCCGCCCCGTGGATCCCGGCCGTGGCTGAGACTGTACGTCCACAGGGCGGTACGACGACCAGGGAGAGGACGCACGTGGACACCCGGCAGTGGCGTTCCACCATCGCGGCGGCGCAGGCCTGTGACCGGCACGCGCTGGACGAGCTGGTCGCGGGCTGGCTGCCGCTCGTCTACAACATCGTCGGCCGCGCGCTCAACGGACATGCCGACGTCGACGACGTCGTGCAGTAGACGATGCTGCGCGCCGTCGGCAACCTCGGCGCCCTGCGCGATCCGGACAGTTTCCGCTCCTGGCTGGTCGCCATCGCCATGCGGCAGATACGGGACCGGGCGCGCCGCCGGACGTCCGAGCCGCTGGCCGGGGACGCGGGGGACCGGGCCGCCGACTTCGCCGAACTCACCATGCTGCGGCTTCAGTTGGAGGGCCAGCGGCGCGAGGTCGCGGAGGCGGTGCGCCGGCTCGACGACGAGGACCGGCAGCTGCTGTCGCTGTGGTGGCTGGAGGTCGCGGGCGAACTCACCCGCCGCGAGCTGGCCGCCGCCGTCGGCATCAGCCGCCAGCACGCCGCCGTCCGGGTGCAGCGGATGAAGGCGCGCCTGGAGGTGGCGCGCGGCATCGTACGGGCGTTGGAGGGCTCCTGCCCCGAGCTGGCCGCCGTCACCGCCCGCTGGGACGGCCGGCCCGGCTCCGTGTGGCGCAAGCGGCTGGCCCGGCACATCCGCGGCTGCCCGGTCTGCGCGGGGGCCGAGAAGGCCGTCGTGCCCGCCGAACGGCTGCTCGCCGGGATCGCGCTCGTCCCCGTCCCGGCCGGCTTCGCACTGTCGCTGGCGCTGGGCGGCAAGACGTCCGCGGCGGCCGTCTCCGTCGGCTGGTCCGCCAAGGTGCTCGGCGCGCTCACCAAGCCCGCCGTCGTCGTCACGGCGGGCGCGACGATCGCCGCGGGCGGCGCGTACGTC
The DNA here is from genome assembly GCF_040682835.1 of Streptomyces sp. NPDC051104. Classification (NCBI taxonomy): domain Bacteria; kingdom Bacillati; phylum Actinomycetota; class Actinomycetes; order Kitasatosporales; family Streptomycetaceae; genus Streptomyces; species Streptomyces sp. NPDC051104. The sequence goes on along the minus strand of NZ_JBFBBS010000019.1, from coordinate 64,438 downwards.
GTGGCCCGGACTCCACAGGCGCCGCCCGCCCGTCAGATCGCGCCCACGGCGGCGAGCACGGCCCGCCCGCGCGCACACCCCGCCGAGCGTCCCGCCCTCCCCGTCCACGGCGAGCCCCACACCGTCGAAGACGGTGGACCTGTACGGCACGGTCGTCGACGCTGTCGACAGCGCGCCCCGGCCGACCCGGCGACCGTCCCTCAGCGCTCCCGGGTGTGACCGCCCACCGACCCGCGCAGCGCGCACAGCGAGTCGATGCGGTTGGTGGTGATCGAGTCCACACCCGCCTCGAGCAGGCGCCGCATCGAGCGGCGGGTGTCCGGCGTCCACACGGACAGCAGATGGCCGCCCCGGCGCACCCGGGCCGCCAGCTCCTGGTCGACCAGGCCGAAGCGGTAGTTGAGCCAGCGCGGGCGCACCGCGTCGAGCAGCGCGGGCCGGGGCGGGGCGAGGGTCGTCCAGGTCAGGGCGATCTCCGCCGCGGGGTCGGCGGCGCGCACCGCCAGCATGGTCTCGGCGCCGGCGCAGTAGTACACGCGCTCCGCGGCCCCGCAGTCCCGGACGATGCCGACGATCCGGCGCACGGCCCGGGACGAGGGGCCGCCCGGCAGGTCGATCAGCACCCGGCTGCCGTCGGTCGCCGCGAGCGCGTCCGCCAGCGTCGGCACACCGCCCGCCGTCAGGCCCCGCACCTCGTCCGAGGAGAGCGCCGCGAGCGGGCGGTCCTGCTCCCACAGACGCTTCAGCGTCCCGTCGTGCAGCAGCACGGGCACACCGTCCCGGGTGAGCCGTACGTCGATCTCCACCGCGTCCGCGCCACGCCGGAGCGCGGAACGCAGCGAGTCGATCGTGTTCTCACGGTGGCGGTAGGGGTCGCCGCGATGAGCCACGGCGGTCACGGTACGCATGGGGCTCATTGTGACGGTGCGGCGCCGCGCAGCGGCCTGCCGGGGTGGTGCCGGGAGACGGGCGGGCCGTCAGGGCGCGAGCCAGGCGGTGGTGTAGGCGTCGATCTCGGCCGACAGCGCCGCCTTGCCGGCGTCGTCGAGGAAGGACGCCTCGACCGCGTTCCCGGCGAGGGCGGCCAGACCCCGCTCGTCGAGGTCGAGGAGCCGCGCGGCGACCGCGTACTCGCTGTTGAGGTCCGTGCCGAACATCGGCGGGTCGTCGGAGTTGATTGTGACGAGGAGCCCGGCACGCACGAACTCCTTGATGGGGTGCTCGTCGAGCGAGCGGACCGCGCGCGTGGCGATGTTGGAGGTCGGGCACACCTCCAGCGGGATGCGGTGCTCGGCGAGATGGGCCAGCAGCTTCGGGTCGCGGGCGGAACTGGTGCCGTGCCCGATGCGCTCGGCGCGCAGCTCGTTCAGCGCGTCCCAGACCGTCTCGGGCCCGGTCGTCTCGCCCGCGTGCGGAACGGAGCGCAGGCCCGCCGCTATGGCCCGGTCGAAGTAGGGCTTGAACTGCGGCCGCGGTACGCCGACCTCGGGACCGCCGAGCCCGAACGAGACGAGCCCCTCGGGACGCAGCCGGTCGTCGGTGGCGAGCCGGACCGTCTCCTCGGCCGATACGAGCCCGGCCTCGCCCGGGATGTCGAAGCACCAGCGCAGCACGGTCCCGAACTCGGCCTCCGCGGCCTTGCGGGCGTCCTCGATGGCGTCCATGAACGCGCGCTCGTCAATACCACGGCGGGTGGACGAGTACGGGGTGATGGTCAGCTCCGCGTAGCGGACCTGCTGGCGGGCCATGTCACGGGCGACCTCGTACGTCAGCAGGCGGACGTCCTCGGGGGTCCGGATCAGGTCGACGACCGACAGGTACACCTCGATGAAGTGGGCGAAGTCCGTGAACGTGAAGTAGTCGGCCAGGGCCTCGGGGTCGGTGGGCACCTTGGAGTCGGGGTGGCGGGCGGCCAGTTCCGAGACGATGCGGGGGGAGGCGGAGCCGACGTGGTGCACGTGCAGTTCGGCCTTGGGCAGTCCGGCGATGAAGGCGTGCAGGTCGCGCACGGCGCGAGCGTCGCGGTGGTCGGTCAAGGTTCCTCCCCGGGAACGGCGTCCCGGCGCCGGGCCACGGCTCGGGCGGGACGCGGGTGATCGGCTGATCGGTGACGTGCGGGATCATCGTAGGGCGCGGGCCGCGCCGGGGAGACGCGGCCGTAGCATGACGGAACATTCGACAGAGGGGGACCCACGCATGTCCGACGACGCCCAGCGCCCGGGAACACCTCAGGACGCGGCCCCGGACGGATGGGTCATCCCTGGCCACGGGACGGACGGGGCGGCGGGAGGACAGGCGCCGGGCGCCGCGGACGGTGCGGGCGGCTTGATACCGGGTGCGCCCGCGACCCCCGCCGACCGGCCGTCCGGGGTGCGGCTCGACAAGCCCGCCCCCGACCCGTGGGCGCCCCCCGTCGACCCCCGGGGCACCGTGGCCTCCGGCGACGGCACCCCCTCCGTGCACGACCGGTCCACGGCCGTCCCGCCGCCGGGTCCCGCCCTCCCGGGCACCCCGCCCCCGGGGCCCTGGGCCGGCCCGTACGGCGCTGCGAGCCCCGGCCGGGCCGCCCCGGGCCCCGGGACCGCAGGCCCCGGCAACCCCTTCGCTCCTTCGCCCGCCGTCCAGGGCGGTTCCGTGCCGCCGCCCCCCATCGGGCCCGAGGGGCCGGGGCAGGTGCCGTACGGCTTTACCCAGTACCCCGGACATCCGGGGTACGGCGCGCCCTACGGCTCCCAGGGCGCCGGCTACGGCTGGCCCGGTATGCCCCTCCCGCCGAGCAACGGCATGGGGATCGCCTCGCTCGTGCTCGGCGTCATCTCCCTCGTCCTGTTCTGCCTCTGGCCGGTGGCCCTCATCGTCGGCGTGCTCGCCGTGATCTTCGGCATCGTCGGCCGCCGCAAGGCGCGCCGGGGCGAGGCGACGAACGGAGGCATGGCCCTGGCCGGCCTCATCTGCGGAGCGGTCGGCTTCGTCCTGAGCGCCGTCCTGCTCATCGTCCTCCTCGCCGTCCCGGACGACAGCGGCGACGACCCGTGGACGGGCACCGACGACGGCTACTCGACCTCACTGGGGACGGGCGCCGCCGGCTGAGCCGCGGACGCCCCCTGGCCGGCGGCCAACCGGGTCCGCGCCTCCATCAGCGCGAACCCCAGCAGGTTGGGCCCCCGCCACCGCTCCGGATCCGCCGCCCGTTCGTCGTCCGCCGCGAGCCCGATGCCCCACACCCGGTCCAGCGGGCTCGCCTCGAGGAGCACACGCTCCCCGGTCCCCAGCAGAAAGTCCCGCAGCTCCTCATGCGCGGCGAACTTGTGCACGCCGCCCTCGACCACGATGCCGAACCGCTCGCGCTCCCATATGGCGTCGTCGAAGCCGCGCACCAGCCGCCCCGCCTTCTTCGCGAGCGCGGGCTCCGGCGACTGAAGCACCTTCCGCTCCGCCTCCGCGTCGTCGAAGAGCCGCGCCTTCGACGCCATCATCCAGTGCTCCGCCGTCGCGTACTCCACGCCGTCCACGGTGAACGGCGACGGCCACCACTGGCTGAGGCAGCTCGCCCCGATCCGCCCGTCCCTGCGCGGCCGGTGCCCCCAGAAGTGGAGGTACTTGATCCTCGCCCCCGCGCGGACCTCCCTGATCAGGGCGTCCCAAGAATCGATCTTCTCCATGCCGCCGAGTCTGGCACGCACCACTGACATTCCGTCCCTCCTTTATGCGCCGCACTCGACACCTGGTCGACAGATTCCGTCGCGTAACCAAAAGGCAACAACGGAATCACTTGTTGGCCTCCCCTCCCTCTGTCAGGATCGGCACTCACATCGAGCCGAAGCTACGCCGGCCTCCGCAGCGCACGCGGGCCGGCGGCGGAGGAGAGCGACATGCAGAACCCCGGCAACGCCGGTGACGCCGACACCCGCCTGACGACGCGGGACGACGTACGGGAACGTTTCGCGGACGGTGCGCAGTTCATCGCGGGCCGGCCGGCCACGGGCACCTCGGGCCGTACGCACTCGGTGATCGACCCGTCCACCGGCACGGAGGTGTACACCTACGAACTGGCCGGCACCGACGACGTCGACCGCGCCGTGGCCGCCGCCCGCGCCGCCTTCCCCGAGTGGTCAGCGGCGACCCCGGGCGAACGCTCCGACGCGCTGCACCGTTTCGCCGCCGTCCTCGCCGACCGCGCCGAGGACGTCGCCCGCGTCGAATCGCTCCAGTGCGGCAAACCGCTGAAGCTCACGCGGGAGTTCGACGTACCCGGCACGATCGACAACACCGCCTTCTTCGCCGGTGCCGCCCGCCACCTCCAGGGGCAGTCCGCCGGCGAGTACTCCGGCGACCACACCTCCTACGTCCGCCGCGAACCCATCGGCGTCATCGGCTCCATCGCGCCCTGGAACTACCCCCTCCAGATGGCCGCCTGGAAGATCCTCCCGGCGATCGCCGCGGGCAACACGATCGTCCTGAAACCGGCCGAGCTGACCCCGCTGACCTCTCTGCTCTTCGCACGGGCCGCCACGTACGCCGGCATCCCGGACGGTGTCATCAACATCGTGACCGGCACCGGCAAGGAGGCCGGCGAGCATCTCGTCGGTCACCCCGACGTGGCCATGACCTCCTTCACCGGTTCGACCACGGTCGGCAGGCGCGTCGCCGAGATCGCCACCGCGACCGTCAAGCGCCTCCACCTGGAACTCGGCGGCAAGGCCCCCTTCGTCGTGTTCGACGACGCGGACCTGGAGGCCGCCGTGCACGGCGCGGTCGCGGGCGCCCTCATCAACACCGGCCAGGACTGCACGGCCGCCACGCGCGCGTACGTGCAGCGGCCCCTGTACGAGGAGTTCGTCGCGCGGACCGCCGCCCTCATGGAGACCGTCCGGCTCGGCGACCCGTTCGCTCCCGGCACCGACCTGGGCCCGCTGATCTCGCACGTCCAGCGGGACCGGGTGGCCGGCTTCGTCGACCGGGCGCGTGCCTACGCGCGCGTGGAAACCGGCGGAGAGGCCCCCGAGGGCGACCTCAAGGACGGCGCGTACTATCGGCCCACCCTGATCGCCGACGCACCCCAGGACAGCGAGATCGTCCAGTCCGAGATCTTCGGGCCCGTGCTGGTCGTCCTGCCCTTCGACAGCGACGACGAAGGCATCCGGCTCGCCAATGACACCCCTTACGGCCTCGCCGCCTCCGCCTGGACGCGGGACGTCTACCGGGCGAACCGCGCGACCCGCGAGATCAGGTCGGGCTGCGTCTGGGTCAACGACCACATCCCGATCATCAGCGAGATGCCCCACGGCGGCTACCAGGCGTCCGGCTTCGGCAAGGACATGTCCGCTTACTCGTTCGAGGAATACACCCAGATCAAGCACGTCATGTTCGACAACACGGCGGTGGCCCGCAAGGACTGGCACCGCACGATCTTCGGGGACCGCTAGCAGACGGGCCGCCCGATTTGCTGCCGCACCCTCCCGAAAGGGCACCACCTCCGAAAGGCACCACGCGCATGGAGCAGTACGAGCCCGACCGCCTGACCCCGGCCCAAGTGGCCGCCGTGCGGCGCAGTTTCCGCAGCGGCAGGGCCGCCCTGACCCGCCGTTCGCTGTTGCGCGCCTCCGCGGGCGGTGTGCTCGCCGTGGGCGGACTGGGGGCGCTGAGCGCCTGCGGCATCCCGCCGGCCGGCAAGACACAGGGCGGCACGTCCACCCAGGACCTCTCGGCGAAGGAGAAGGTCGTCAACTTCTCCAACTGGCCCGAGTACATCGACGCGGACGACAGCGGCAAGCACCACCCGACGCTCGACACGTTCGCCCGGCGGACCGGGATCAAGGTCAAGTACACCGAGGACATCAACGACAACAACGAGTTCTTCGGCAAGATCAAGCCGCAGCTCGCCGCCGGCCAGGACACCGGCCGCGACCTCATCGTCCTCACCGACTGGCTGGCCGCCCGGCTGATCCGCCTCGGCTGGGTGCAGAAACTGGACCCGTCCAACCTGCCGCACGCCTTCGCCAACCTGTCGGCCCAGTTCCGCAGCCCCGACTGGGACCCCGGCCGCGCCTACTCCTACCCCTGGCAGGGCATCTCCACGGTCATCGCCTTCAACAAGAAGGCGCTCGACGGCGTCGAGGTCAGGTCGGTGTCCGACCTGCTCGACAACCCCAAGCTCAAGGGCCGCGTCGGTTTCCTGTCGGAGATGCGCGACAGCATCGGCATGACGCTGCTCGACATGGGCAAGGACCCCGCGAAGTTCACCGACGACGACTTCGACGCGGTGACAGCCCGCCTGCAGAAGGCCGTCGACAAGGGCCAGATCCGCCGCTTCACCGGCAACGACTACACGTCCGACCTCACCAAGGGCGACCTGGCCGCCTGCGTGGCCTGGGGCGGCGACATCGTCCAGCTCAAGGCGGACAGCCCGGACGTCGACTACGTCATCCCGGACAGCGGCTACATGACGTCGACCGACAACCTGCTGATCCCCGACAAGGCGCGCCACAAGACGAACGCCGAGAGGCTCATCGACTTCTACTACGAGCCCGAACAGGCCGCCGCGCTCGCCGCCTACATCAACTACGTGTCCCCCGTCGACGGCGTGAAGGACTACCTCGCGAAGATCGACGAGTCGGCGGCGAACAACCCGCTGATCATTCCCGACAAGGCCATGGCCGCCAAGTCCCACGCCTTCCGCTCGCTGACGCAGAAGGAAGAGACGGCCTACGAAGAGAAGTTCGCGAAGCTCACAGGGGCGTGACGACGATGACCACCACGACAGACACCGGCGCCGACGTCCGCCTGACGGGCATCAGCAAGACCTACGGCTCCTTCACCGCCGTGCACCCGCTCGACCTGACCGTGCCGCAGGGCTCCTTCTTCGCCCTGCTCGGCGCCTCGGGCTGCGGCAAGACCACCACGCTGCGCATGATCGCGGGCCTGGAGGAGCCCACGAGCGGCACCGTCCACCTCGGCGACCAGGACGTCACGCACCTGCCGCCGTACAAGCGCCCGGTGAACACGGTCTTCCAGTCCTACGCCCTCTTCCCGCATCTGGACATCTTCGAGAACGTCGCCTTCGGCCTGCGCCGGCGCGGCATCAAGTCGGTGAAGAAGCAGGTGGAGGACATGCTGGAGCTGGTGCAGCTCGGCGAGCAGGCGCGCAAGAAGCCGCACCAGCTCTCCGGTGGGCAGCAACAGCGCGTCGCTGTGGCCCGTGCGCTGATCAACCAGCCCAAGGTGCTCCTCCTGGACGAGCCGCTCGGCGCCCTCGACCTCAAGCTGCGCCGCCAGATGCAACTGGAGCTCAAGCGGATCCAGACCGAGGTCGGCATCACCTTCATCCATGTCACGCACGACCAGGAGGAGGCCATGACGATGGCCGACACGGTCGCCGTGATGAACGCGGGCCGGGTCGAGCAACTCGGCTCGCCCACCGACCTGTACGAGAACCCGCGGACGACGTTCGTCGCCAACTTCCTCGGCACCTCCAACCTGATCGAGGCCGAGGTCGACTCCAAGAACGGCTCGGAGATCGTCCTCAAGGCGGGCGGCGGCAAGCTCACCCTGCCCGAGGCGCGCTGCTCCGCGCCGACGAGGCCCGGCGGCAAGGTCCTGGTCGGGGTCCGCCCGGAGAAGATCTCCCTCACCCACGCCGACGACGCGGGCGAGGTCCCCGAGGGCCGCAACCGCATCACCGGCAAGATCGCCGACGCGAGCTTCATCGGCGTCTCCACCCAGTACGTCGTCGACAGCCCCGTCTGTCCCGAGTTCGCGGTCTACGCCCAGAACATCGACCGCGACCCCCGTCTGGTGCCCGGCGCGGAGGTCGTCCTGCACTGGAGCCCGGCCCACACCTTCGGCCTGGACGCGGCCCAGTCCCTGCTTGCCGGGACAACGGGCGACGCCGGCGTCGAGACCGTGGAGCCGGAAGAAGGGGTGGCCGCCTGATGGCCGCCGTCACCGAGGCGCCCCCGCCCCTCGCGCCCACCGCCCCCCAGAAGCAGAAGCCCCCGCGCAGACGGGGCCGCCTCACGCCGTACTGGCTGCTGCTGCCCGGCATCCTGTGGCTGCTGGTCTTCTTCGCGCTGCCGATGATCTACCAGGCGTCCACGTCCGTGCAGACGGGCTCCCTGGAACAGGGCTACAAGGTCACCTGGCACTTCGCCACCTACTGGGACGCGCTGTCCGCGTACTGGCCGCAGTTCGTGCGGTCGGTCCTCTACGCGGCCGCCGCGACGCTGCTGTGTCTGCTCCTCGGCTACCCGCTCGCGTACCTCATCGCCTTCCGCGCGGGCCGCTGGCGGAACCTGATCATGATCCTGGTGATCGCGCCGTTCTTCACCAGCTTCCTGATCCGTACGCTCGCCTGGAAGACGATCCTCGCGGACGGCGGCCCGGTCGTCGGCGCCCTGAACACCCTGCACGTCCTGGACGTCACCAACTGGCTCGGCTGGACCTCCGGCGACCGCGTGCTCGCCACCCCGCTCGCGGTGGTGTGCGGACTGACGTACAACTTCCTGCCGTTCATGATCCTGCCGCTGTACACCTCGCTGGAGCGCATCGACCCGCGCCTGCACGAGGCGGCCGGCGACCTGTACGCGAAGCCCTTCACCACCTTCCGGAAGGTCACCTTCCGGCTGTCGATGCCGGGCGTGGTCTCCGGCACCCTGCTGACCTTCATCCCGGCGGCCGGCGACTACGTCAACGCAGATCTGCTCGGCTCCACGGACACCCGCATGGTCGGCAACGTCATCCAGACACAGTTCCTGACCGTCCTCGACTATCCGAAGGCCGCCGCCCTCTCGTTCATCCTGATGGCCGCGATCCTCGTCATGGTCACGGTCTACATCCGCAGGTCCGGCACGGAGGATCTGGTTTAAATGAACACGCGACGGAGTCGCACATTCGGCACGAGCGTCAACTGGCTCAAGCGCCATCTCGTCGTCATCGCCGGACTGCTGACGCTCGGATACCTCCTGCTTCCGAACGTCGTCGTCACGGTGTTCTCCTTCAACAAGCCGACGGGTCGCTTCAATTACGAGTGGCAGCAGTTCTCCATGGACGCCTGGAAAGATCCGTGCGGCGTCGCCGGAATGTGCGGCTCGCTGGCGGTCAGCCTCCAGATCGCCGTGTGGGCGACGCTCGGCGCCACGGTCCTCGGCACGATGATCGCCTTCGCGCTGGTCCGCTACCGCTTCCGCGCGCGCGGCGCCGTGAACTCGCTGATCTTCCTGCCGATGGCGATGCCCGAGGTCGTCATGGCGGCCTCGCTTCTCACCCTGTTCCTCAACATGGGCGCTCGGCTCGGCTTCTGGACCATCCTGATCGCGCACGTCATGTTCTGCCTCAGCTTCGTCGTCACGGCGGTCAAGGCGCGTGTGATGTCGATGGACCCGAGGCTGGAACAGGCGGCGCAGGACCTGTACGCGGGCCCGGCGCAGACCTTCCTGAGGGTCACGCTCCCCATCGCCGCCCCCGGAATCGCCGCGGGCGCGCTGCTGGCCTTCGCGCTGTCCTTCGACGATTTCATCATCACCAATTTCAACGCGGGCTCCACCGTCACCTTCCCCATGTTCGTGTGGGGTTCGGCGCAGCGCGGAACGCCCGTCCAGATCAATGTCATCGGCACGACGATGTTCATCGTCGCCGTCCTGTTCGTGCTGGCGTCCATGGCCGTCGGCAACCGCAGAAAGCGCCAGAAGGCGTAGTCCTCCGTTCCTTGGAATTCCGTAGGGAGTTGACATCATGGCCCCGAGCGCCATGACCCGTTGGACGAGATCCCTCTCCGAAGCCCGGCCGGTCCCGTACTGGCTGGACGACCCCACAAGGCCCCGCCCCGAGCCCGCGCTCACCGGCGCCGAGACCTGCGACCTGCTGGTCGTGGGCGGCGGCTACAGCGGACTGTGGACCGCGCTGATCGCCAAGGAGCGCGACCCCGGGCGGGACGTGGTGCTGATGGAGGGCCGTGAGGTGGGCTGGGCCGCCTCCGGCCGCAACGGAGGCTTCTGCGCCGCCTCCCTCACCCACGGCCTGGCCAACGGTCTTGCCCGCTGGCCGGACGAGATCCACAAGCTGCAGGAACTGGGCGCCCGCAACCTCGACGAGATCGAGAAGGCGGTCGCCCGCCACGCGCTGGACTGCGACTTCGAGCGCACCGGTGAGATCGATGTGGCGACCGAGACGTACCAGGCGTGGGAACTGAAGGACTGGTACGAGGAGATGGAACGCCGGGGCCTCGCGGACGGCGTCGAGTACCTGGACGCGGACGCGGTGAGGGAACAGGTCGACTCGCCGACCTTCCTGGCGGGCCTCCACGACCGCCGGGGCGTGGCCCTGGTGCACCCGGCGAAGCTCGCCTGGGGCCTCAAGCGGGCCTGCCTGCGGCTCGGCGTCCGCATCCACGAGCACACGCCCGCCCTCACCCTGAAGCCGTACGGCGCCGGCATGGCCGTCCGCACCCCGTACGGCGAGGTGCGCGCGCGGCGCGTCGCGCTCGGCACGAACGTCTTCCCGAACCTGGTGCGGCGCGTCCGCTCGTACACGATCCCGGTCTACGACTACGCGCTGATGACCGAGCCGCTCACCGCCGACCAACTGGCCTCGGTCGGCTGGAAGAACCGCCAGGGCCTCGGGGACTCGGCGAACCAGTTCCACTACTTCCGACGCTCGGCCGACAACCGCGTCCTGTGGGGCGGCTACGACGCGATCTACCCGTACGGCGGCCGGGTGCGCGCCGAGTACGACGACCGCCCGGAGACGTACGCCAAGCTCGCCGGGCACTTCTTCACCTGTTTCCCGCAACTGGAGGGCGTCCGCTTCACCCACGCGTGGGGCGGGGCGATCGACACCTGCTCGCGCTTCTCGGCGTTCTTCGGCACGGCCCACCAGGGGCGGGTGGCGTACGCGGCCGGTTACACGGGCCTCGGGGTCGGCGCGACCCGTTTCGGCGCGGAGGTGATGCTGGACCTGCTGGCGGGGGAGCGCACCGAGCGGACGGAACTCCAGATGGTCCGCAGGAAGCCACTGCCGTTCCCGCCGGAGCCGTTCGCCTGGACGGGCATCGCGCTGACGAAGTGGTCGCTGGCGCGGGCGGACGCGCACGCGGGGCGGCGCAACCTGTGGCTGAGGACCATGGACAGACTGGGCCTGGGCTTCGACAGCTGAGGGCCTGGCGCCGCCTACCGCCGGTCGTCCCGGCCGAGGAACACCGCGAGCCCGGTCAGCAGCACGGCGCACAGGCACCAACTGGCCACGACGTCCAGGGGCCAGTGATAGCCGTGGCGGACCAGTCCGAAGGCCACACCGAGGTTGAGGGCGAGACAGCCGAGGAGCACGCCGCGGCGGGCGTACGACGTGCGCAGCCAGGGCCACAGGACGAGGGCCGCAGAACCGTAGGCGACGGCGGCGGTGGCCGTGTGGCCGGAGGGAAAGAAGCCGGTGGCCGGGCCCATCACGGGTGGGCCCGGCCGTGCGACGAGGTCCTTGAGCGGGACGACGACCACCGGGACGACGGCCATCAGGACGGCCGCGGCGACGGACGGCAGCCACCACCGCCGCGTACCGGCGCGCCTGGCCCGCCAGGCGACGCACACGAGCACCACGGCGAGGATCGGGACGGCGACGGAGATGTTCCCCAGGTCGGCGAGAGCCCCGGAGACCCGGTCGGGACGGACCAGGTCCCCGCTCAGCCGCCGGTCCGCCCGGGCGAGCGGCCCCTGAGCGACGACCTGCCAGGTGAGGAGGAGGAAGAGGAGGACGGCGGTGGCCAGGACGCAGGCCGGCCGCCTGCGCCGAGGGGCGGGTTCTCGGGACGTTGACACGCCGAACAGCTTCGCAGGGCCGGTCGGGCCGCCGTGATCGGGTGCCGTCCGGTGTCCGTGCCGGTGGTTAGGGTGGAGCAGCACGCGAGCCGGGGAGGGACAGCAATGGCCGATGCGCCGATCGAGTTGATGCGCCTGGAGGGCGAGGGCAACAGCGTGGTGCTGCGGATCACCGGGGAGCAGCCACGGAAGGATCCGGACGCAACCCGTGTGCTGGCCGGGGAGTTCCTGGTGGACACACCGTTCGTGCGGGGCAGTGCGGCGGCCTGGCTCTTCCCCGAGGACCTGCGGCAGTGGCAGCAGGCCCTGGACGCGCTGGACGCCGGGCAGGACATCGCGTGGCGCGAGGGCGCACGGGGTCCCCGGCTGTTCATCGAACGCGATGAGGACGGCGAACGGTGCCGCGTCACCGTCGAGGACGCCTCGGCGCCCGGGACGTCGGTGACCGTGACGGTCCCCCTGAAGGACGCGTGGTTCGACGACGCGTACCACCGCCTGGACCTCGTTTGGGAGACCTGGCCCCTGAACGAGTGAGGCGGGACGCGGGACGGCCGCCCCGGAACAGGGGGGGGTGGTTCCGAGGCGGCCGTAGTGATCGGGGTGCCGCCCGCCCCGGGGGGTTTGGGGCGTGCGGCCGTCCGATCATGAGGAGATCCGGAGCCGAAGGCTCCTTGTGTGCGCGAGGGCACGACCAGGTCGAAGCTGGGGAGGCCCCGGCCCAGTGCCGCCCACAGTCCCCTGTGAGCGGGTGTATCTCTCATCCGGGTAGAACCTACGGCAGGGAAAACCGCTCCGACAGCCGGAATCGCGTCCCGCCATCCACCTCGCACACCTTCTTCACACCCTCTGACGTTGGTGGTCAGATGCGCGCGAACGCCTGCTCGATGATGTCCAGTCCCTCGTTCAGCAGGTCCTGGCCGATCACCAGCGGCGGCAGGAAGCGCAGCACGTTGCCGTAGGTGCCACAGGTCAGGACCAGCAGGCCCTCCTGGTGGCAGGCCTTGGCGAGCGCCGAGGTCGCCTCCGGGTTGGGCTCCTTCGTCGTACGGTCCTTCACCAGCTCGATCGCGATCATCGCGCCGCGGCCGCGGACGTCGCCGATCACGTCGAACTTCTCGGCCATCGCCGTCAGGCGGGCCTTCATGGTCTCCTCGATCTCCTTCGCCCGGGCGTTGAGGTCGAGCTCCTTCATCGTCTCGATCGCGCCGAGCGCGCCCGCGCAGGCGACCGGGTTGCCGCCGTAGGTGCCGCCCAGACCGCCCGCGTGCGCGGCGTCCATGATCTCGGCGCGGCCGGTGACCGCCGCGAGCGGGAGGCCGCCCGCGATGCCCTTGGCGGTGGTGATCAGGTCCGGGACGATGCCCTCGTCCTCGCACGCGAACCACTGGCCGGTGCGGCAGAAGCCCGACTGGATCTCGTCGGCGACGAAGACGATGCCGTTGTCCGTGGCGAACTTCCGCAGCGCGGGCAGGAAGCCCTTCGCCGGCTCGATGAAGCCGCCCTCGCCGAGCACCGGCTCGATGATGATCGCGGCCACGTTGTCCGCGCCGACCTGCTTGGTGATCTGGTCGACGGCCTGCGCGGCGGCCTCGGGGCCGCAGTTCTCCGGGCCGGTCGGCCAGCGGTAGGCGTACGCCATCGGCATCCGGTAGACCTCGGGCGCGAACGGCCCGAAGCCGTGCTTGTACGGCATGTTCTTCGCCGTCAGCGCCATCGTGAGGTTCGTACGGCCGTGGTAGCCGTGGTCGAAGACGACGACCGCCTGGCGCTTGGTGTAGGCGCGGGCGATCTTGACCGCGTTCTCGACGGCCTCGGCGCCCGAGTTGAACAGCGCCGACTTCTTGGCGTGGTCACCCGGCGTGAGCTCGGCCAGCGCCTCGGCGACGGCCACATAGCCCTCGTACGGCGTGACCATGAAACAGGTGTGCGTGAAGTCCTGCAGCTGGGCGGAGGCCCGGCGTACGACGGCCTCGGCGGAGGCGCCCACGGACGTCACGGCGATACCGGAACCGAAGTCGATCAGCCGGTTGCCGTCGACGTCCTCGATGATCCCGCCGCCCGCGCGCGTGGTGAAGACCGGCAGCACGGAGCCCACGCCCTGCGCGACCGCGGCGGTGCGACGGGCCTGCAGCTCGAGCGACTTCGGGCCGGGGATGGCGGTGACGACGCGGCGCTCCTGCGGAAGTGCGGTCATGGGGGCTCCCTGATGATCTTGCGTTCGGCATGTCGACGGCCGTGTCGACGAAGGTGTTTTTCGGACGCTTGCCTTCTTTTCTCGCAGGCTAAGACGGGCCGCGTAGGGTGTGCATGCTCCATGTGGGCGCCTTGCGCGGGCCCGCTTGTCCGCCGTGGACATAGCGGTGGACGCCACGGAAGGGGACGCGTCACCGGACACCCGGTCGCGTATGCGGTGAACTCCCCTTGCGGGGACGTTAGATTGACTCGCTGATGGTGGACGGAGCGGCTGGTCAGGGGGCAACGGCGATGGACAGCGACGGAACGCAGGACGCACGGAGCACACGGGCCGATCCCGTGCCGCGTCCGGCGGGGCCGCCCCCGGTGCCGCCCCGCCCGGCGCACGCCCCCGGGCTGCCGCCGCGGCCGGACGGCTCGGCGTTCCTGGCCTGGCTGCGGGCGCCACGGCCGCCCGCGCTGCCCGGCGTGTGGCGCTTCGGGCACCGGCCACGGCCCGAGCAGGAACCGGAGCGGACCCCGACACGGCAGCTGCTCAGCGGAGCGCTGATCGCCTTCCTGGTCGGCTGGCTGATCTGGTCGCTGCTGTGGAACGGCTACCTCGGCGGCTGGTGGGTCGTACCGCTGGACCTCTTCACCCCCGACTCCTGGCGGCACAGCAACGACCGCGTCGGCAACGCCGTCCTCTGGTACGGCTACTACACGGTGATCGCCCTCGCCATCATGCTCACGGTCGGCAAGATCGGCCGCTGGGGCGAGGTCTGGCGCCGCTTCGGACCGCCCGCCTGGCGCGCCGCCGCCCCCGAGGCCGAGAAGCCCCCGGCGCCCGAGGACGACCCCGCCCGTTTCAACCAGCTCCGCGCCGCCGGGGCCCACGAGGCCGCCGACCGGCTCGCCGCCGACGCGCACGCCGGACTGATGCGCGACGTCGACCACGCCCGCATCACCCGCGCCTGGCAGGGCGTGCTCAGCGGGAGGCACGACCTGACCACGTTCACCGGCGCGGTCCTCAAGGACGGCGCCGCCGCCTGCCCGCACCCCTCCGGGGAGCGAGACCTGCCCGCCCGGCTCGCCCGCCACGACCTGTTCACCGGCCAGGTCCGGCTCGGCACCACCGTGGACGACCCCCGCAACCCCTACGCCTACCGCGGCAGCGGACTCGCCCTCGGCCCCGACCTGCTCGCCACCTCCCTGGTCGCCGTGGGGCCCGCCGGGTCCGGCAAGACCGGCTCGTTGGTGTGGCCGCTCGCCGAGTCGCTGTGCCTGCACGCGCTCACCGGGCGGGCCGCCGTCGTCGTGGTCGGGGCGGCCGGCGCCGGGCTCGGACCGGCGGACGCCTACGACGTCGTCGTGCGCGTCGGACACCCCGAATCCGTCTACGACCTGGACCTGTACGGCGGGACCACCGACCCGGACGAGGCGGCGTCCGTGCTCGCCGAGGCGCTCGTCGGCGACCTCGCCGACCCGCACCCCGGCGGGGACAGCCGCCGCTCCACCACCGTCCTCGCCCAGCTCCTCGGGCCCTACCGGGCCGTCCACGGCCGCTTCCCGTCCGTACCGGAGCTGCGCCAGCTCCTCGACGGCGCGCCCGGGCCCCTCGCGGCCCTGCGCAAGGCCCTGCAGGACACCGGGCAGGACGCCCTGCTGCGCGAACTGGACGCCCGGGAGCGGCAGTCCCGGCACCCCGGCGACGTCGGTGGCGTCCTCGCCGACCGGGTCGCGCTGCTCGACCGGCCCGCCTTCGCACAGTTCTTCGACACTTCCGGGCAGACCCGGCCGTTCTCGCTGCGCGCCCTCGACCACCCGGTGCGGGTCCGCATCGACCTGCCCGAGCGCGGTCACGCCGACGCCTCGCGGATCCTCGCGCGACTGGTGCTCGCCCAGTTCACGGCCAGTGTCGCCACCCGTGAGGACCGCTCGCTCTTCGCCTGCCTGCTCCTCGACGACGCGAGCGGCGTCGTCACGCCCGAGGCCGTCCGCGGCATCCAGCGGCTCAGGTCCGCGAACGCCGGTGTCGTCCTCACCCTGCGCACCTTGGACGACGTGCCCCGGCCGCTGCGCGGGCCCCTGCTCGGCGCCACCGGGTGCCGGATGGCGCTGTCCGGCCTCACCCCCTGGGACGGCCAGGACTTCGCCGAGGTGTGGGGCAAGGAGTGGACCGAGACCCGGGACGTCACCGACCGGCAGATCATCGCCGAGACCCCGGCGGGCAAGGCCCTGCACATGCTGCGCCGGGTGATCACCGGCCACGCGCCCACCGCGCGCGCGGTGACCGTCCGCCAGGTGGAGCGCGAGCGGTGGTCCGCGTCCGAGCTGGCGCACGCCGTGCCGCCGGGGCACGCGGTGCTGTCCCTGACGAATGTGAAGGGCGAGCACGCCCCGCCGCTGCTGGTGGATCTACGGAACTGACGGGGATCAGGGCACGCGCCGACCGTACGGTGAGGCAGAATCGGCATAGGTCGTTCATACGCGGCGGCCAAAGGATCACGACGATCACACGATGATCGCAGCGATCGCAGCGATCACACAGGACCCGAAGGCCTCATGCCCCTCACCCTCGCCTCGCTCGTCCACCACTCCGCGCTCAAGCTGACCGTGCGCGCGGGCGAGGACCGCCTGGACGTCCCCGTCCGCTGGGCACACGTCAGCGAACTCGCCGACCCCGTGCCCTACATGGAGGGCGGCGAACTGCTGCTGATCACCGCGCTGAAGCTGGACGCGGAGGACCCGGAGGCCATGCGCCGCTATGTGAAGCGGCTGGTGGGCGCGGGCGTGGTCGGCCTCGGCTTCGCCGTCGGCGTCAACTACGACGAGGTCCCCAAGGCCCTCGCGGACGCGGCCCGCGAGGAGGGGCTGCCGCTGCTCGAGGTGCCGCGCCGCACCCCGTTCCTCGCCATCAGCAAAGCCGTTTCCGCCGCGATCGCCGCCGACCAGTACCGGGCGGTGACCGCGGGGTTCGCCGCGCAGCGCGAGCTGACCAGACAGGCCCTCAGCGACGGCCCGGAGGGACTGCTCGCCGCGCTCGCCGCCCAGGTCGACGGCTGGGCGGCGCTGTACGACGCCTCGGGCGCCGTCGTCGCCGCCGCGCCCGAGTGGGCGGGACGGCGTGCGGCGCGGCTCACCGCCGACGTGGAGCGCCTGCGGGAGCGGCCCGCGCCGGCCACCTCCGTGGTCGGCGGGTCGAACGGAGAGGCGAACGGAGAGGACCGGGTCGAACTGCACTCCCTCGGCACCGGACGGCGCCCGCGCGCCGCGCTCGCCGTGGGCACGGCCGCCCCGCTGGGCACCGCCGAGCGGTACGCCGTGCACTCCGCCATCGCCCTGCTCACCCTCACCACCGAACGCTCCCGGTCCCTGCACGCCGCCGAGCAGCGGATCGGCGGGGCCGTGCTGCGGATGCTGCTGGCCGGGGAGCCGGACCACGCCCGCGCCGTGACCGGGGACCTGTACGGCGACCTCCTGGACGCGCCCTTCCGGGTGATCGTCGCCGAGTCGGCGTCCGCGTCGGCCGCCCGGGCGCACGCGGACGGGCACGCGCGCGTGGTGACCGCGCAGCCGACCGCCGCCGCGCTCGCTGCCGCCGACACGGACGGCGACCCGCTGGAAGGGCTCGCGGAGACCGTGGAGTCAGCCGCCGCCCGCTCCGGCGAGGCCGTGCTCGTCGTGCCCGAGGGGGAGGCCCGGCTCGTGATCCTCGCCGTCGACGGGGGCGCCGCCGTGGCCGCCTGCCAGGAGTACGCGCCGGCGGTCCAGGCGGCCCGGGCCGCCGCCCGCGAGCAGTCGGCCACCGACGAGGACGAACTGGTGGTCGGGATGTCGGCGCCCGCCGGGCCGATCGCCGCGGCTGCCGCCTACAAACAGGCCGAACAGGCGCTCTCGGTGGCCCGACGGCGAGGCCGGGCGCTGGTCGAGCACGAGGAACTGGCGACCGGATCGGTGCTGCCGCTGCTCCAGGACGACGCCGTACGCGCCTTCGCCGACGGACTGCTGCGCGCCCTGCGCGAACACGACGCGACGGGCCGCGGCGACCTGGTCGCCTCGCTGCGGGCCTGGCTGTCCCGCCACGGCCAGTGGGACGCGGCGGCGGCCGACCTCGGCGTCCACCGCCACACCCTGCGCTACCGGATGCGCCGGGTCGAGGAGATCCTGGGCCGCTCCCTGGACGACCCGGACGTCCGGATGGAACTGTGGCTCGCGCTCAAGGCCACGGCAGCGGCTGGGGAGTGACGCCGTACGCCGGACGGCACCACCGCCGTACGACCGCCGGACGGCACCACCGCCGTAGGCCGGACGGCACCACCGCCGTAGGCCGGACGGCACCACCGCCGTAGGCCGGACGGCACCACCGCCGTAGGCCGGACGGCACCACCGCCGTACGACCGCGGGACGGCAGCACCGCCGTACGACCGCCGGACGGCACCACCGCCGTAGGCCGGACGGCACCACCGCCGTACTCCGGACGGCACCACCGCCGTGCGGTTCTCCGCGGAGCCCCGCTGTACATCCCGTAGAAGCCCGCCCGGGCTGTGCTACTCCCCGGACAAACGACCCCTGGGCGTCCCGGCCCTACCGTGGACCACGCAACCCCAAGCACCAGCCAACCTCGGAAGGGCCGGGACCGAACGCTATGACTTCCACCCACGCCTTCTGGCTCGCCGGCCGCCAGGTCACCGGTGAGACCACCTTCGACGTCACCTCCCCGTGGGACGGCCGGCTCGCCGGCAAGGTCAGTGTCCCGACCGAGGCGCAGGTCGAGGAGGCCGTGGCCGCCGCGTACGCCGTGCGGGACGAGTTCGCCGCCACCCCGGCCCACGTCCGCGCCGCCGCCCTCGACCACGTCTCGAAGCGGCTCGCGGAGCGCACCGAGGAGATCGCGCAGCTGATCTCCGCCGAGAACGGCAAGCCCATCAAGTGGGCGCGAGGCGAGGTGGGCCGTGCCGTCTCCGTGTTCCGGTTCGCGGCCGAGGAGGCCCGCCGTTTCAACGGCGGCGAGGCCCAGCGCCTCGACACGGACGCCGGCGGCCAGGGCCGTCTGGCGCTGACCCGCCGCTTCCCCAAGGGCGTCGTCCTCGGCATCGCGCCGTTCAACTTCCCGCTGAACCTGTGCGCCCACAAGGTCGCCCCGGCCATCGCCGCCGGCGTCCCCATCATCCTCAAGCCCGCCCCGGCCACTCCGCTGTCCGGCCTGATCATCGGCGAGCTGCTCGCCGAGACCGAGCTGCCCGCCGGCTCCTGGTCGATCCTGCCGGTCCCCAACGACCGCATGCCCGCCCTCGTCCAGGACGAGCGCCTGCCGGTCATCTCCTTCACCGGCTCGGAGAAGGTCGGCTACGCGATCATGGACTCGGCGCCGCGCAAGCACTGCACGCTGGAACTGGGCGGCAACGGCGCGGCCGTCGTGCTCGCCGACTACGCGAGCGACGAGGACCTGGACTGGGCCGCGAACCGCATCGCCACCTTCTCCAACTACCAGGGCGGCCAGTCCTGCATCTCCGTGCAGCGCGTGATCGCCGACGCCTCGGTGTACGACCGGCTGCTGCCGCGCATCGTCGCCGCCGTCGAGGCCCAGGTCACCGGCGACCCCTCCGACGGCGCGACCGATGTCGGCCCGCTGGTCAGCGAGGACGCCGCGAAGCGCGTGGAGTCATGGGTCGACGAGGCGGTGAACGCGGGCGCCACGCTGCTCACCGGTGGCAAGCGGGACGGGGCCTCCTACGCGCCGACCGTCCTCACCGACGTCCCCGCCGATGTGACCATCTCCTGTGAGGAGGTCTTCGGGCCCGTCCTCACCGTGCAGAAGGTGGACGGCGAGGCCGAGGCGTTCGACGCGGTCAACGACTCCAAGTACGGCCTGCAGGCGGGCGTGTTCACCCATGACCTCCAGGTCGCCTTCCGCGCCCACCGTGCCCTCGAGGTCGGCGGCGTGGTCATCGGCGACGTGCCGTCCTACCGCGCCGACCAGATGCCCTACGGCGGTGCCAAGCTGTCCGGTGTCGGGCGCGAGGGCGTGAAGTTCGCGATGGAGGACTACACCTACGAGCGGGTCCTAGTCCTGACGGGCCTCGCCCTCTGACCCCACCTGCTCAACGACGGCCGGTGCCCGCTGTGCGGGGGCTCCGGCCGTCGGTGCGTCGGCCCGGTCCGGACCCTCAACCGGAGAAGCCGACGTGCGCGAGCCGCAACCGGCCGCGCAGCCTGAGACGGACGTCGTGCAGCCACGGCCGTGTACAGGCGCGGGCCCGGCCACCAGAAGTGGGCGCGCTCCTCGGCCGCCAGCTCGCCGCCGTCCTCCGTGCGCAGGAAGCGGATCAGGCCCTCGGCGTCCACGTCCACCGTGAGCGCGCCGACCGTGAGCCGCCCCCGCCCCTGTTCGATCTTGACGCTGCTCCCGGCGGCCGGCGGCTCGTCGAGCAGGGCGCCAGGCAGCCCGTCGAGGACCGGGCCGCCGAGCCGGGCCCGCACGCGCACGGCGTCCGGCCCCCACGGCTCGATGCGTACGGTCTCCTGACGTCCGCTCCACTCCAGCGCACCGTCCCGCTCACGGAAGGTGCCCACGGTGGGGGAGGACTGGGCGAGGCTGACCTCGGGCTGGTTTTCGGCAGGCTGATTCACGGTGGGGTGCTCCTGGAGGGGTGCAGACAGGATGGTGTCTGGAACGTCGGGCGCCGGGAACGGAAGGCGCCTGCGAGGAGTACGGCGTGGGGCGCCCCTGCGGCCGCGTGGTGCGGCGCGGAGCCCTGGTGTCAGGGCGCGGACGGCGCCGGGCCGGTGCTCGCCCGGACCGCGAGCTCCGGTGCGAGCAGCACCACTTCGTCCGTGGCGTGGCCGTCCAGCTTGGCGACCAGCAGTTCGACCGCGCGCCGGCCCATCTCCTGCGCGGGGATGGCGACGGACGTCAGCCGCACCGACGCCTGGGTGGCGACCTGGTCCGGGCAGACGGCGATCACCGAGACGTCCTCGGGGACGGCCCGGCCCTGCTGGCGCAGCAGCGCGAGCAGCGGTTCGACCGCGGACTCGTTCTGCACGACGAACCCGGTGGTCCCCGGCCGCTCGTCCAGGATCCGGGCCAGGGTGACGGCCATCGCGTCGTACCCGCCCTCGCAGGGGCGGTGCAGCACCCTGAGGCCGAGCTCCCGGGAGCGGGACCTGAGGCCCTCGAGGGTGCGCTCCGCGAAGCCGGTGTGCCGTTCGTAGACGGCGGGCGCCTCGCCGATGACAGCGATGTCACGGTGGCCGAGGACCGCGAGGTGCTCGGCACACAACGCGCCCGTCGCCCCGAAGTCGAGGTCCACGCAGGTCAGTCCGGAGGTGCTGGCGGGCAGGCCGATGAGCACCGACGGCTGGTCCGTCTCGCGCAGCAGGGGCAGCCGCTCGTCGTCCAGCTCGACGTCCATGAGGATCATGGCGTCCGCGAGGCCGCTGCCCGTGACCCGGCGCACCGCGTCCGGGTCCTCCTCACCGGTGAGCAGCAGGATGTCGTACCCGTGAGCGCGCGCGGTGGTCGCCACGGCGATGGCGATCTCCATCATCACCGGCACGTACATGTCGGTGCGGAGCGGGATCATCAGCGCGATGATGTTCGACTTGTTGCTCGCCAGGGCGCGCGCCCCGGCGTTCGGGTGGTAGCCGAGCTCCCGGATGCTCCGCTCGACCCGCTGCCGGGTGGTCGCGGAGATGGACCGCTTGCCGCTGAGGACATAGCTCACCGTGCTCGCCGACACTCCGGCGTGCTGGGCGACCTCGGCGAGGGTGACCATCCAGCTCTCCAAGCGTGAGTGAAGCGCTTCGACAGTGCGCGCGTCGTGGAACAGGGGCGTGTGAGGGTGGATCGACAGTAGCTTGGCGAGAGAGGGCTGTCCATAGGCTATCGAAGCGCTTCGACAATCCAAGGGAATTCACCGAGCGCCCAGGGCGAGCTCAGTGGCTCCCGGGCGGCCACTGAACGGGCGTATCCGAACCGCCCCCCGGAAGGCCCCCCGACGCAAGGACTTCGAGGGCGCCGGCCGACTTGACACCGAGGCGTACCCGGTGGACGTCGGCTGAGCGTTTTTCCGCGGCCGGTCGCTGCGCGAGGACTGGTGACCTTGCCCGGATCGGGGTACCAACGATCGAGTAGCACCGGTCAGTAACGTACCCCCGCAAGATCGTCGTGCGGCACCCCTTGGTCGCCGTACGACGCCTCGAGCGGCGTACGCCCCAAACATCCCGATTCGCGGCGAGGTGAGCCTCATGACCGCACCAACAGCCCCCACTCCCAAACCGACGGTCACCGAGCGTGAGGCCCGCCAGGTCGCGGAGGCCGCGCGCGAGCAGGACTGGCGCAAGCCCAGCTTCGCCAAGGAACTGTTCCTCGGCCGCTTCCGGCTCGACCTCATCCACCCCCACCCGATGCCCGCCGAGGAGGCCGTGCAGCGCGGCGAGGAGTTCCTCGCCAAGCTGCGCGACTTCTGCGAGACGCACATCGACGGCGCCCTTATCGAGCGCAAGGCCCGGATCCCCGACGAGACGATCACCGGGCTCAAGGAGCTCGGCGCCTTCGGCATGAAGATCGACACGAAGTACGGCGGTCTCGGCCTCACCCAGGTGTACTACAACAAGGCGCTCGCCCTCGTCGGCTCCGCGAGCCCCGCGATCGGCGCGCTGCTGTCCGCGCATCAGTCGATCGGAGTACCGCAGCCGCTGAAGTTGTTCGGCACGCAGGAGCAGAAGGAGACGTTCCTTCCGCGCTGCGCCCGCACCGACATCTCCGCGTTCCTGCTCACCGAGCCGGACGTGGGCTCCGACCCGGCCCGCCTGGCCACCACGGCCGTCCCCGACGGCGACGACTACGTCCTCGACGGGGTGAAGCTGTGGACCACCAACGGCGTCGTCGCCGACCTGCTGGTCGTCATGGCGCGGGTGCCGAAGTCCGAGGGCCACAGGGGCGGCATCACGGCGTTCGTCGTGGAGTCGGCCTCCGAGGGCATCACCGTCGAGAACCGCAACGCCTTCATGGGTCTGCGGGGCCTGGAGAACGGCGTGACCCGCTTCCACCGCGTGCGCGTCCCGGCGGCCAACCGCATCGGCGAGGAGGGTCAGGGCCTCAAGATCGCCCTGACCACGCTGAACACCGGGCGGCTTTCCCTGCCCGCGATGTGCGTGGGCGCGGGCAAGTGGTGCCTGAAGATCGCCCGCGAGTGGTCGGCGGCCCGGGAGCAGTGGGGCAAACCCGTCGCGCTGCACGAGGCGGTCGGCTCGAAGATCTCGTTCATCGCGGCGACCACCTTCGCCCTGGAGGCCGTCGTCGACCTCTCGTCGCAGATGGCCGACGAGGACCGCAACGACATCCGCATCGAGGCCGCCCTCGCCAAGCTGTACGGCTCCGAGATGGCCTGGCTGATGGCCGACGAGCTGGTCCAGATCCGCGGCGGGCGCGGCTTCGAGACGGCGGAATCCCTCCGGGCCCGCGGCGAGCGGGGCGTGCCGGCCGAGCAGATGCTGCGCGACCTGCGCATCAACCGAATCTTCGAGGGCTCCACGGAGATCATGCACCTGCTGATCGCGCGGGAGGCGGTCGACGCCCACCTGTCGGTGGCCGGTGACCTGATCGATCCGGAGAAGTCCCTGTCCGACAAGGCGAAGGCGGGCGCGAACGCGGGCGTCTTCTACGCCAAGTGGCTGCCGAAGCTGGTCGCCGGGCAGGGGCAGGTGCCGGGCGCGTTCGGGGAGTTCCGCCGGGAGGTCGACCTCTCGGGGCATTTGCGCTACGTCGAGCGCAGCGCCCGCAAGCTGGCCCGTTCCACCTTCTACGGCATGTCCCGCTGGCAGGGACGCATGGAGACCAAGCAGGGCTTCCTCGGCCGGGTCGTGGACATCGGCGCCGAGTTGTTCGCGATGGCCGCGGCCTGCGTACGCGCCGAGCACCTGCGCAGGACCGGGGACCACGGCCGCGAGGCCTACCAGCTGGCCGACGCCTTCTGCCGGCAGTCCCGCATCCGTGTCGACGAACTGTTCGACCGCCTGTGGACCAACACGGACGACCTGGACCGCAAGGTGGTCAAGGGTGTGCTGACCGGCACGTACGAGTGGCTGGAGCAGGGGATCATCGACCCGTCCGGCGACGGCCCGTGGATCGCGGAGGCGACGCCGGGTCCGTCGCAACGGGAGAACGTGCACCGGCCGATCCGGTGACGGACGGCTCCAGGCTGCCTGGGGGCATCAGCCACCGGGCAGCCCGGCCGGTGACCGACGCGACGGTCTCCAGGTCGCTGTCGTAGCGCAGCACGGTGAGCCCCCGCAGCTCGGCGGTGTCGCGGCGAGAAGCAGATCGACCGCGCCCGCCGAGCGGCGCCGGCCCACACCTGCCGAACGACGCAGCCCTCGGGGGGGACCCTGTCCTCCCCGCCCCGCCGTACCGCAACAATGGAGGGATGAGCGACAGCCCAGCCCCTCTTGCCGACCCCCATCTCGTCTTCGACCCCGTGGACGGAGTGCGGGACGTCGTGATCCTCGGCTCCACCGGCTCGATCGGCACCCAGGCCATCGACCTCGTGCTGCGCAACCCCGACCGGTTCCGCGTCACCGGGCTCTCCGCCAACGGCGGCCGGGTCGGCCTGCTCGCCGAGCAGGCGCACCGCCTGCGCGTGCGCACGGTCGCGGTCGCCCGCGAGGACGTCGTACCGGCCCTGAGGGAGGCCCTGAGCGCACGGTACGGGCCGGGGGAGGCGCTCCCCGAGATACTCGCCGGAGCCGACGCGGCCACCCGGCTCGCCACCTCGGACTGCCACACCGTCCTGAACGGCATCACCGGTTCCGTCGGCCTCGCGCCCACCCTCGCCGCCCTCGAGGCGGGCCGCACGCTCGCGCTCGCCAACAAGGAGTCGCTCATCGTCGGCGGCCCGCTGGTGAAGGCCCTGGCCAAGCCCGGCCAGATCATCCCGGTGGACTCCGAGCACGCCGCCCTGTTCCAGGCCCTGGCCTCCGGCACCCGGGCCGACGTGCGCAAACTCGTCGTCACCGCCTCCGGCGGGCCGTTCCGCGGCCGCACCAAGGCGGAGCTCGCGAACGTGACGCCCGAGGACGCGCTCGCCCACCCCACCTGGGCCATGGGCCCGGTCATCACGGTCAACTCCGCGACCCTCGTCAACAAGGGCCTGGAAGTGATCGAGGCGCACCTGCTGTACGACATTCCCTTCGATCGCATTGAGGTTGTCGTACACCCGCAGTCGTATGTCCACTCGATGGTGGAATTCACGGATGGATCGACCCTGGCGCAGGCGACGCCCCCCGACATGCGGGGGCCGATCGCCATCGGACTCGGCTGGCCCGAACGGGTGCCCGACGCAGCACCCGCCTTCGACTGGAGCAAGGCGTCGACCTGGGAGTTCTTCCCGCTCGACATCGAGGCCTTCCCGTCGGTGGGACTCGCCCGGCACGTCGGGCAGCTCGCGGGCACGGCCCCGGCGGTGTTCAATGCGGCCAACGAGGAGTGCGTGGACGCGTTCCTGAACGGCGGCCTGCCGTATCTCGGCATCATGGATACGGTCACACGGGTGGTCGAGGAGCACGGCACCCCTCGTCAGGGAACTTCCCTGACCGTCGCGGACGTCCTTGAAGCGGAGACCTGGGCGCGCGCCCGGGCCAGGGAACTGACGGCGCAGACGGCAACGGCGGAGGCTCGTGCATGACGACCCTGATGATGATCCTCGGCATAGTCGTCTTCGTGGTCGGCCTGCTGTTCTCGATCGCGTGGCACGAGCTCGGGCATCTGTCGACGGCCAAGCTCTTCGGCATCCGCGTGCCGCAGTACATGGTCGGCTTCGGCCCGACCATCTGGTCACGGAAGAAGGGCGAGACCGAGTACGGCGTCAAGGCGGTCCCGCTCGGCGGCTACATCCGCATGATCGGCATGTTCCCGCCCGGCCCCGACGGCCGGATCGAGGCCCGCTCCACCTCGCCGTGGCGCGGGATGATCGAGGACGCCCGGGCGCAGTCCTTCGAGGAGCTGCAGCCCGGTGACGAGGCGCGGCTCTTCTACACGCGCAAGCCGTGGAAGCGCGTCATCGTCATGTTCGCGGGCCCCTTCATGAACCTGATCCTCGCCGTGGTGGTCTTCCTCGGCGTGATGATGACCTTCGGCGTCCAGACCCAGACCACCACGGTCTCCAAGATCTCCGACTGCGTCATCCAGCAGAGCGAGAACCGCACCAAGTGCGAGAAGGACGACCCGGCCGCGCCCGCCCTGGCCGCCGGGCTGAAGCCGGGTGACAAGATCGTCGGGTTCGACGGGAAGCAGGTGAAGGACTGGTCCACCCTCCAGTCCGACATCCGCGCCAACCCCGGCAGGGACGTCACGATCACCGTCGAGCGCAAGGGACAGACGGTCGACCTGCACGCCCACCTGATCAAGAACCAGGTCAGCAAGACGGACGGCAACGGCGGCTACGTGGAGGGCAAGTACGTCTACGCCGGCTTCCTCGGCTTCACCCCGGCCACCGGCATCGTGCAGCAGTCCTTCGACCAGTCCGTGCAGCGCATGGGCGACATGATGGGGAACGGCGTCGAGTCGATCGTCTCCCTGCCCGGCAAGATCCCCGGCCTGTGGGACGCGGCCTTCGGCAACGCCCCGCGCCAGCCGGACTCCCCGATGGGCGTGGTCGGCGCGGCCCGGGTCGGCGGCGAGGTCTTCACCCTCGACATCCCGCCGTCCCAGCAGATCGCGATGATGCTCATGCTGGTCGCGGGCTTCAACCTGTCCCTGTTCCTGTTCAACATGCTTCCGCTGCTCCCGCTGGATGGCGGGCACATCGCGGGCGCCCTGTGGGAGTCGCTGCGCCGCAACCTGGCCAAGCTGCTGCGCCGCCCCGACCCGGGACCCTTCGACGTGGCGAAGCTGATGCCGGTGGCGTACGTGGTCGCCGGGATCTTCGTCTGCTTCACCCTGCTCGTGCTGATCGCGGACGTGGTCAACCCTGTGAAAATCTCCTAGCCGCGCGGTGTTGGCGGCGGCCGGAAACACTGTCTCCCCGACCGCCGCCCACTGGGTGGATCTACGGACGGTGATGTGCCGGCGTCCGCGCCCGTGGCGTAATCTCGGAGCCGGAGCCCGCCCTGTCCGGGACCGGACCTTGATCCACAACTTGGGGTTGCACAGCAGATGACTGCGATTTCACTCGGCATGCCGTCCCTTCCGACCAAGCTCGCCGAGCGCCGGAAGAGCCGGCAGATCCAGGTCGGACCGGTGGCGGTGGGGGGAGACGCCCCGGTGTCCGTGCAGTCGATGACGACCACCCGCACGTCGGACATCGGCGCCACCCTGCAGCAGATCGCGGAGCTGACGGCGTCGGGCTGCCAGATCGTCCGCGTCGCGTGCCCCACGCAGGACGACGCGGACGCCCTCGCGACCATCGCGAAGAAGTCGCAGATCCCGGTGATCGCGGACATCCACTTCCAGCCGAAGTACGTCTTCGCCGCGATCGAGGCCGGCTGCGCCGCCGTCCGCGTCAACCCGGGCAACATCAAGCAGTTCGACGACAAGGTCAAGGAGATCGCCAAGGCCGCCAAGGACCACGGCACTCCCGTCCGGATCGGCGTCAACGCGGGCTCCCTGGACAAGCGGCTGCTCCAGAAGTACGGCAAGGCGACCCCCGAGGCGCTCGTCGAGTCCGCCCTGTGGGAGGCGTCCCTCTTCGAGGAGCACGACTTCCGGGACATCAAGATCTCCGTCAAGCACAACGACCCGGTCGTGATGATCGAGGCCTACCGGCAGCTCGCCGCCCAGTGCGACTACCCGCTGCACCTGGGCGTCACCGAGGCCGGTCCCGCCTTCCAGGGCACGATCAAGTCGGCGGTCGCCTTCGGTGCGCTGCTGTCCCAGGGCATCGGCGACACCATCCGTGTCTCCCTGTCCGCGCCTCCGGTCGAGGAGGTCAAGGTCGGCATCCAGATCCTGGAGTCCCTCGGCCTGCGTGAGCGCGGCCTGGAGATCGTCTCCTGCCCGTCCTGCGGCCGCGCCCAGGTCGACGTCTACAAGCTGGCCGAGGAGGTCACCGCAGGCCTGACCGGCATGGACGTGCCGCTGCGGGTCGCGGTCATGGGCTGTGTGGTCAACGGCCCCGGCGAGGCCCGCGAGGCCGACCTCGGCGTCGCGTCCGGCAACGGCAAGGGCCAGATCTTCGTCAAGGGCGAGGTCATCAAGACCGTGCCCGAGTCCAAGATCGTGGAGACCCTGATCGAGGAGGCCATGAAGCTGGCCGAGCAGATGCAGAAGGACGGCGCGGCCTCCGGCGAGCCGTCGGTGTCGGTCGCGGGCTGACGCCCCCTTCGCGCCCGTCTGACCGGAGCCCCGTCACCGATCGGTGACGGGGCTCCGGCACGAGAACGCTCATCCTCCCGCCTGCCGCACGGCAGGCCTTCCACAGCTCTGTGCGCTGACCTGATCCCTTGACAGGTCCGATGTATGACGGGACCTTTGGCGAGTCCAGGGGGTGTTGACGCTCAACTGTGGTACCCCTCACGGGAATTCGTCGGATGGGTGGCCGTATGAGACATCGCAGAGTCCTGGCCCTGTGGGCCGCCCTCCTCGCGCTCGTGGGGAGCGCGCTGCTCACCTCCGCACCCACGGCGCCGGCCGCCACCGCCTTCGTCCCCTCGTTCCGCTCCACCGCCCCCGTGCCCTATCCGGCCCGCCAGGCCACGCTCCGCAACGCCACCGTGGGCCTCTTCCTGCACTGGGGCATGTTCACCGCCCCCAAGCACTACGACTGCGCCTCCTGGGAGCAGGCCGTCACCGACGGCGGCTGGAAGCCGGACTACTGGGTCGACGAGGCCCGCAAGATCCGTGCGAGCTACATCGTCCTCGCCACCTTCCACTCCCGCCTCGGCTACGCCCGCCCCTGGCCGTCGCAGATCCCCGGCTCGTGTTCGACCGAGCGGGACATCCTCGGTGAGCTGATCGACGCTGCGAGCCGAAAGGGCCTCAAGGTCATCCTCTATATGACCGACGACCCCAAGTGGCACAACGAGCAGGGCGTCGAGACCCTGAACTCCGCCGCCTACTCCGCGTACAAGGGCCACGGCGTCGACCTCACCACCCGCGAGGGCTTCGGGGAGTTCTCCTACGACAACTTCTTCGAGGTCATGCGGAACTACCCGAAGCTCGCGGGCTTCTGGATCGACAACGACAACGAGTACTGGGAGCAGCACCAGCTCTACGAGCAGATCCGGCAGCTCCGCCCGGACATGACGCTGAGCAACAACAACGAGGACACCCCGATCATGGACATGGTGTCCCACGAGCAGAAGACCGGGATGACCTCGCCGTACGACCAGCCCTCGGCGATCTGGACCCCGATGCCGCGCCTGGCGGAATCCTGCTACAAGGTCCCCGACACGGGCAGTTGGTGGTACGACGGCCAGGACCGGCCGGTGTCGACCGGACTCAACGTCGACCGGTACATCGCCAACGCGGGCAACTCGGTCCTGTCCCTCATGGACTTCACCGCCATGGTCGACGGCAGGTTCCCGCCGCAGCAGGAGAAGTTCATCGACCTGCTGAAGGACTACCTCCCACCCGTCTGGGAGTCCCTGCACGGCGTGTACGGCGGCGGCTTCATGTACGGCGGCATGCAGCCCGGCGCGTGGAACGACGGCGCCTACGGCTACATCACGGTCAGCCGCGCCCGCCCCGCGACCACGCAGTACGTCCACGTCACCACGCGGCCCACCTCCGGTGACGAGGTCCGCATCCGCGACAACGGTTACCGCATCGAGCGGATCACCGACCTGCGGACGGGCAAGCGGCCGCACTTCGACCAGCGGGGCGGGACGCTCACCGTCAAGGGCATCACCGACTGGGACCCGTACGACACGGTGTTCAAGGTGACGACGGCCGCACACCGCCAAGGCGTCTACCCGACGGGACTCGTCAAGGCGAGCGAACCCGCGCTCACCGACGGGGACTTCACCACGTACAGCGACAACAAGGGTGTGCTGCCCGTCGGCTACACGCTCGACCTCGGCCGGGTCCGCAAGGCCGCCTTCCTCGGAATCAACCAGCGTGAGTGGTCGCCCACTCACAACCGGGAGACCTTCGGCCGCAAGGAGGATTCCGCTCGGATCAAGGACTACACGGTGCCCGTAAGTGACGACGGCGCCACATGGCGTGAGGAGAAGGCAGGTGTCCTGGAGAGCGCCCGGGGCATCCGGTTCATCGACCTCGGCGACCGCCTCCGCACCCGCTACATCCGGCTCGACGTGTCCAGCACCTGGGCCGCGGCGACGGTCCCGAACTTCTACCAGCAGCTCAAGATCGACGAGGTCCAGGTCGGTTACGGCCACCCCCTCGGTCACGGCTGACCCGGCTGTCCCACCGCGCCGCTCCCCGGGGGCGGCGCGGTCCGGATCCGGCAGGTACAGTGCGGAGATCAGCAGACCCAAGGGTGAGGCTCCCGTACGTGTTGACGCAGACGACCACCCGGGTCCTCGAACCGAGTGACCTGGATGCCGCACTCGCCGTCCTCGACCGCGAGCCGGTCGCGAACGCCTTCGTGACGTCCCGCGTCCGTGTCGCGGGCCTCGATCCCTGGCGCCTCGGCGGGGAGATGTGGGGCTGGTACGAGGACGGCATGCTGACCTCGCTGTGCTACGCCGGCGCCAACCTCGTCCCGATCTGCGCCGGCCCGCGCGCGGTGCGCGCCTTCGCCGACCGCGCCCGGCGCACCGGCCGCCGCTGCTCCTCGATCGTCGGCCCCGCCGAATCCACCGCCCAGTTGTGGCGCCTGCTGGAGCCGAGCTGGGGCCCCGCCCGCGAGGTCCGCGCCCACCAGCCGCTCATGGTCACCGACCGCATGCCCGACGGCATCGCCCCCGATCCGCACGTCCGCCGCATCCGCAAGGACGAGATGGAGACGATCATGCCGGCGTGCGTGGCGATGTTCACCGAGGAGGTCGGCGTCTCCCCGCTGGCCGGCGACGGAGGGCTGCTCTACCAGGCACGGGTCGCCGAACTCGTCGGCGCGGGCCGCTCCTTCGCCCGCCTCGACGACACCGGCAGGGTCGTCTTCAAGGCGGAGATCGGCGCCGCGACCCCACTGGCCTGCCAGATCCAGGGGGTGTGGGTGGCTCCCGAGTACCGGGGGATGGGCCTGGCCGCACCGGGTATGGCGGCGGTGCTGCGCTACGCGCTGACCGATGTGGCCCCGGTGGTGAGCCTGTACGTCAACGACTTCAACACCCCCGCGCGGCGGACGTACCACAGGGTGGGCTTCCAGGAGGTCGGGGCGTTCATGAGCGTCCTGTTCTGAGCGCCGCCACAGGTGCTTCGGGCGCTGAAGGGCAAGCGGCGGACGGCCCGCAGCCGACGCCGCCGCGTGCCCCTGTAGGCTCACGACCATGCCTCGTACCGTCGACGACGTCGTGATCGGCCCCCTGGACCTGTCCGCCCGCCTCGACGAGGCGCTCGCCGTCCAGGCCCTCGCGTTCGGGCTGGGAGCCGACGAGGTCGCCGTACGCCGCCAGATCGTGCTGCGGCACATGACCTACCCGGCAGCCCGCGCGTTCGGCGCCACGACCGCGGACGGACGGCTCGTCGGGTTCGTGTACGGCATGCCCAACGACCGTGCGCACTGGTGGTCCACCGTCGTCGAACCGTATCTGCGCGCCCAGGGCCACGACGACTGGCTCGACAACTCGTTCGTGATCACCGAGTTGCACGTCCACCCCCGATACCAGAACCGCGGCATCGGCCGCGCCCTGATCACCACCATCACCGACGGCGCCACCGAGCCCCGCTCGATCCTCTCCGCGATCGACACCGACAGCCCGGCCCGCGGCCTGTACCACTCGCTGGGCTATGTGGATCTCGCGCGGCAGGTCCTCTTCCCCAGCGCGCCGAAACCGTACGCGGTGATGGGCGCCCCGCTGCCCCTGCGACGCCGTTAACGGATTTCCACCCGCACGGCAAGCCCGGCTAACCTCCTAGCCATCACCCTTACGCGGCAGGAGTACCAGAACCATGGCCAACGCACCGGTCCAGCGCATGTCCCAGTTGATGGCGAAGACGCTGCGCGACGACCCGGCCGACGCCGAGGTCCTCAGCCACAAGTTGCTGGTCCGCGCGGGCTACGTCCGCCGCACCGCCGCCGGTGTGTGGACCTGGCTGCCGCTCGGCCGGAAGGTCCTCGCCAACGTGGAGCGGATCGTCCGCGAGGAGATGGACGCCATCGGCGCCCAGGAGGTGCTGCTGCCCGCCCTGCTGCCCCGCGAGCCCTATGACGCGACCGGCCGCTGGGACGAGTACGGCGCCGAACTGTTCCGCCTGAAGGACCGCAAGGGCGGCGACTACCTGCTCGGTCCCACCCACGAGGAGATCTTCACCCTGCTGGTGAAGGACCAGGCGTCCTCGTACAAGGACCTGCCGGTGATCCTCTACCAGATCCAGACCAAGTTCCGTGACGAGGCCCGGCCCCGCGCGGGCATCCTGCGCGGCCGTGAGTTCCTGATGAAGGATTCGTACTCCTTCGACCTCGCCGACGAGGGACTGGCCCACTCCTACGCCCTGCACCGCCAGGCCTACCAGCGCGTCTTCGAGCGCCTCGGCCTCGACTACCGGATCGTCGCCGCGACCGCGGGCGCGATGGGCGGCTCCAAGTCCGAGGAGTTCCTCGCCCCGGCCGACGCCGGCGAGGACACCTTCGCGGACTGCCCGAACTGCGACTTCGCCGCCAACACCGAGGCGATCACCTACGCGCTCCAGCCGGTCGACGCCTCCGGTGTCCCGGCCGCCGAGGAGATCCCCACCCCGGACACCCCCACCATCGAGACCCTCGCCGCCTCCCTCGGCGTCCCGGCCTCGGCCACCCTGAAGAACCTCCTCGTCAAGGTCGACGGCGAGATCGTCGCCGTCGGCGTCCCCGGCGACCGTGAGGTCGACATGGACAAGGTCGAGGCGCACTTCGCCCCGGCCGTCGTCGAGATGGTCACCGAGGCCGACTTCGCGGGCCGGCCCGACCTCGTCCGCGGCTACGTCGGCCCCCAGGGTCTGGAGAAGGTCCGCTGCATCGCCGATCCGCGCGTGGCGCCGGGCACCGCGTGGATCACGGGCGCCAACAAGGAGCACACCCACGCCAGGAACGTGGTCGCCGGCCGCGACTTCGAGGTCGACGAGTACGTGGACGTCGTGGTGGTGCAGGAGGGCGACCCGTGTCCGAAGTGCGGCACCGCGCTCAAGCTGGACCGCGCCATCGAGATCGGCCACATCTTCCAGCTCGGCCGCAAGTACGCCGACGCCCTCAAGCTCGACGTCCTCGGTCAGAACGGCAAGCCGGTCCGCGTCACCATGGGCTCCTACGGCATCGGCGTCTCCCGCGCGGTCGCCGCGCTCGCCGAGCAGACCGCCGACGAGCAGGGCCTGTGCTGGCCCAAGGAGGTCGCCCCGGCCGACGTGCACGTGGTGGCAGCCGGCAAGGCCCTGCAGACCGAGGTGGCGCTCGACGTCTCCGAGAAGCTGGCGGCGGCCGGAGTCCGCGTCCTGGTCGACGACCGGGCCGGTGTCTCGCCGGGCGTGAAGTTCACCGACGCGGAGCTGATCGGCGTGCCCCAGATCCTGGTGGCCGGGCGTCGCGCGGGCGAGGGCGTGGTCGAGCTCAAGGACCGCCGGACGGGCGAGCGTGAGGAGCTCACGGTGGACGAGGCGATCGCCCGCCTCACCGCCTGATCCGCGAATTAAGGCACCTCTCAGAGACCTCTGCGGGGGCGCACGGGCGCCTCACAGACTTCTCCCAGGCCGTTCCCCGACCGTAGGGCGTGACAGAACGTCACTGCGGAGGGGAACGGTCACAACATCCAGGCAACGAGGTGCCGCGGCAGCGGTCCGCAGAGGGGCACGGCGCACGGCGACGGCCGCGGCGGCGATCACGCTGTCGGCTGCCGCCGGGGTGTTTGCGGTGCGACCCGCTGCCGCTGCCGGTGCCGGTGGTGCGGGTGACGGTGGTGCGGGTGCCGGCCCGCTTCGTGTCCGGGGAGTCCTCGGCGCTCGCCCGGTACCTGTCCGGCCACGCCGCCCTGCCCCGCCACCAGCGCCCCCCGGTCCGCGAGCAGGGCGTGCGCACGGCACCGAACCTGGTGCAGAACGTGGAGACCCTGGCGCACCTGGCACTGGTCGCCCGCTACGGCGCCGAGTGGATCCGCTCCGCCGGCACGCCCGCCGACCCGGGCGCCCTGTGCACGGTGCACGCGCCGGGCCGGGACGTGCGGATCGTGGAGGCGCCGTACGGCCTGCCGCTGCACCCCTGCTGCCGCTCGACGGCCTGGCGGCGGTCCTCGTCGGCGGCTACCACGGCACCTGGGTCCCGGCCGGACAGGCAGCGCAGCTCGCTCTGGACGCCCGGTCGCTGAGCGCCGGGTGATCGCGGGGCTGCCCGCCGACCGGTGCGGCCTCGCCGAGACCGCGCGTGTGCTGCGATACCTCGCCCTGGAATCGGCCGGACCGTGCGGGCCCTGCCTGAACGGGCTGCCGCGCATCGCCGCCGCGTTCCAGGTGCCGGCAGCGCCCGGACCCCAGGGCACCGCCCGCGCGGACGTCGCCCGCTGGGCGGGGCTCGTCGAGGGCCGCGGCGCCTGCCACCACCCCGACGGCACGGTCCGCCTGGTGCGCAGCGCGCTCACCGTCTTCGCGGCCGAACTGGACGCCCACGCCCGAGCACGGTGCACGGCGACCGACCGCACGCCCTTGCTGCCCGTCCCCGAGAACCGGAGCTGACACGGAAGCCGCCGACCGGCACCTCGACATCGACGGGACCGCCTGCCAGGACCACACGGCC
The DNA here is from genome assembly GCF_040682835.1 of Streptomyces sp. NPDC051104. NCBI lineage: Bacteria > Bacillati > Actinomycetota > Actinomycetes > Kitasatosporales > Streptomycetaceae > Streptomyces > Streptomyces sp. NPDC051104. The sequence goes on along the minus strand of NZ_JBFBBS010000019.1, from coordinate 29,643 downwards.
TGTGCGCCGAACTCCTCCCCGAGCACATCACCCTCGACGAGTTGGGCTACCCCGTGGCCGACAGCGCCCCCTCCCGAGCGGCGCGCTGAAACGGGCCCGGCGGGCGGCGGCGGACGGCCCGGCCTCGCCTTGAAGCTCACGAAGGCCAGCTGAAGCTCACGAAGGCTTGCTGAAGCTCACGAAGGCTTGCTGAAGCTCACGGAGCGCTAGAGCCAGCTCGCGAACTCCAGCAACAGCTCCGCGTCCCCCGGGCGGCCGACCCGGCGAGCCCGCACCCCCGACTCCACCGCCCGGAACAGTGTCCAGCCGCGCAGCCGCTCCTGGTCCAGCTCCAGGGACTCCGCGAGCCGTTTCACCCGGCGGCGGGTGATCGCCGCTCCGGAGGGCGCCGCGATCAGGTCCTCCACCCGGTCGCGCACCAGGCGGGCCAGGTCGAAGGCGCACTCGCCGACCACCGGGTCCGGCCCCACCGCGAGCCACGGCATCCGCTCCCCGGCGAGGATCTTGCTCTGCCGGAAGGTGCCGTGCAGCAGCCGCTCCTCGGGCGGGGCGGCGAGCAGCTGCTCACGGGCCGCCAGCGCCGCCTCGACCAGCGGCGCGGCCTCCGGGTCCGTCTCCGCGCCCCTCCGCATCGCCTCGGCCTGCCGTCCCGTGCGTGCGGCCACCGTCTCGAAGGAGTGAGCGGCGGGCGGCTCGACCCACAGCCGCCGCAGCGTGCCGGCCGCCTCCAGCAGGGCCTTCGCCTCCGGCAGCGAGCGCACGGACATCTCCGGGTGCAGGCGCTCCAGCAGAAGCAAGCCCTCCCCGGCGTCCGGAGCGTCCGCGTCCAGGAGCCGTACGGCCCCGAAGCCGTCCCACCGCACGAGCGCGGCCCGCTCGCCGCCCGGGCGGGCCCAGGGCGGTACCAGCTTCAGCACGGCGGGCGTCCCGTCGGCCTGCCGCACCAGCAGCACCAGGCTGCTGCGGCCGCCCGGCGCCTGCACCCGCTCCACGGTCAACTCGCGTAGACCGACGGCCCGCCGGACCAGCTCCGGCAGCCTGCCCAGCCAGTCGGCGCCACCGTCCCGCTGCGTCTCGCCGAGCGCCCTCACCAGGCGCTGCGGCGGTTCGAAAGCCATGCGCGAGTTGTTCCCTTCCAGGTCGGCTTCGCACGCGTACGGTCGAGTGTGTACGCGTCAGGTTCGCGGTGTCGCCGACGCGGTGGGGGTGGCTGCCGCCCGCTCGGCGAGACCAGGGAAGGCTACGCTCTCGCCGCTCCAGCGCACCGCCCGCACCGCGGCTTCCCGCAGCGCCCCGGCGGCGAATCCGCGCCGCGCACCGGTCGAGGCCCGTACGAGATCCGAGTACACCCCGGCCACCCGCTCCTCCAGTTCGGCGGCCAGCCGCACGGCGGCGGCGGAGTCGGGCACCGGGAACGGCAGCGCGTACGCGGCCGCGGCGGCGTCCGGTGTGCCGCCCAGGTCCCGTACCGCCCGGGCCAGTTCATCCCGCCGGGCCCGGTGGGCGTCGTAGGCGGCCCGCGCTTCCTCACGCCGTGCCTGCTGGATGCGGCCGCCGACGACGCCGTAGCCGTAGACGGCGGCGTGCTCGGCGCGCAGGGCGGCCCGCAGGGCCGTCAGCTCGTCGCTCACGGGCGTCGGCGTGCCGGTGCTGCTCGTGCTCACTTTCGGCCTTCCGTCAGCAGGTACGCGTGCGCGGCCCCGGCCGCGGCCACCGACGCCATCAGCCGTGCCAGCTCGCCCGGCACCTCCAGCAACGCCCTGCCGCGCCGGTCGGCCAGGGCGCGCTCGGCGGCGGCCAGGCCGGCCAGTGCGGACTTCGCGTCCGCCGGTACGGGGGAGGCGGAGACCGAGGGGGACCCGGAGGCGCCGGCCGAGCCGGCGGAGGGGGACGCCGAGGCGCCGGCCCCGCCGCCGAACGCCTGCGCGTGCCGGACGACCTCCGCCCGCAGTGGCCGCAGCCGAGCGGCCAGGTCCGGATGGGCGTCGATGACCGCCGCGTAGCGCGCCACCAGTGCCTCGCTGTCCCGGGCCGCACGCGCGCGTGCCCGGTCGGCGGCCGCCGGGCTGCCGCCCGAGGCGCCCGAATCGGAGGCGCCGGAGCAGCCCGCCAGCAGCGCGGCACCCGCGGCCGAGGCGAACAGGCTCCTTCTGCGCAGCGGGGCGCGTGCAGGCGGGGGGAGGGGCACGGCAGACCGTCCTCGGAGGCTTCGGTGCGAACGGATGGGCGGGACCCCAACTCATGCGCGGGAGCCCGATGATCACCGTACCCGTGCACCCCGCCCGTGCCTGCCATCGGCTCGGCTCGACAGCGCGCACGCACGCGTGGCGCCCGCCGGACCGCCGTTCGCCGTGCGGCCCAGGTGGACGGCATCACCCTCCTGGACCGGATACCCTTTGACCTGACAGCGACCATCCCACAACAGCACACGCGGCCGAGGAGTCACCCGGATGAGCACCACCCAGAGCGAGAGGCTGCGAGAACTGCTGGAACCGCTCGTCACATCCCAGGGGCTCGATCTCGAGGAGATCGCGGTGGACTCCGTCGGGCGCAAGCGTGTGCTGCGCGTCGTCGTCGACTCCGACACCGGTGCCGACCTGGACCAGATCGCCGATGTGAGCCGCGCGCTCTCGGCGAAGCTCGACGAGACGGACGCGATGGGCGAGGGCGAATACACCCTCGAGGTCGGAACCCCGGGCGCGGAGCGCCTCCTCAAGGAACACCGGCACTACGTACGGGCCCTGGGCCGGCTGGTGAGGTTCCAGCTGGCCGAGGGCGGAGAACTGGTCGCCAGGATTCAGCAAGTCGACGACGACGGTGTCGACCTCGAGGTGCCCGGTGTGAAGGGCCGCAAGGCCACCACCCGCAGACTCGCCTTCCCGGACATCGCCAGGGCGCGGGTCCAGGTGGAGTTCAGCCGCAAGGACACGAAGGACATGAAGGAAGAGGAGGAGGCGTAGCCGTGGACATCGACATGAGTGCCCTGCGGGGCTTGGTGCGGGAGAAGGAGATCTCCTTCTCCCTGCTGGTCGAGGCGATCGAGGCGGCCCTCCTCATCGCCTACCACCGCACCGAGGGAAGCCGCCGCCACGCGCGCGTGGAGCTCGACCGGGAGACCGGCCATGTGACCGTGTGGGCGAAGGAGGATCCCGAGGATCTTCAGGAGGGGCAGGAGCCGCGCGAGTTCGACGACACCCCGTCGGGCTTCGGCCGCATCGCCGCCACCACCGCCAAGCAGGTCATCCTGCAGCGTCTGCGCGACGCCGAGGACGACGCGACGCTCGGCGAGTACGCGGGCCGCGAGGGCGACATCGTCACCGGAGTGGTCCAGCAGGGCCGCGACCCGAAGAACGTGCTCGTCGACATCGGCAAGCTCGAGGCCATCCTGCCGGTGCAGGAGCAGGTGCCGGGGGAGACGTACGAACACGGCAAGCGCATCCGCTCGTACGTCGTCCGGGTGGCGAAGGGCGTGCGCGGTCCGTCCGTCACTCTTTCGCGCACCCACCCCAATCTGGTGAAGAAGCTGTTCGCGCTCGAGGTGCCGGAGATCGCCGACGGCTCCGTGGAGATCGCCGCGATCGCCCGTGAAGCCGGTCACCGTACGAAGATCGCCGTCAGGTCCACCCGTTCGGGCCTGAACGCCAAGGGCGCCTGCATCGGCCCCATGGGCGGCCGTGTGCGCAACGTCATGGGCGAGCTGAACGGTGAGAAGATCGACATCGTCGACTGGTCCGACGACCCGGCCGAGATGGTGGCGAACGCCCTGTCCCCGGCCCGTGTCACCAAGGTGGAGGTCGTGGACCTCGCGGCCCGCTCCGCGCGCGTGACGGTCCCCGACTACCAGCTGTCGCTGGCGATCGGCAAGGAAGGGCAGAACGCCCGTCTGGCGGCCCGGCTGACCGGCTGGCGGATCGACATCCGCCCCGACACCGAACAGCCCGCCGAGAGGCAGGCCTGAGGCGCGTGAGCTCGGCCGGGAATAGATCCCGGCCGCGCGGCGCTGAGATCACGACAGTTTTGTGTGCAGCAGCTGTTCGATCCTTGCCCCGAAGGGGGTGAGGTCGGTGCGGGGAGGTAGACTTAACCGTGTCTGGCCGGACGCACGCCGGAGCACGCCCTGAACGCACCTGTGTGGGGTGCCGGGAGCGAGCGGCCAAGATCGAACTGCTGCGCACCGTGGTGATCGAGGACGCCTGCGTCCCCGATCCTCGCGGTACGCTGCCCGGCCGGGGTGCGTACGTGCACCCCGCACTGTCCTGTTTCGACCTGGCGGTCCGCCGCCGGGCGTTCCCACGGGCGCTTCGCGCCCCGGGTCCGCTCGACACAAAGGCGTTGCGCCAGTACGTCGAGCAGGAAGAAAGTTGTCAGCAGCACCCAGCTGGGCAGGCAACACCGTAAGACGTGCCGCATGGATCTCCGTGCGGTCCTGGTACCTCGCGAGTCGAAAGCAGGTCGAGATTGCGATGAGCACTCGATGAGTACGCGATGAGTACGCCCATGAACTAGCGACGGTCCGGCTTCAACCCGGACCTCAGAGGAGCGAAGTGGCTAAGGTCCGGGTCTACGAACTCGCCAAGGAGTTCGGTGTGGAGAGCAAGGTCGTCATGGCCAAGCTCCAGGAACTCGGTGAATTCGTCCGTTCGGCGTCTTCGACCATCGAAGCGCCCGTAGTACGCAAGCTGACCGACGCCCTCCAGCAGGGCAACGGCGGTGGCGCGAAGTCCGCCGCCCCGCGCAAGGCCTCCCCGGCGAAGCCGGCCGCGCCCTCCCCGGCGCAGGCCGCACGTCCGGCTGCCCCGCGTCCGGCGGCACCCAAGCCCCCGGCCGCCGAGAAGCCCGCGGCTCCCGCCGCGGGTCCGCGCCCGACGCCGGGTCCCAAGCCCGCGCCGCGGCCCGCCCCGGCGTCCCCGGCCCCGGGTGCCCCGGAGTTCACGGCACCCCCGGCGGCTCCGGCCGGCTCCAGCAGCCCGCGCCCGGGTGCCCGTCCCGGCGCCCCCAAGCCCGGCGCACGTCCGGCCGCGCAGGGGCAGGGGCAGGGCCAGGGCGGTGCCCAGGGTGCGCGTCCCGGCGCCCCGCGTCCGGGTGGTTCCGGCGCGCGTCCGGGTGCCCGTCCGGCCGGTCCCCGCCCGGGCAACAACCCCTTCACCTCCGGTGGCTCCACCGGTATGGCGCGCCCGCAGGCGCCCCGTCCGCAGGGCCAGCGTCCGGGTGGTCCCGGTGCTCCGGGTGCCCCGCGTCCGCAGGCCGCCCAGGGCGGTCCCCGCCCGCAGGCTTCCGGCGGCCCGCGTCCGCAGGCTCCGGGCGGTCCGCGCCCGACCCCGGGCTCGATGCCGCGTCCGCAGGGCGGTCCGCGTCCCGGCGGCGGCCCCGCCGGTCCGCGTCCGAACCCGGGCATGATGCCGCAGCGTCCCGCTGCCGGCCCGCGTCCCGGTGGCGGTGGCCCCGGCGGCCGCGGTCCCGGTGGCGGCGGTCGTCCCGGTGGCGGCGGCGGTCGTCCGGGTGGCGGCGGCTTCGCCGGTCGTCCCGGTGGCGGCGGCGGTGGCGGTTTCGCCGGTCGTCCCGGTGCTCCCGGTGGCGGCGGCGGTGGCGGTTTCGCCGGTCGTCCGGGTGGTCCCGGCGGTGGCGGCGGTGGCCGTCCCGGCTTCGGTGGCCGTCCCGGCGGTCCCGGTGGCCGTGGTGGCACGCAGGGCGCCTTCGGCCGTCCCGGCGGTCCCGCGCGTCGTGGCCGCAAGTCGAAGCGGCAGAGGCGCCAGGAGTACGAGGCCATGCAGGCCCCGAGCGTCGGCGGCGTGATGCTGCCGCGCGGCAACGGCGAGACCATCCGTCTCTCCCGCGGCGCGTCGCTCACCGACTTCGCGGAGAAGATCAACGCCAACCCGGCGTCCCTCGTCGCGGTCATGATGAACCTCGGCGAGATGGTCACGGCCACGCAGTCCGTCTCCGACGAGACGCTGCAGCTCCTCGCCGACGAGATGAACTACACGGTTCAGATCGTCAGCCCGGAGGAGGAGGACCGCGAGCTGCTCGAGTCCTTCGACATCGAGTTCGGCGAGGACGAGGGCGACGAGGAGGACCTGGTGGTCCGTCCGCCGGTCGTCACCGTCATGGGTCACGTCGACCACGGTAAGACCCGACTGCTCGACGCCATCCGCAAGACGAACGTCATCGCGGGCGAGGCCGGCGGCATCACCCAGCACATCGGTGCCTACCAGGTCGCGACCGAGGTCAACGACGAAGAGCGCAAGATCACCTTCATCGACACCCCGGGTCACGAGGCGTTCACCGCCATGCGTGCCCGTGGTGCGAAGTCGACCGACATCGCGATCCTGGTCGTCGCGGCCAACGACGGCGTCATGCCGCAGACGGTCGAGGCGCTCAACCACGCCAAGGCGGCCGAGGTGCCGATCGTGGTCGCGGTCAACAAGATCGACGTCGAGGGTGCCGACCCGACCAAGGTGCGCGGTCAGCTGACCGAGTACGGCCTGGTGGCCGAGGAGTACGGCGGCGACACCATGTTCGTCGACATCTCCGCCAAGCAGGGTCTGCACATCGACTCGCTGCTGGAGGCCGTGATCCTCACGGCCGACGCCTCGCTCGACCTGCGGGCCAACCCGCACCAGGACGCGCAGGGCATCTCGATCGAGTCCCGCCTCGACCGCGGCCGCGGTGCCGTGGCGACGGTCCTCGTCCAGCGAGGCACGCTGCGGGTCGGCGACACGATGGTCGTGGGCGACGCCTACGGCCGAGTCCGCGCCATGCTCGACGACAACGGCAACAATGTCGCCGAGGCCGGCCCGTCGACGCCGGTCCAGGTCCTGGGCCTGACCAACGTCCCGGGTGCGGGTGACAACTTCCTGGTGGTCGACGAGGACCGCACGGCCCGTCAGATCGCCGAGAAGCGTGCCGCCCGTGAGCGCAACGCGGCCTTCGCGAAGCGCACGCGCCGTGTGTCGCTGGAGGACCTGGACAAGGTGCTCAAGGCCGGCGAGGTCCAGCAGCTGAACCTGATCATCAAGGGTGACGCTTCTGGTTCCGTCGAGGCCCTGGAGTCCTCCCTGCTCCAGCTGGACGTCGGCGAAGAGGTCGACATCCGCGTCCTGCACCGCGGCGTCGGTGCGGTCACGGAGTCCGACATCGACCTGGCGATGGGCTCCGACGCCATCGTGATCGGCTTCAACGTGCGTGCGGCCGGCCGCGCGGCGCAGATGGCCGAGCGCGAGGGTGTGGACGTCCGGTACTACTCGGTCATCTACCAGGCGATCGAGGAGATCGAGGCGGCCCTCAAGGGCATGCTCAAGCCGGAGTTCGAAGAGGTCGAGCTGGGTACGGCGGAGATCCGCGAGGTCTTCAAGTCGTCCAAGCTGGGCAACATCGCCGGTGTCCTCATCCGCTCGGGCGAGGTGCGCCGCAACACCAAGGCCCGCCTCATCCGCGACGGCAAGGTGGTCGCGGAGAACCTCACCATCGAGGGCCTGCGTCGCTTCAAGGACGACGTCACCGAGATCCGCGAAGGCTACGAGGGCGGTATCAACCTCGGCAACTTCAACGACATCAAGGTCGACGACGTCATCGCGACGTACGAGATGCGGGAGAAGCCGCGGGCGTAAGCCCGGGGTTCATCGCCGGCCGACGGAACCACGGTTCCGTCGGCCGGCGGTCGCGTGCAGCTGGGCGGTGAGGGGTTTTCGCCCCCGCCGCCCCTGCCCTTCCCGTCCCTGGGGGCTGCGCCCCCAGACCCCCGCTGCCGCCCTCACGGCATCGTCCTCGAACTCCCCCAAGCGCTTCGAGCAGGGGGGACCCCAGAACAGGCTGAATGATGCCGACCCGGCGCTGACACATCAGCTCGTCCGGCGGAAATTCAGCCCCTCCGGCGTTTGAGGAGCGGGGGTCCGGGGGCCGGCCCCCGAACGGGACATGGGGCGAAGCCTCAGCGGCTTTGCCGGGCGGTGCCCCGTGAGGGGTGCAGGGATGTGGTCCGCGCCTGGGTCGGGGGGCGGAGTCGCGGCGGCTTTGCCGGGCGGTGCCCCGTGAGGGGTGCAGGGGACGTGGTCCCCATACGGGTCCGGGGCCGGAGCGCCGGTGGGGTTGAAGGGGCGGAGCCCCTGGAGGACGGGAAGGGTAGGCGCGGCGGGGGCGAGAACAATCCCGTCGAGTGGCCCGGACGGTTCGTTGTACGGTTTTCGTGTCCCTGCCCGCACCGACGGCAGGGCCACCGATCCCGTACCGGCGGGTCATCCGGACACACATGTACGTGGGGACCCTGTCCTTCGACCTCCTCCTCGGCGACGTACGGTCGCTGAAGGAGAAGCGTTCCGTCGTCCGCCCGATCGTCGCCGAGCTCCAGCGCAAGTACGCGGTGAGCGCCGCGGAGGTGGACCACATGGATCTCTACCGGCGGGCCGTCATCGGGCTCGCGGCGGTCTCCGGCGACGCGGGGCACCTGACCGACGTACTCGACCGGTGCGAGCGGCTGGTCGCCGGACGCCCCGAGGTGGAGCTGTTGTCCGTCAGACGGCGCCTCCACGGCGATGACGACTGACGACTGACCGAAGAACAATGACAGGAAAGACAGGGAGACGGACCAGTGGCCGACAACGCGCGGGCTAAGAGGCTGGCGGACCTCATCCGAGAGGTGGTGGCCCAGAAGCTGCAGCGCGGGATCAAGGACCCGCGGCTCGGCTCGCACGTCACCATCACGGACACCCGGGTGACGGGCGATCTGAGGGAGGCGACCGTCTTCTACACGGTGTACGGGGACGACGAGGAGCGGGAGGCCGCGGCGGCCGGCCTGGAGAGCGCCAAGGGCATCCTGCGCTCCGAGGTCGGACGCGCCGCCGGCGTGAAGTTCACCCCCACCCTCACCTTCGTCGCGGACGCCCTCCCGGACACCGCCCGGAACATCGAGGACCTCCTCGACAAGGCGCGCGCCTCCGACGCGAAGGTGCGCGAGGCGGCCACGGGCAAGTCGTTCGCCGGTGAGGCCGACCCGTACCGGAAGCCCGGCTCCGACGACGAGACGGACGACACCGCCGAATGACCCAGCAGCAGCACACCACGCCCGACGGCCTCGTCATCGTCGACAAGCCGTCGGGCTTCACTTCGCACGACGTCGTCGCCAAGATGCGCGGGATCGCGAAGACCCGGCGCGTCGGCCACGCCGGCACCCTCGACCCGATGGCGACCGGCGTCCTCGTCCTCGGCGTGGAGAAGGCCACCAAGCTCCTCGGCCACCTCGCCCTGACCGAGAAGGAGTACGTGGGCACCGTCCGCCTCGGGCAGACGACGGTCACGGACGACGCCGAGGGGGAGGTCACCTCCTCCACCGACGCCTCCAAGGTCACCCGGGACGCCATCGACGCCGGGATCGCCAAGCTGACCGGCGACATCATGCAGGTGCCGTCCAAGGTCAGCGCCATCAAGATCAACGGCGTACGGTCGTACAAGCGTGCCCGGGACGGCGAGGACTTCGACATCCCGGCCCGGCCGGTCACCGTCTCGTCCTTCGCGGTGTACGACGTCCGGGACGCCGTCGCCGAGGACGGCACGCCGGTGCGCGACCTGCTGGTGTCCGTGGTCTGCTCGTCCGGCACCTACATCCGGGCCCTCGCCCGCGACCTCGGCGCGGACCTGGGCGTCGGCGGCCACCTCACCGCGCTCCGCCGCACCCGGGTGGGGCCTTACAAGCTGGACGCCGCCCGCACCCTGGACCAGCTCCAGCAGGAGCTGACCGTGATGCCGATCGCCGAGGCCGCCGCGGCCGCCTTCCCGCGCTGGGACGTGGACGCCAAGCGGGCACGGCTGCTCGCCAACGGCGTGCGGCTGGAGATGCCCGACGAGTACGCGGGCGCGGGCCCCGTCGCCGTCTTCGGCCCCGAAGACCGCCTCCTGGCGCTCGTGGAGGCCCACCGGGGCAAGGCGAAGAGCCTGGCCGTGTTCGGCTGACGCACGCCGTGCCTGCCCGTGGAGCGACGATCGCGGGGATGCCGGTCGCCGCTCCACGGTCCCCCCTCGGTTCCCCCTCACAGAGGTGTATCCATCCACCCGTATCCATTCACCCCGGGCAGCAGGCGCTCGGAGTGAACCGAGGGAGCGGAAGGGGGCGCGTTCGCCGCACGATGGTCCCGGCCGGTGCCACGGGCCCCGCACGGCGGGCGCCTGTCCACCGTCCACCCCGTGATCTGCCTGCCTGGCCCCTTGATACGACGTGCCGCCCGTCACAGCCCCCATGCCGATGCGGGCCGACGCCGCCCGGCATGGCACCCTTAGACCTGCGTACAAGGCAGAGACGGACACGGGTTCGACAAGGAGCGGTCACAGTGCAGCGCTGGCGTGGCTTGGAGGACATCCCCGAGGACTGGGGGCGCAGCGTCGTCACCATCGGCTCCTACGACGGAGTCCACCGCGGTCACCAGCTGATCATCCGGCATACCGTGGAACGCGCCCGAGAGCTGGGCGTTCCCTCGGTCGTCGTGACCTTCGACCCGCACCCCAGCGAGGTCGTGCGCCCCGGCAGCCACCCGCCGCTGCTCGCCCCGCACCACCGCCGAGCCGAACTGTGCGCGGAACTGGGTGTCGACGCGGTCCTCGTCCTGCCCTTCACCACCGAGTTCTCCCGGCTCTCGCCCGCCGACTTCGTGGTCAAGGTGCTGGTGGACAAGCTGCACGCCAAGGCCGTCGTCGAGGGCCCGAACTTCCGCTTCGGCCACAAGGCCGCCGGCAACGTGGAGTTCCTGGCCGAGCAGGGCAAGACGTACGACTTCGAGGTCGAGGTGGTCGATCTCCACGTGAGCGGTGAGGCAGGCGGCGGCGAGCCCTTCTCCTCCACCCTGACCCGCCGGCTGATCGCCGAGGGCGACGTCGAGGGCGCGCGCGAGATCCTCGGACGTCCGCACCGCGTGGAGGGTGTGGTGGTACGGGGTGCCCAGCGCGGCCGCGACCTCGGCTACCCGACCGCCAACGTCGAGACGCTCCCGCACACCGCGATCCCGGCCGACGGTGTCTACGCCGGCTGGCTGCAGGTCGAGGGCGAGTCGATGCCGGCTGCGATCTCCGTCGGGACCAACCCCCAGTTCGACGGCACCGAGCGCACCGTGGAGGCGTACGCCATCGACCGGGTGGGACTGGATCTGTACGGGCTGCACGTCGCCGTCGACTTCCTGGCGTTCGTCCGCGGCCAGGCCAAGTTCGACTCGCTGGACGGGTTGCTGGCACAGATGGCGGAGGACGTGAAGCGCTGCCGCGAACTGATCGCGGCGGCCGGAGACCCCGTCTGAACAACGGCCGTGTCCGGTTCGCTCGCAAACCCCCCGCCGCCGCCCCCAGTTGTACAATTCCCCTCGTCCGTAAGGTCGGTGGAACGGAGTGGACCCGGTGGCGACCGAGCAGGAGAAGGAAGCGCTGTACGCCATGGACATCAGCGGCGTCGAGTGGGTCGGCTCCCCTGATGGTCCCCAGGACGAGCGGGTGGAGATCGCCTACCTGCCGGGCGGCGCCGTCGCGATGCGCAACTCCGCGGACCCCGACACGGTGCTCCGCTACACCGCGGCGGAGTGGCGGGCGTTCGTACTCGGGGCGCGCGACGGGGAGTTCGACCTGAAGTAGTGCTGAAGCAGTGCTCCCGGAGTGATATCGGGGACGAGTGCGCTCGCGCCGCGACGTACGCGGACGCCGGAGGGCCGGCACCGTGAAGGTGCCGGCCCTCCGGCGTTGCGGGCCGGTTCGCTACTGCTGCGTCCAGCCGGGCGGCACGGCGCCTTGCTGGGGCTGGGGCTGCTGCGGGTTCTGGTCCGGGGCCGGCTGCTGCCAACTCTGGCCCGGCCCGGGCTGCTGCTGCCAGCCCTGCCCCGGCTGCGGGGCGCCGCCGGGCTGGGCGTAGGGCTGCTGGGGCTGCTGCGGGGCCGCGTATCCCTGCGGCGGCTGCTGGAAGTGCAGGTTCGGGTTGCCGAAGCCCTGCTGCGTACGGGCGATGTCCTCGGCGACGACGGCGGCGAGGTCGAAGTAGGCTTCGCGGGTCTTGGGACGCATCATGTCGAGGTCCACCTCGGCGCCTGCCGCGAGGTGTTCGTCGAAGGGGATCACGACGACACCGCGGCAGCGCGTCTCGAAGTGCGCGACGATGTCCTCCACCTTGATCATCTTGCCGGTCTCGCGGACACCGGAGATCACGGTGACCGACCGCTGGACGAGATCGGCGAAGCCGTTCGCCGACAGCCAGTCCAGCGTGGTCGAGGCGCTGCTCGCGCCGTCGACCGAGGGCGTGGAGATGATGATCAACTGGTGGGCGAGGTCCAGGACTCCACGCATCGCGCTGTAGAGCAGACCGGTACCCGAGTCCGTGAGGATGATCGGGTACTGCCGGCCCAGCACGTCGAGCGCGGCACGGTAGTCCTGGTCGTTGAAGGTCGTGGAGACCGCCGGGTCCACGTCGTTGGCGATGATCTCCAGCCCCGACGGCGCCTGCGAGGTGAAGCGGCGGATGTCCATGTAGCTGTTCAGCCGTGGGATCTCCTGGACCAGGTCGCGGATGGTGGCGCCGGTCTCGCGCCGCACCCGTCGGCCGAGGGTGCCGGCGTCCGGGTTGGCGTCGATCGCCAGGATCTTGTCCTGACGCTCGGTGGCGAGCGTCGCTCCGAGCGACATGGTCGTCGTGGTCTTGCCGACGCCGCCCTTGAGGCTGATCACCGCGATCCGGTAGCAGGACATCACCGGCGTACGGATCAGCTCCAGCTTCCGCTGCCGCTCGGCCTCCTCCTTCTTGGCACCGAACTTGAAGCGGGACGGGCCCGTGTTGTTCTTGCGCGCCTTGGGCTGATGGCGCAGCAGCCGGTCGGAGGAGAGCTCCACGGCGGCGTTGTAGCCGAGCGGCGTGCCCGGCGCGGCCTGCTGCTGGGGGGCACCGGGGCCCGCCTGGGGGCCGACCGGGGCGGTCCAGCCCTGGTTGCCGTAGGCAGCGGGCGGGGCAGCGGGAGGCTGCTGGGGCGCCTGCTGCTGCGGCAGTGGCTGTGCCGGGGGCTGCTGCTGGGCCGAAGCCGGTTGCTGGGCCCCGGGGTGCTGGTGCGGCGCGGGGTGCTGGTGCGGCGCGGGCTGCTGCGGCTGGGCGGGCTGCGGGTAGCCGTAGCCGGCCTGCTGGGGCGGATAACCGTAACCGACCGGTCCGGGCTGCTGCGGCAACGGCTGGGCGGGCGGCTGCGGGTAGCCGTATCCGGCGGCCTGCGGCTGCGGCTGCGGCTGCGGGGGCTGCGGCGCCTGCCGCGGGTCCACCGGTGCGGGCTGCCCGCCCTGCGCCGGGTAGGCGGGAGGCTGGGCCGGGTACGCGGGAGGCTGGGCCGGGCCGAACGTGCCCTGCGGAGGCGTCGGGTACCCGGGCTGCCCGGGTACCGGCTGAGCGGGCGGCTGCGGGTAGCCGTATCCGGCGGCCTGTGCGGCTGCCGCCGCGGCCTGCTGGTCCGGCTGCCCTGCCTGCTGCGGTGCCCCCTGAGCGGGCTGTGCGGGCACGTAGCCCTGGGGCAGCGGCGGAAGCTCCTGGCCGGCCGGAGGCCGGCCGGCTGAGGGCTGACCGGCCTGGGGCCCGGCGGGGGCCTGTGCGGCGGGCGCCGCCTGTGGCTGCTGCCCCTGCCCCTGCTCCGCGGGCGCGGGTCCGGGAGCGGCGGGCGCCGGCTCCGGCTCCGCGTCTGTTTCCGGCTCTGCTTCCCCGGTCGCCGACGTGGCCTCGGCATCGGTCCGCGCGGCGGATTCCGCATCGGAACGGGCGTGCGCCGTCTCATCGCCCTCCGCACCGGAGACCCCGGATCCGGCGGAGTCACCCGACTCCGGCTCGTCGCTCCGCCCCTTCTCCGGCTTCTCGTCGTCGTCGGCACCGGCGAACAGCCTCGCCGCCTCGGCGTCGGCGGCGGCATGGTTGAGCTCCGCCATCGACTGCTCGGGCATCGGCTGCGCGGAGGCAGGCTGTTGGGGAGCGCCCGCCGCCGGGACAGCGGCCTGGGACGGGGCGGCCTGGGCGTCCTCGTCGACGGGCCGCAGCACGGGGAAGCCCGGCGCGGGCGGCTGGGCCGGCGCCTGCGGCTGAGGCTGTCCGTGACCGACCGACGTGTCCTGGCCCCGCTGGGGTGCGGCCGCTCCCGTCTGCTGGGGGTAGCCGTACCCTCCGGGCGCCGGCGCGCCCCCCGCCGCCTGCGGGGTGCTCGGAGCGGACTGCTGCTGCGGAAAACCGTAGCCACCCGTGCTGTTCTGGTTCGCTCCGGGCATGCCCTGCGCGGGCTGCTGCGGAACTCCCTGGGCGTACGGCTGCGCCGGCGCGGTCGCCTGGGGCGCGGGGGCCTGGGGTGGGGGAGCCTGCGGCGCGGGAGCCTGGGGTGCGGGACCGCCTGGCGGCCCGGTGGGCGGACCGACGGGTGGACCGGGCGGCGGAGGCGGCGAGGCCGGTCCGGCGTCGCGCTGTCCGCCGGCCGCGGAGCCACCCTGCGTGCTTTGGGCGTACCAGGCGGGAGGGGTGTAGACGATTTCGAACTCGCCGGTGAGGTCCACGTCTTGATCGTCCCCGTCCGAGGACGGGCTGCCGCCGTTGTACTCGGACCGATCGCTGTTCACTGCTTGCCTCCTGGTCAGCCACTGCTGCTGAGTTGGTCGTCGTCGCGGCCGGGCGGACCGAGTGGCGATTCCCACGCGGCTGCGATCGTCACCGCATCACCAGAAGAGACTAATCACTTGGATCGCGGTACGGAAAAGTGACTGTCGACCCGACCGGCAGGCACCGCGATCCGGGGACGACAAGGCGTCGGACGAGCCGCCGGACGAGCCGTCGGACGACGCGTCAGTCCATACGGCGGGCCACGCCCAGCAGGCCCGTCTCCGCATCGGTGGGCTCGGTCATGACGAACTTGCGATGCTTACGGGTGCACCACAGGGCGACGCCGTCGTAAAGCGTGGGCAGCAGCTGGAGATGCTCGTCCGGAATGCCTAGAGTGTCGCGTACGATCTCGGTCTCCTGGGGCGAGATGCGCTGGATACCCACCAGTTGGGCCTGGGCCAGCCAACGCGGCGCGTGCTCGCCGACGAACGGCAGCACCGTCACCACGGCCTGCCACGGCAGGGAGGTGACCCGCCCGCGGGGCGGACGAACGCCGCAGTCCCGGATCAGCACCACCGGGCTCGAGACGGAGGGGCCCTGCGCGGGCACCCGTCCCACCGGATAGACCGTCACGCACTGCTGGCCGCCACCCGCGACCTGGGCCAACTGCTGCCAGGCCTGCGGACGGCCCGTCTCGACGCCCACGCGCGCCCCCGTCGCGGCGGCGCGCAGCGCCAGCACCTGGGCGAGCCAGAGGCCGCCCACGAGCACGACGTCGAAGGGGGTGGGACGGGACAGGCCGAGCACGGCCGGCTGCGACTCCGGGTCGGTGCCGATGATCACGCCGTCGTCGCCGATCGGCATGCTGACGGCCGCGAGCTCGTCGACGGTGACGACATGGCGGTTCCGGCGCGGGCCGCGCAGCCCGAAACCCGGGCTGAAGATGCGCCGTTGCTGCTGCAGAGACTCCGGCTGCCGGATGATGGGGATCATGCCGGTGTCGGTGGGCGAGGCCACGTGCGCCGGCGTGCGTCCGGAGGCCCGGCCGTGCTGCCGCGGGTCCGTGGCCGTGACGGGGTGGGACATCAGTACGTACCTCCGAGCGGCAAAGTGGCGAGGGCTCCGGGGACCTGCTCCCGGTCGAGGCGGACCAGACCGACCTTCGCGGCACTCGCGGCCCGCTCCAACTCACGGGCGACCTCGGCGAGTTCGCTGTCTCCACGGGCGGTGACGCGCAGGTGCCCGGTCAGGGAGACGCCCCGGCTGCCGGCCTTGCCCAGCGTCACGCTGAACGTCGTGGCGAGCACCGGGAGCGAGGTGAACCGCGTGATCAGCTCGGGCAGCGCCACACCCCCGTTCCCCAACTGCGGCCAACGGGACAGCCAGTACGTCGTGTGCCACCGGTCGTCGACCCGCCAGCTCCGTACCGACTCGACCGTACGCCGCTGGGGAGACCGCCCGTCCTGAGCGTGCTGCGCGTTGGCCCGCGGGTTCAGGCAGCTGGACGTCGCCAGCGCCTGCACCAGCTCGGTCTCGTCCAGGATGGTCGCCTGGAAGCCGGCCCCGGCCAGTCGGCTCGCCAGCTGGTCCGCCACCCGCAGCAGTGCGCGCTGCGCCCCGGGAACGCCGTCCCCGCGTGCCTGAACCGCCTCCGGGCACAGTTCCGGGTCGAGTTTGAGGGCGACCCAGGTGAGCCGGAGCGCGGGCGAACCCGTCTGCGCCTGAAGGGGGCCGTACGACCGCGCGGCGACCGACTGCTGGGGCAGATGCGGCGCGGGCGCCGGCTGGGTGTGCTGCACGACCTGTGCGGACGCCAGACGGATCCCGTCGACCTCCAGCGCCTCCTGGACCAGGTGCAGCGGCAGTTGCCGCCCGGCGGACTCGGGACGCAGCGGCTGGTCTCCCGGCTGCACGAAGAGCACGGTGGTCAGGAAGGTCCCGTCGCCGATCATGCCGATCGAGCGATCGTCACGGGACACGAAGCGGTACGTCCGCAGGGCCGGGTCGCACTCGACGGTGGGGGCCAGCATCGGGTCCGTCCCGGGCGGGGCGGGCAGCTTGGCCTCGCGCCGACGGCGCCTGAGGGCGCGCGTCGTCTCGTACCACTCGGGCAGCGGGCGGCGGCCCCGGCGCAGGACCGCCAGGAGCAGCAGCAGCGCCGCCACCCCACCGGCCGGGGCCAGCAGCCAGGACGCGTCCGCGGCCCAGGCGGCCAGCATGACGGCCGCCGCGAGCTCCACCAGGATGAGCTGCTGCAGCCGCAGCGGACCCATACCGCCCGGGCTGGGCAGCATGCGCGGCGACGCGGCGGCGGGGGCCGGAGCCGGCCCGCGTCTGCGGCCCGGACCGTCCTGTTGCTGCTGTGCGCGGCCTCCGCGCCGAGTGCTCGTAGCGCTGGTCATCCCCCGGGACATCCCTTTCGCGAAGTAGTGGCCATATGTCGGGCGGAGATCCTCTGTTGGAGATCCCGGCGACGGGCCAGGGGCACCGATGGCCCACATCATCCATGCGAGTGGCTCACGGTACCCGCTGCTGCACGCGGGCGGACACAGGGGACACCGAAACCCCAGGTGGCCAGCCTTTCACGGACCGGCCGCGCATGGTGGGGCGCAGGGGTTGAGGCTCTGTGAAGATGCGGGGCCCGCCACGGACCTGAGGGAACGTCGCCTGGCGGCACAGGGCATAGTAAGTGCCTGCTCGGCCTGGGCGGCCTTTCGAGCGCATCGAGCTGCTCGATGGAACAGCTCCATCGAGCAGCACAACCGAGCAGCACATCGAGAGCACAACCGAGCAGCACATCGAGCATCACACAACGGGAGACCTGGGGACCATGGCAAAGCGTCGCGATGAGCTCGCTGCCTATACGTTCGCTCGCAAGCGCACCGTCGCGGCGTTCCTGGCGCCATCACCGGGGGGCTCGGACGAAGGCGCGCCGCGTCCCATGCAGACGGTGATGCCCAGCCTCGCGGTGGGCGTCGTGCTGGTGGTGGGCTTCATCGCCTGGGGCGTGATCAAGCCGTCCGCGCCGGCAGGCTGGGACACTCCCGGCGAGTACATCATCGTCGACAGCGACTCCACGACGCGCTACGTCGTCCTCAAGGACAAGGCGACGAACGGCAAGGAGACCCCGACACTCCACCCCGTCCTCAACTACGCCTCCGCCAAGCTCCTCCTGGACAAGGGCAAGGGCAGCGTCATCGAGGTTCCCGGCAAGGAGATCGACAAGAGCGGCATCCCGCACGGGGCGACCCTCGGCATCCCGTACGCCCCCGACCGGCTGCCCGCCGCGGCGGACGCGGAGAAGGCCAAGACCTGGGCGGTGTGCGAGCGGCCGGCCCCCGGATCGGACGACGCCATCGACCGTGCCGTCTTCGTCCTCGACGCCGACGACGCGAAGGCGCTGGGGAACGACGGGAAGGTCGACGCCCGCGAGGCCCTGTACGTCATCGACCCCAAGACCTCGCGCGAATACCTGGTCGACGGCAAGGGCAACGCCTTCCTGCTGGGCGGCCCCTCCGGTCTCGACAGCACCACCATGGAGCAGCTGCGCGCCGCGGTCATCGGTACCACGGCCAAGCCGCAGCCGGTGAGCCAGCAGTGGCTGCACACCCTCAACGAAGGCGGCCTCATCACCTTCCCGACGGTTGCGTCCGCGGGCCAGCCGACTTCGGTCTCGGGGCTCCCCCAGGAGGCACGGACGGTGGGCCGGGTGCTCAAGGCGCAGGACGCGCAGGGCACTCAGTACTACGTCGTCCTGCGGGACCGGGTCGCCGCCATCACGCCGTTCGTGGCCAACCTGCTCAAGAGCTCGCCGTCCGCCAAACTGGCGTACGGGACGGACGCGATCACCGACATCCGGGTCGACACCCCGGACATCATCGCGGCCAACGGCGGCCAGGCGGACACCTTCTACGCGGACAAGGGCTGGCCCCAGACCGTTCCCCGGCAGGCCAACCCCGCGGCGACGGCGACGGAGGAGGCCCGCACCACCTCGTGCAGTGTCTACGACGGCACCATCGGCGAGGGCAGGAAGCCGCAGCTCGCCGCCTGGGCCGGGACGGCCTACCCGAAGAAGGTCGTCGCGGATTCGCTGAGCGCCTACGTCTCGTCCGGCTCCGGGCTGCTCTTCCAGGAGGTCACGGGGACGGCGCAGGGAGGCGGTGCGACGTATCTGCTGACGGACACGGGCCTGCGCTACTCCCTGCCGTCGAACAACGACAGCGCCGCGCAGGGCAGCGGCACCGGCTCGTCCTCTTCGGGAGACGCGAGTTCCTCCTCGGATGGGGCGAGCGAGACGGACAAGGCGCGCACCCGGCTGGGCTACGAGAAGGTGTCCAACCCCGCGGTCGTGCCCCAGTCCTGGGCGACGTTCATCCCGAAGGGCCCCACCCTGGACACCGGCAGCGCGGCACAGCCGCAGAGCCAGTGACAGGCCAACTGGCCGAAAGCAGGCCCTACTTGGCGGTGGTGGATCACAGGATCATCGCTCAACTGTGTGAACCCTGTAACGCATAGCCCTTGCTTGTGGATGTGTGACGGCCGGACGATAGAGTGCTTTCAGCGCTCACGGATGGGCCGCTTCTCCGGGGTACTGGTGCAGGTTTCCCGGATCAACGACGACATGGGGGAAGGTTCAACATGGCCGGCCAGTTCCGGGTAACAGAAGACGAACTGACGAAGCTCTCGGGCGACATCAACACCGTGAACGGTCAGCTGCAGGGCGAGATCCGCCGCCTCAACGGAGTGATCGACCAGATCGCGGGCGGCTGGCAGGGCCAGGCGGCCCAGTCCTACCACCAGCTGCAGGAACGCTGGAACACGGACGCGAAGAGGATGAGCGACATCCTCAACGACATCAAGGAAGCGGTGGACTCCACGCGGAGCAACTACTCCGCGTCGGAAGAGCAGCAGAACTCCGAGATCAGCAAGATCATGTCCGACTTCGGCTGAGCCGAACGCCTCAGGACTCGACTCTTCCTGCTCTCCAGCGCTCTTCACCACTTTCCACGGGTGACACCGGTTGCCACCGATTGCGACCGGTTGCCACCGATTTCCTTCGACTCTTCCTGAAAGGGAACGACGATGTCGGGCATCCTCGTAAATTACGCCACCATCACCAACGCGTCCTCGGACGTGCGCACCACCGCCGGTCGCATCAAGCAGCAGCTCGACGACCTCGAGGCCGCGGTCAAGCGCGTCGCCAACACCTGGGAAGGCGAGGCCCAGGAGGGCTACCAGCGCAAGCAGCGCGAGTGGGACAAGACCGCCGCGGACCTGCACGCGACGCTGCTGAAGATCGCCGCGGCCCTGCAGAACGCGGCCGAGAACTACCAGGCCACCGAGAAGAGCAACGCCTCGACCTGGGGCTGAGCCGTCGGCGGCCCGAGGGACATGAGATGAGGAGAATCGGCCCAGCCGACGCCGCGGCGTCCGCTGGGCCGAGCCCTTGTCCGGGGCCGGTGCACAGTAAATCCCTGGAATCTCCACACGCGTCGGCGCATCTTCACCTACGTACACATGACCAAGCTTCGAAGGAAGCAAGGAAGCAAGAAAGCCCTCAGGGCGGAACACGGGGGACCTGAACATGCGGGGCACGACCGCTAGTTCGCGTAGCCGCACCGCTGGAACCCGCGCAGTGCGGCGGGCCTTCGGCGTGCTCGCAGCCACGGGAATCTGCCTCGCACCGGGTACGCCGGCACTGGCCGGCCCGGCGCCGGCCGTCCCGGCGGTACCCACCCACCTCACCGACTCGGACCCCGGCTCCGGCGACACGGCCACTACCGAATGTGCGTTCGGCGGCCCCGTCATCAAGTCGACGCCGTGGGCACTCCAGCGGATCCTCCTGGACCAACTGCGCGCACAGGCGACGGGCAGGGGCGTCACGGTCGCGGTGATCGACACGGGCGTGGACAGCTCCAACCGCCAGCTGAGCGCAGCCGTGGCGTCAGGCAGCAAGTCCTACGTCGGCGGCTCCGGCACCCAGGACCTGGAAGGCCACGGCACGCGGGTGGCGGGCATCATCGCGGCTCGTCCGATGAAGGGTACGGGTTTCGAGGGCATCGCTCCGGACGCCAAGATCCTTTCTCTCCGCTACACGGGCGGGGAGAACAAGCAGGGCAACTCGGGGACGATGGCCTCGGCGATCCGCGACGCGGTCGCCAAGGGTGTGGACATCATCAACATCTCGTCGGACACCGCGAACAAGAAGGACGACCCGACCCTGCGGAGCGCCGTGGCAGCGGCCGTGAATGCGGGCGCCTTGATTGTCGCCGCCGCAGGCAACGACGGAGCCGACGGTAAATCCGCGGACACGTATCCGGCTTCGTACCCGGGCGTCCTGGCGGTGGCGGCCTCCGATCGCAACGACGAACGCGCCTTCTTCTCACAGGCGGGCGACTTCGTCGACGTGGCGGCACCGGGCGTCGGCATGGTCTCCACGGTCCCGAAGGGCGGCCAGTGCACCGCCGACGGCACGAGCTTCGCGGCCCCGTACGTCGCGGGCGTCGCGGCCCTGCTCAAGGAGAAGCACCCGAACTGGACGGCGGCCCAGATCGCCACGCGGATCGAGCAAACGGCCCAACGCCCGGGCCGCGGCCCCAACCGCTTCACCGGCTGGGGCGTCGTCGACCCGGTCGCCGCACTGTCGGACGACTCGACACCGGGTTCGTCCCCGACGCCGGATCCGCCGGTGAAGGCTGGGTCTGGCGGAGTCATTCCGATGGCGGTGACGATGGGGGAGAGCGAGGCGGAACGGCAACGCCGGATCGCCGTGTACGTACTGGGTGCCGGACTGCTCTTGGTGGGCGTGGCTGCGGGGAGCGGGGTGGCTGTGCGGGATTGGCGGAGCAAGCGAGGCGAACGGGACGGAACGGGCGGTCGGGCTGGTCGGTCTGGCCGCGTCGGGCGTGCTGGGCTGTCGGGCTAGGCGATGACTTGGGCGCCAGAAGTTGGCGCGGACAACTCGGAAAACAGGGGAGAGGACAACGGGGTATGAGCAACGGAATGCGGGTCGATCTGAGTGCGCTGGATGAGGTCATCCGCAAGCTCAACGGCCTTCTCTCGGACATGGACAACGCCCACAACAAGGCCAAGTACGAGACGGACATCCCAAGCACTGCGTTCGGCAGCATGAAGTTCCTGGAATCAAACGACCTTCATGACGCCCACCAGAAGCAGAAGACCCGGATCGAAACCATGATCAAGGACCTGCACCAGCTGATCGACGACTTCAG
Source organism: Streptomyces sp. NPDC051104 (assembly GCF_040682835.1). Taxonomy (NCBI): domain Bacteria; kingdom Bacillati; phylum Actinomycetota; class Actinomycetes; order Kitasatosporales; family Streptomycetaceae; genus Streptomyces; species Streptomyces sp. NPDC051104. The sequence goes on along the minus strand of NZ_JBFBBS010000019.1, from coordinate 7,845 downwards.
CACGAGCACCTCCAAGGTCAGGGACAAGTACAACAACCAGGAGCACGCGAACAAGCAGGGTGTCACTGCTGCTCCAAACGGCGGGTCCACGGGTTCGGCCTACTAAGCGGCCACACTGACGAAGGGGGACTTCGACGATGGTCTACGGCGGCGAGTACTACAACAATCCTGAGTACATCAAGGCTCAGGAGCAGGCGCGCGAGCAGCGCATCAAGGACAAGCACGACGAGAAGCTCGAATCGCTGTCCGACGGAGGTATGGGCGGCCCGGACCGCAGCCAGATCAAGACGCCCTTCATGAAGATGGGCATCCCTGAGCTGCGCTCCATGATCCTGGACGCGGACCCAAACCGGATCTACGAGGTCAGCCAGCACTGGAAGTCGGTCCACAACACCCTGTCGGGTGGCGACGGTGACGCGAAGACCGGTGGCGTGGACCAGGTTTCCGCCAAGGACAGCGTCGCGGGCATGATGCAGAGCGCGGTCGAGAACGTCCTGGAGCACTGGCAGGGCGAAGCGGCCGAGGCATTCCGCAAGAAGGCCAACGAGATCCTGCAGAACATCCGCAATGGGGCTGCGTGGGCGAATCACTACGCGGAGACCATGCACGCCGTGCAGAACGACCTGCGGACGTCCATGGAGAAGATGCGGGACGTCAAAGAACCGTCTGGCTGGGACAGGGCCTGGGACAAACTTACGGACGATGATCGTAGTGATAAGCAGCTGCTGGAAGACATCAACAGGGGCGTGAGTACGGACGCTGCGCGGCAGGCGAACGCCGACTCTCTGTCGAAGGGCAAGGAGGAGCAGCTTAAAGGGGTGGCGATCATGGAGCAGCTGGCGGTCAACTACAAGGCGTATGCACAGAGGCAGCCTTACGATGCTGGTAAGGAGGACCCGTTCTCCCCTCCGAACCCCAATACGCCGATGCCTCCCCCTATCACCATGCCCCCTGCTGGCGGCTCAGGCCCCCGTACTGGAGGCAGCACCGCTAAGCCGTGGAGCGCAGGGCCGACCACCAGCATCAAGCCGGCCCCCACGGTGCCCCTGCCCCGCGACAAGGGCATCGCGGGCGGAACCCAACTCCCCACGGGCGGAACGCAACTCCCGACTGCCAAGACGAACGTGGACAGCATCACGCCCGGTCTGACGGGACCCACTCCTGGCACCGGCCCTGCAGGAGTCGGCGGCGGTGGCGTCGGAATCGGCACTGGCGGGGCTCAGGGCCCAGGCATTGTGGCTCCCGCAGGAGGACTTGGTGTCGGCGGCAGTACCGCCGGTCGTGGCGGCATCGGAGGTATGGGTGCTCGCGGTGGCGTGACTGGTGGCGGTGCGGCAGCAGGTCGGGGCGCCGGAGGCCGAGCTGGCATGGGCGGCATGGGCGGCGGAGCCGGCGCGGCTGGCCGAGGGGGTGCTGGCATCGGCGGCCGTGGAGCACTTGCGAAGGCTCGTGGCGGTGTGGTCGGCGCCGCCAAGGGGGTCGGCAAGGGCACCGGTGGCGGTGCAGGGCTGCACGGCAGTCGTGGCGGAACCCAGCGCGGCGGCAAGGCTGGCGCTATGGCCGGTGGTGCGGGCGGCCGTAACGGCCGACGGTCCGAGGAAGAGACCACCCGCGGCGAGCGTCCCGACTACCTGGTCGAGGACGAAGAGACCTGGATCTCGGAAGAGGACCGCAACCGAAACGTGCCGCGAACCATCGAGTAAGCCAACAAACGGGCCGGACAGAATGTCATCCGTCCACGTATGAGGGCTGGCGCAGCCAACAGCTGAGTGAGGAGCAAGGAATTGGGTTTCAAGCGAGTCTGGACCACGACAGGAGTCGTGGCGTTGACGGGAGCCTTGCTCCTCACTTCAGCCCCAATCGCCTCGGCAGACGCCGTACGGGATGCGCAATGGCCCCTGACGGTTTACGACGCGGAAAAGGTTTGGAAGACTTCACAGGGGGCGGGAGTAACCGTCGCTGTGGTCGACTCAGGGGTCGAGGCCAACCAACCTGATCTCACAGGACAAGTCTTGGCCGGTAAAGACTTTACTGGTGGCGGAGATCCTCACAATGATACTGATGGTCACGGAACTGGAATGGCGAGCCTAATTGCTGGCCATGGACATGGTCCGCACCATTCCGCCGGCGTGATGGGTTTGGCGCCGAAGGCCAAGATCTTGCCGGTGAAGGCTCCGGCGAGCGCGGGTACTGAAACCTGGGCTGCTGGTGTCCGCTACGCGGTGGATCAGGGAGCGTCGATTATAAACCTGTCATTCGGTGACAGCAGTGCGTATCCGGGATCGGCGGGTGCCGAGGCCATTAAATACGCTCAAAAGCATGATGTTGTAGTAGTGGCAGCTACAGGCAACGACTCAGGAACCGTGAGCTATCCGGCTGCCCTTCCTGGAGTAGTGGCTGTTTCAGCTGTGGACAAGGACCTCAAGTACTGGTCCAGCTCAAACAAAGGGAATGTCACTGTCGCAGCGCCAGGCGTGCAAACAGCTCAGGCTGATCCGACTACCCGCAGCGGTTACGCGGTGGCGGACGGAACTTCTGGCTCCGCTGCCTACGTCTCAGCCATCGTGGCGCTCCTTCGATCCAAATACCATGACCTAACAGCAGGTCAGATCATCAACCGACTGGTCAAGTCGGCGTCGTTCCTGAACAACACGGGCAGGACGGCCCCAGACAAGGAACTCGGCTACGGCATCGCCCGCCCGGGCTCTGCGCTAACGATGAACATTCCCGCAGGCTCGAAGGAGGGCCCCCTCGCCCAGGCCTCGCCGCCCACGTCCACGAACTCCGGTAGTGCCTCGACGGGCAATGACGGTACGAACCCGGTCAAGAACGAGAAGAAGTCCTCCTCGGGCAGCATCTTCCTCATCGCCGGCATCGCAGCCCTCGTGGTCGTCATCGCGATCGTCTTCGCGGTAATCCGCAGCCGCCGCAACCGAGGTAGCGGCGGCCCCAGCTCCGGCGGCGGAGTCCCACCTCAGGGCGCGGGCTACCCGCCTGCCCACCAGCCTTACCCCAATGCAGCTTCCAACCAGGGGTACCCAGCTCCTCCGGGACAGTTCCCGCAACACCCTAACCCCTATACCCAGCAGCCCCCGAGCCAGGGACAGTAAGGTAATTCTCAGCCGGAGCGGCTGTGAACTCGGAACGGTCCGCGGAATCCCAAGCCGTCACCTCGATGAGGCCCTCACGTGGGATATCCCAAGCGACCCCAGGATAAGTGTTCGCTCGGTGGGATCCAGTTGGCCACCAGGGAGCCTGGAAACAACGACACGACAGCGAATCAGCCCGAGAAGGGACTCTCCTCAATGGGTGCCATCGTCCCTATTGTAGGCATCATCGGCATCGGAGCCGTGATTGGCGCCGTAGTCGTCTTTACCGTAATTCGTAGCCGCCGCAACTCAGGGACCAGCCCCGTCAAGCCTGGGATGGAAACTTATTCTCCTCACCTGGGTTACCCGCCGCAGCAGCCGATCTACCCACCCGCCCAGCAGTCGTACTCCTCAGGTCCTAATCAGGGATACCCCGCTCCTCCCGGACAGCCGACCCAGCCTCCCAACCCATACGCCCACTAAACCATATTCCGTGGGCAATGAATCTGAATTGCTGCTTGAATGAGGGGCAATAGGGATCCCATTCTCGCTGCGGCTCCAGGCTCAGTGGATACCTAAAGGAGGGGAGGTCTCATGGCGGGGTACTACAAAGTGGAGCTGGACTCTCTCGCCGGTCTCATCACTCAACTCGGCGAATGTGTCGACGAAATGCGCTCTGCGATGAGGGCGCTGAAAGATATCGGGCTCAAGGGGACTGGACTGGCAGAGCTAGAAAAGGCTTGCGATGACTTCCAGGAATCATGGGGTTATGGTATTGGCCTTATTGCAGACGCGGCAGATGGGGTAACCAAAGGGCTTGCCGAGACAAAGAATGCCTATGAAGCCATCGAAAAGAAGATCGCTGAGGAATTCAACGTCCCCGGTGATTAGCCGGAATTATTATGCTGACCCGCCCAGGCGGCGCATCGCCCCCTAAAGGAGGGTGATGACCGAGCGAGCGCGATATGCAGTACATCGAAAGGGGCCATGGCCGACGTGCCCGGTAAGAGTCCTGCATCCGATGCGACCACTGATTCCGACGAATCAGTGGCATTCCGATTCCAAACACAGCCAGAGTTTCATGAGGTCCCACTCGGGATCGGTATAGAGGAGGATGCGCTCGATGAGCAGATGCGCTCCTTTGCCCGCGACTACTGGGGAGACAGAGAGGATTGGGAGCCTCTTCGTAGAATGTTCGCGGCCGTCCATACCGCTAACGCGCAGCAACTCTCTTCCCAGGGGGTCGTGTACCACGCACTGGGAGTATTCCCCATCGGCGGCACGGCAGATGGAGCCGTGCCGCCCGAACGGATCAGTCGTTGCACGCTACTCGTCAGCACAAGGGAGTTGGGCAACTCGAATCCCGTCGTCAGCGCGGCTGGGATCGCGAAGGCACTGGCCCAATCGAATCCTGATGGTGAAGTTCTGCCTGTCAGAATTCCAGCTGGCCCTGCCGTTATTAGTGTCGGGGCGTCCCGTGCGGTGTGGACTCTTCCAGACGGGGGGGAACAGGAGCGTTTCCTTGTTCGCATCGAACTCTGGGTCCCCTTTCCAGCCGACAACCGGCTCCTTTTGTTTTGTTTGAGCACTTCAGACGTGGATGACCTTTATCGGTACCAGGCCATCTTGGCCGACATTGCGGACACGATTTCCTTCGGTGACGTGAAGAGAGATCGCGATGTTATAGCGGCAAGCGCCCACGATATAGGTGCCACCTTCGGGTGAATGCGCCAGGAGGAAGAGGAAGAACTTATGGGCCCGCAATCCTTCGACGCGCTCGGATTTAACCCCGCCCCGGGAAGTCCGGAATCTATGGAGATGCTCGCCGCGACTCTTAGTAAAGTCGGGAATCAGCTCAACAGCACCCACAGTACTCTGGCGCGTATTGGCAGACCTGGAGGTATTTGGGAAGGAGACGCAGCTGAGGGATTCTCCAAAAAGGTCGGCGAACTGCCGAAGTATCTTGAAGATGGCCATAGTTCACTTATCGAGGCTGCGACTGCGCTCGCCAAGTGGAAGTCGCAGCTGATTGATTTCCAGATGCTCGCTTCCCGCTATGAGACCGAGGCAGAAGAAGCGCGTCGGGCGCTACAACAGGCTGAGAATAATCCAGATCTGAAGCTCGCTGGTCAGGTTTTCGAAACAGATGAGGCACTGCAGAACGCCCAGCAGCGTCTTGATTTCGCCTCTAGGAAGGTGAACGAGGCCACGGAATCGCTCAACACGATTCTGCGAAAGGCTCAAGAGTTACTCAGGGAACATGAAGAGGGCGCACGTATGACGGCTGCCGTCATACGCATGGCCTCCGAGCGGGCGCCGGATACGCCCGGGTTCTTCGATCGCTTCATGGACCTCCTGAAGGGCATCGGGGACAAAGCCCAGGATTTTGCGAATGACATCTATAAGTGGCTCAAGGAGCATGCCGACACCATATATAAGATCGGTGACTGGCTGGGCTGGGCCAGTGCGGCATGTGATGTTCTTGCGATCATCTTCTCCGAGACGGTTATTGGAGCCGTTGTCTTTGAAGCAATTGGTAGGGTGCTGAACGCTGGAGCTTTTGCCTTTCATGCGGGTGGCTGGGCGCTAGGGGCCAAGAAGGGCTCCTGGGTGGACATCGGTCTCGACCTCGTGGGATTCGTTCCCTTCGGTGACTTGGCGAAGGTCGGAAAGACGGGGCTAGGCGCGCTCAAGGGCGTGACGATCCCACTGCATGTAGCGGAAGCCGGATCAAAGGCAGCGGATTCCCTCAAGCGTGCGGATGATCTCGTACGCGAAGTAGGTGGAACCGCGCGGAACTTCATCGAAGAAGACGGCATGCGTTCCCTCGGCGTGGTGGGCGGAAAAATCGATGCAGTAAAGATCACTGCAGATAATTTCAAAGATCGTCTCGCAGTGTCGGTTGCCAGGCATTTTGGCGATGCTAGCCTGTATCGGGCCGCAAGCGGGAAGTTCGGCGGTGTGTTGGACCAGACGATTCCGAAACTGGTCGAGAGCACACCCTTGGGTCGTATCCCTGCTCTGGCAGATTCGGTCAAGCCGATCATGAACGACGCGGGAGAAGTCGTTGGTAAGTACGTCGATCCTCGCTCGTGGCCGGCACGTGGTTACGAAGCCGTCACCGGGGCGCGGAACCTGTACAAGGAGGGTGTCAGGATCGCAACAGGCGACGTCGAGTACCTGTCGGATAAGGTTCACGATACAGTTGGTGAGATTCGTGATACCACGGGCAAGGTTTTCGATGGCATTAGAGACTTTGGGTAGCATGCAGCGGACGGGCTGTGGGGATGAATGCGAATAGAGCTGATCTATTGATGGCCGCACGGCCCTCGAAGTCTCTGGCGGTCGCGCGCCTGCGCTACGCAGCGCAGTGGCTATGGTTCCCCCTATTGGCAGTGCTGTGGCTGGCGCCGTACACCATTGCGTTCTGCTTGTATGTTGCTTTTCTTCCTTTCTGTATGGTATGGGGCCTTGACGCCCCGGGCCTGCCCGGGAGCGGGCGTCGCTTTCGCTGGCGGAGGCGCATGTGGCTGGACCGCAAGCGCATGCAGAGGGAGGTTTCCACTGATCTCCTTTGGCTGGAGGATCAACTCAGGGCCCTGTTCGACGGCAGGGTTCCCATCCTGCTGGGGCGGCAGAGCAGCGGAACGCTGTGGCGACACCGGGACGGGCGGGTAGAGATTCATAACAGTTATTTCCGGCAATTGGGGGCGACGCGAGCACTACAGGTGGCTCGTGAATACGGCTACGTGCCAAGTGGCGATGGAATGAAAGAGATCCCGCGGTGGCTCGTGTTGCGCCGAGTCGATGACATGCAGGGAGTGGGAGCGGGCGGTCGGGCATGAACTACATGAGGATGCTGCACAGATTGACGGTCGGTGGTGATGGAGACAAAGCCGTTCGAGGGCGGTACCTCAGGACTGGGCAGTACCATCACGAGGGTGCTGGGGGCGCGGAGAGCCGAGCAACGGAAATTACCTTGCCATCGAGACTAATGCCGGGGGAGGCACTTTCTGGCAACCCACGATGACCATTTCCCGTACCCGAAGCCCCGTGACCCGGGTGATCCTCTGGATCTGCGGATGCATCGCCGCGTTCGTCGCCGCGTTCTGGGCCGTCACCGCGACCGCCGATCTCGCTCTTTCCGCGGGCGTCTACGGCACGCCGGGCACGTACAGGGTGGAGAACTGCTACGACACGAACGACAGCCGCAAGAACTCTGACATCTCCTGCTACGGGGAATTCATTCCGGAGGGTGGCAGCGCCGACGACGCCGTCTATGTGCTCCTCAAGGACACCGGGCACGACTATTCGGACGGCACCGAGTTCGACGCGCGACAGGGGCTTGAGCCGCAGATGATTCAGCGAGCCGGGCTCAGGGGCGTCGTGGGGGAGCTGTGGCAGGTCGGGTTTGCTGCGGCCGCCCTCTGCTGGCTCGCGTACCTGGTGATCAGGCCCCCCAAGTCGGGCAAGCCGCACCGGAGCCGGGAGACTTCGCGGCGCGAGAAGGCCGCCCAGCGGGTGGGCTTCGGTGCCGTCGGCGCCATCGCTGTCGGTGTCCTGGGCTGGATCGCCAACCTGCTGGAGTCGATTGCTTCCTAGCCTCGCGCTTTCGCGAGTGTGAGTGTCCGAGGCTTGATCAAATAAGCGAAGAGTGCTTCTGACCTGCAATGCCGGTGAGTTAGGGCATCAGTGCAGGTCAGATGGGGTGCTTGGTGACTCTCAGTGTGTAGTGGACGTTACTGGGAGTGCGGGG